>NZ_CP047569.1:2600625-2928750 GCF_009903625.1 Microbulbifer sp. ALW1 | reverse complement strand
TAATGCCTGCGACAGCACTCCGAACGGTGATGTCACTTGCACCGAGTACACCGCCAGCAACTACAGCCATGTGCAGGCCGGGCGCGCCACCACCAACGGCAGCTACGCCTATGCGGCCGGCTCCGGCGATAACCTGGGTCTGTACAACGTGTTCGTGACCAGCACACTGGCAGAGACCGCCGCTGGTTATTATGTGAAAGGCAACTGCCCCTGATTACGTCTTTGTCAAAAGTGCAGTAAAACGAAATCGGCCGTAAACTGTTGGCCGCCCGCCCCCACCTGATGGGGTGCGGGCGGCTAAACACCGATCGCGAAGTTTTAACGCGACCGATTCGGACCAAAGGCTACTGCCGACAAGGACATGCGATGCTCAAATTCCTGCTCTGGCTGATACTGTTCGTTCTCTGCTGGCCGCTTGCACTGCTGGCACTCCTTCTCTGGCCACTGGTGTGGCTGTTGACGCTTCCGTTTCGCCTCATCGGCATCACTTTCGAGGCCTTGTTTGCCTTCCTGCGCGCACTGCTTTTGCTGCCGGCCCGGGTCCTTGGCCATAAGCCCGCACAATAAGTGCGGCGACTACCACCGACTGTTTGATGCACGCTCAACCATCTCGCTTGCGTTGAGCGAATACCTTTCCAGTACAAAAGCTGAAATGTAATGAAACAAGACGAAATCAAAGCCCTGTTTGATCAGCAAGCAGCCAACTACGATACCCAATGGGCCAAGACGGCGCCAATTCGCGACTGCCTGCATCTGCTGGTGGATTCCATCTTTGCCGGACTACCCTCCGATGCGCGCATCCTCTGTGTGGGCGTAGGAACCGGTGCGGAGATGGCCCATCTGGCGCAACAGAATCCGAAGTGGCAATTCACCGCGGTCGAGCCATCTGGCCCGATGCTGGAAAAATGCCGGGAGCGCGCCGAAATGGCAGGATTTGCCGGCCGCTGCCAGTTTCACGAAGGCTACCTGGATACACTGCCGGAAATGCACGCACACGACGCGGCCACCTGCTTCCTGGTCTCGCAATTTATTCTCGATCACCAGGCGCGCGCCGGGTTCTTTCGCGAAATCGCGAACCGCCTGATGCCGGGTGGTCTGCTCGCGAGTTCGGACCTGGCATCGGACGTCAATTCACCGGAGTATGACGTTCTGCTACACGCATGGATGAACATGATGGCCGCGGCCGATTTAACCCCCGAGGCCGTGGATCGTATGCGCAAGGCTTACGCCAATGACGTCGGCGTCCTGCCGCCGCAGCGCATCGCCGAGATCATCGCGTGTGGCGGCTTCGAGCTCCCAGTGCAATTTTTCCAGGCAGGGCTGATCCACGCCTGGGTATCCAGACGCATTTGAGGGTTGCGTTGAAATGACACCATTCGGCAGTTGCCACTGCGGCAATATCACCCTGGAGGTCGCCACACTCCCCACAGAAGTCACCAGCTGCAATTGCTCTCTGTGCCGACGATATGCGGGGCTCTGGACCTACTACGCGCCCGGTGAGGTCACCGTCCATTACCAGCAGCCGGTAAAGCACTTTTATATCTGGGGTGACCGGGATATTGAGCACCATAGGTGCCACAATTGCGGTTGTTTGACACACTATGTAACAACGGATAAATGTCCGGTGAAACGGATCGCGGTCAATGCGCGGATGGCGGAACCGGAGTTACTGGAAGGATTAAAAATCCGGCAGGTGGATGGTGCTTCTTTTTAGGCCAATGCACCAATGCACCCTGCCCGCTTGAGGAAATTTCTGATGTCCGACGTACAACTCACCCAGATCGTCTGCCCCAGCTGCACCGCACCGAATCGCGTGCCCCACCAGCGCCTGGGCGATGGCCCCCTGTGTGGCAAATGTCGCGCGCGATTGCTTAGCGGCCAGCCCATTAATGCCACCGATGCCAGTTTTCGTCGCTTTATCGACAAGAGTGACCTGCCGGTAGTGGTCGATTTCTGGGCCACCTGGTGTGGCCCCTGCCAGCAGTTTGCGCCGGTGTTCAGCCAGGTGGCCACGGAAATGACGACACGGGCAGTGTTTGTGAAACTGGATACAGAAGCCAATCAGCAGACGGCCGGCACATTTCAGATTCGCTCTATTCCCACGTTGATGGTGTTCCATCGTGGCCGCGAAATTGCGCGGCTTTCGGGCGCCCTGCCCATGCCGCAATTCATACAGTGGCTGGGACAGAATCTGCCGTCCAGCTAATACTTGTGTACCTTTTCCGGGAAAAACTCATGTGTAGTAAAGATCGATTGGCGATACCGCAATGCATGCGAACGCTGCCAATGTGTATCGCGTTGATCGCTGTATCGCCAATTGCTCAAGCGGTCTCTTTTGTTTCTTTTGATAGCCGTACAATGGCTTTGGGCGGTGCCGGAACCGCATCAGCACGCCCCAATGAGGCGGGGATCTTTAACCCGGCTCTACTTGCGAGTGCTAAATTCGATCGCAACCCCGGCTATTTTTTACACGCGAATGCCGGGGTGAGACTGCTGGATCGCAACAACTTTATCGATCGCGTGGAAGCGCTCAGTGAAAGCGGTGAACTGGAGTTTGATAGCAACCTCGGTTCCATGCACGATCTGTTTGCAGACGGCAACTTGCAGCCGGACGATATTCGCAAGGTAACAGGACAGTCGCGCGACCTGCTCAATGAACTGGAGTCCCTGTCGGACGCCCCCTTGCGGACCGCCGCTTCCGCCGGCTTTTCCTTTGGTAAGCAAACCGATCGCTGGAGTTTTGCCAGCGGCTATCGGCGCTACCTGGTAGTGGGCGCGCAGGTCAAGATTTCGCCGCTTGATGTACAGCGGCTAAATCAAATGTTTGATACCGTCGACGCCGTCGCCAATGTGCTTGAGGGCTCCCAGTCTCTTGATCGCCTGTTGCGCGAGACCGACTTTGACGACGTCATCAGCCTGATCGAGCGCGATGTTGACGCGGGCGAGATCAGTGACGAGTTACGAAATTATCAAGACATTCCCAGCGTGAGCGCAGTCATTAAAGCTATTGAAGAGCTGCGATTCGACGTGGAATCACTGGATGAATACATCGATCTCGAAGGCTTGTTGAATGCAGCGGTTGCGCAAAACCAGGGCCGCTCACTGGAAGAACTCGGCCTGGATGGTATTGAGATACGCGATTACCTGCGTTACCAGATTCCCGAGGAATTTCACTCTGCCGTCGAGTTCTCTGGCGCGGAGGTGGAGGAATTCGCACTCAGCGCCGCAACTGACCTGGCATTTGCGCCAGACTGGTCGCTCGGTGTCACACTCAAGCAGCAATGGATCGAGGCTATAGGATTCTCCCAATCCATCCAGAATATTGATTTCGATGCTTTTCTCGACGATTCCAATCGCAGGAGCCACAGCCGGGCGAATATCGATATTGGCTTGGACTACGACATCAACCCCTATTGGAATATGGGTATTGTGGTTAAAAACCTTATCCCCTTCGAGGTCGAGGCCCCCTACGGTAAAGGCATAGTGATAGACACCATTGCCCGTGCTGCAGTCGCCTATCAGCGCAAAGACATCACCTGGACCCTGGACTACGACCTGACGCGCAACGAGCCCTTGGGGTTTGATCCGGACAAGCAGTACATCGCCACTGGCGTAGATTGGCGTATATTCGCCGGTAACCATCTGCGTTTGGGGTACCGCTACAACCTCGTTGATGAGACAGGTACGCCCTCCCTGGGTATGGCATTTGGGGGCGAGACCTTTTTTGCCGACTTCGCCGTTACCGCGTCAGACCGCAATGATGAATACGGATTAGCCTTACAGACCGGTTTACATTTCTGATTGGCCCAATGCACTGCCGCTTTCCCCAAATCCCCGGCTCCGAAATCCCGCTATGCGATATCAGTAGCCATCGCCATGGCGTGATCGCGCGGCATTGGGAAACGTGCGTGGTGGCCCGATCAAAGGCGTTTTTACCGGTGTTGCGGCGCCCGGGACAATCACAATGGAGTTTTCCCCGGGATTGATGTCGTAGAGCGCCGGTCCGGCCTTTTTCCAGTTGTTCATCAGCCAGATGTTCCCGGACGGATCTATGCCGCCGCCGGTGAGGCGATCCAGTGCATCGCTGGTGTAGCCGGTGGGCGGTGATATAGGATCGCCCAGCGTACGCCCCTGCGGGCATTTGCCGGAGCCGCAGAAGTGGGAAATCGCGGTATCGCCAAACTGCGTATCTTCGGTGACATCTTCCACCGGTGACTTACCAAAATTGAACACCCAGAGTGAGTCGGCGCCGTCTACGGCATTACCCCATGGCAAGCCAAGGCCGCCCTGATTGGTAATTTGCGTGGGCGCTCCGCCATCGGCCGGGAAGAACACAATCGAAGGGCTGGGGCCGTTCTGGGGCTCGTAGGGATCGACACAGGGAATTCTCACCCCGCTGGTACTGTTCACCCACATGTTGCCCTTGCTGTCGCCAGAAATTCCAATGGGGTAAGAAATATCGACCATTGAAGTATCTTTCACTTCAATCTCACCCTCCACATTTAGCATGTACACCTCACCGGAGTTATTGCCGGTTACCCAGGCGCGGCCTTTGGGATCTATGGCAATCGCAAATGGTTTCAGGTTCGGCGCTTCCGGGGTTCCCGCGCCGGGCAGCGGAAAATTTTTCGCCAGTAGTGGATTGCCATTCGGAATCAGAGTGACGGTGTCATTGCCACAGTTTGCAATCCAGATATTTCCGTCCCGATCCGACACCGTTCCCTGGGGCCACCAGATATTTCCATTGGTGAAGCCGCTGTCCGAAGACAAGGGCTTGCCATTGGGAAGAAACAGCGAAACGCTGTTGTGTGTCGCGGGTATCTTGTTTGCGGGATCTGGAGGGATATTGCCGTTTGCGCAGCTGGGTGCTTCAAACCCATAGTTTCCCACCCACAGCAGGCCTTTCGGATCCAGGGTAACGCCAAAGCCCGCACCACTGAGGCCACCACCGGTAAATGGCGACCCGGGGAAGGTTTCCCCCCAGGGGAAGAACTTCAACAGTCGCTGCCCGGTACAGGCAAATTCATCGGGGGGCTGCGGCGTGTAATTGTTGATGACCCAGGCGTAGCCCTGCTCATCGATGGCGACATTGCCGGGGCCGTTCATTAAATTGTCGCTGTCCTGGTCCGTGTAAAAGCCACCGGTAAACTTGATGAACAACAGCCAATTGGTGGGTCTCTCCGTCAGCGCCGGCTGGTAGACAGGGGAGACCAGAGACAGGAGGTACAGCGGGTCATCCGCCGCCGAGGGGTAATTGGGGTAAGCGGGGAATTTAACGATATTGGCCATCGCCTCAAGCACAGTCGTGGTAGCGGGTTCTCCTGGATGGCTGGTCGCAGCAAACAGCGCATGGCAATTTATCGCATTCGCCACACATCCTGCGATCATATTGGTCAGTGAATTGAAGGTCGCAAAGGTCGAGGTATCAGTGCCATTCGGTGAGCGACGCAACACCTCCCCGACCTCGCCCGTTTTCGGATTGGCCATATTCTCGGCCATGCGAATGGCATTGCGCATGCCGTAGGTATTGCCGCGTATCTTGCGCCCCTGTACAAACTGGGCGAAGGCCGTGCCCGCCGCCACCGTGGTGCGTTCGTTGACAACGACGTTGCCGGGCCATCGCTTTCCGCTATCTACCGCTGTGGCGAGCATGACCGGCCCCCGCTCTGCGATTACAAACAGTACCGGCCCCTTGTTGTATGGCAAAAAGCCGGGCGGCCGATAGTGTATTTCAAACTCGCCCGCCGCATCGGTATAAGTGGTTGCAATGACACGATCAAACGGCAAGCCGGCGACATAGCTGGCATACAGAGATACCTTGTAACCCCGCAGTGGCGCGCCATTGCCTTTTACGATGCCACGAAGTGTTTTCCTTTTCGGCAGCCACTGACCGATTGGCCCCGGAAGCTTGTGATCTTCCCAGTAGTTGCCAGCATTGTGAGAGGTTTGCGGAGGTGGCTTGTGGTCGTGGGAGCCTGCGTCGGCGCCCTGCCCCCACGCTTTTACGGCTACACCCGAAAGAATGATCAGCATGAGGGCTATAACTGTGACAGCAGCCTTTGTAGGGGCCTTTATAAAGGCCTTGCTGCTGCACCTGGCGCGACACCAATCCCTAGCGACAAACATGAACCTCACTCCTTTACTACGCAGTTCACTGTCGATAAATCCGTTCAAAAAAGTATGGCACAGGATTAACTGTACCTGCCCGGGAGCGACAATGTTCTATCTAACAGAGCAGTGAAACCTTTTAGTTCGCCTGGTGTTCCTTAATCATTTTGGTAATTGATTTGGCAAGGTCGTTGGGGATCGGGAAATGCAGGTTGTACTGGGCGATCTTCCACTGGCCGTTTTGCTTGATCAACACCCCACTCCCTCGACATTCGCCATAGGCGGCGTTATCCAACAGCTCATCAAACCAGGCCACATCACCATGGATCACTACGGTTCTATCTCTCGGTACATAAGTCCAGCCCTTCCCCTGATCGAAATAGGGCTTTGCATACTGTTTGAATTCTTCCAGGGTCCAGCGCTCTGACGCATCGGTGCCAATAAAGACGCCGTCTTTGCCAAAAAGACCGAAGTAAGTATCCGCGTCTGCGTTCGCCGCAGCCTTGTGAAAGGCATCCAGCTGGGAAGAAACCGCCAACGTATCCTGATCGCCGGTTTCTGCTGTGTCGCCCCATACCGGATAAGCCTGCATCACAGCCAGAAAAATCACTACCCACACCGCCATCCAGCGTCTCGCGTTAATCGCCATATTCTCTTCTCTCCGGATTTTGTTATTGCTAATTCACTATATTTAACAACCAAAACTGCAGTAAATGCTATACCAATGAAAACCCGGTCAATGGAACATCGGGATTGGAGCCGACCATGGAAAATGAACAGAAACTCAAGTATTTGAAAGTCGCGCTCGTTGTATTCGGCGTTTTCTTTATTTTCGGAATCTACGCGATGATGATGTGGGTGTGGCCCTCGGGCTGGGGCTGGACACCGAGGCAGCCAGAATACGAGCAGATGATTATGGGGGTCTACGCCACCCTCGGGGTCTTTTTGATCCTGGCGGCGAAAGACCCGCAGGCAAACCGGAGCCTTATCTGGTTCACCATCTGGTCGAGTATTGTGCACGGCGCCATTATGCTGGTGCAGGCACTGATTGATGAGACTGAGCGGGCGAATTTACTCGGTGATGTGCCTGCACTCTTCCTGGTAGCAATCATACTGTGGTATCTGATGCCAAAGCGCGAGACGGTCCACTAAAACTTCGCAACAAGTCCAACCGACACGCTTGACAGGAGGGGTGCCCGAGGGTGTAGCGTCACTTCCGGAAACCGCGCCTTGGCGTTTCACACCTGAGAGCTTCCAGTGAGACTGGCCTCGGGACCACTAAATTGATCAAAAAATGACACAAGAAAACAAGAAATATCAATTCAAAGACAAACTACTCCGCCCCCAAAAGTCAGGCGATGGTAACAACTGGGCATTCGTGGTACTGCCCAAAGAAGCCAGCGCAATACTTCCCCGGCGCGGCCGAACCTCGATCAATGGCAGCATCAATGGCGAGCACTTTCAGGCGCTACTGGAGCCGGACGGTCAGAAGAGTCATTGGCTGAAAATTGATAAAACCTTGCTGGATGCCTCGGGCGCCACTTACGGCGACATCGCCCAGTTTGAAATACAGCCGGTAGACCAGGAGCCGGAACCCGAAGTGCCTGCGGACCTGAAAAAGGCACTGGCGGCCTCTCCCGAATCCCAGGCCAACTGGGAGGCTACAACGACGATTGCCCGAATCGACTGGATCCACTGGGTAACATCCGCAAAGCAGGCAAAGACTCGCGACAAGCGTATCCTCGATGCCTGCAATATGCTGGCTGAGGGTAAAAAGAGAGTCTGCTGCTTTGACACATCCGGCTTCTACAGCAAGGCGTTCAGCGCGCCTAAAATCGAGGAGTAAGCCGCGAAGTAAGTCGCGGACTAAGTCGCGGAGTGAGAGGCTAAGCTGTATGGCCTATCAAGAGCGCACCGTCCTCTAAGCCAGGTACCACAGCAAAATGAACAGCACTGCAAACCAGGCCAGCAACCACAAACAACGCCGATACCAGTTGTAGTGCGCCTCCTCCCACAAGTGGTGCCGAATGGCCGCGGCGTAGAGATCACTGTCCCTCGCCATGCGGTGTCCCGCCCCATTTCGCGCCCAGATCAACGAAGCCAGAAGTGCAACCAGTACCGCCAGTACAAAGCCAATCACATTCCACCAAAGCCACGAGATCTCAGTTAGAAACAGCCAGCAGATACCATTGCCCGTAATACCGGCGAGCAAGCCGGCAATAGCATGGTCTCCGCGCACCCGGTGCGTCAGGAATCCGAGCGCGAATACCGCGAGAATCGGCCCGTTGGCCAGTGAACCGATCTTGTTGATGGCCTCGAGTACTGTCGGCGCAATATCGCCGACAAAAAATGCCATCACCAGGGTGACTCCACCCCAGAGAGCGGTAATCCCCCGCGACAGAATCAGTTCTTTGTGCGCCGTCCAGTGACCGCGGTGAAAACGCCGGACGAAGTCTTCCATGGTGGTGGCGCTCAGAGAATTGAGCACGGAATCCAGTGACGACATGGCCGCGGCAAACAGGGCGACCAGACTCAAACCGACCAATCCCACGGGCAACGCATGGATCATGTACAGTGGGACAGCGAGGTTAAACTCCGGGCCCTCACCCGAGTCCGGAAGCGCGGCGACAAATTGCGGATGCTGTGCAGCGTAAACCGCAATTCCAACACCGACCAGGCAATAGAGCAGGACCAGAGGAAAGCGCAGCAGTCCGTTGATCAACAGCGCATTGTTGGTCGCATCGATATCCCGGGTACTCAGCTGGCGCTGTACCTGGCTCTGATCACATCCGTAATAAGAGACGTACAGAAACAAACCACCGAACAGCATGGGCCAGAAAGCAAAGGTCTGGCCATCACCAAACCCGTGATGGGCAAAGTCCAGGGTGGTTTTGCGCGCGTCAGAAAACGACTGCCACATCGGTGCAAATCCCCCACTGGCATCCACCAGCATCAGCAATACCACCAGCAGCATCACCGCCAGTATCAACAGTTGAATCACATCGGAATAAATGACACCGCGAATACCGCCCATCACGTCGTAGACCACGGTAAACACCCCTAGCAATAACACTGAGGCCGCAAAACCGAGCCCGGTGATCAGGTCAATCACCAGTGCGATGCTATAAACGGTAACCGCGGTGGCAAAGGCCCGCACAAAGAGAAACAAGCCGCTCAGGGTGAGCCGTGTGGTGAGATGAAACCGCTGTTCGAGGTAGGCGTAGACCGAGACCAGCTGCAGATGCCTGAACAGCGGCATCACGCAGAGAATCAATACGATCATTGCCAGTGGCACCGCCAGTTCGTACTGCAACCACAGCATGCCTCCGCCAGCCGCGAAGGCGACAAATGCCGGAGCACCCAGAATACTGTTGGTGGAACACTGGGTAGCCATGATCGAAAGACCAACTGGCCAGGGGCCTACATTGCGCCCCGCCACATAGTAGTCTTCGCGGCTCTCCTGGCGGCGCGCAAGCCAGTACGCCATGACCAGCAGGCCCACGCAATAAACGGCGATAATCGCCCAATCGATCCCCGTAATGCTCTGGTTCATCCCTGCCCTGCTTTTCGCAATGATTTATCTGGGAGACCCGGCCACGGCCCGCAACGACTGACTACATGCTAATGCGCTGCTTCCAGGCCGGATACTCCACGTTCAGGAAATTCTCCGGCCAATAGCCGTACCAGCTGTAGCCGGTGCGTCGCTCCAGGTCCACTTCCGACAGTTGCGACACACGCCGACCGTCGCGATTGGCCAGAAATGGCTTGCTGCTCTCAAGATCGTAAAATCTGGCCCAGATGGGTTTCGCGCGCTCGTCTTTTACGACCACCAGATCGTAGTCTGCGGCGTGATAATCGAAACGCTGTCCCTTTGCTTCGACCCGCTCGATACGAAAGCCCTCCAGTTTCACCGAGGCCAGCCAGCGGGCACCGCCGTGGACCGCCGCAATAACCTCCGCAGAAGGATTTTCAATCGCCATCAGGTATTCCAGAACCGGCACCGTCTCCCAAGCAAGAATGCCGGGAAGTTCGTAGGCCCGACCCTGCGCAGGCTGCAGACTATCTTCGTGGTACTGCCCCGCCCAACCGGTAGGCACACCATCAATCTTTACCTGTAATTGCAGCAACAACGCATCGCCTTTGGCTACGGCGGTGGCCGCCCTCTGTTGTATACCGGTATCGATGTAGTCAAAGGGCACCCGCCCCTGCGCAACCTTGCGCAAAAAGGTCAACACGCCGGGCATGACTTCGTCTGCCATGGTGATATGCCGGTAATAGGCGCGCTCGGTCCGATCGGGCGAGTGCGCCCAGCCGCCATTGGGGTACTGGCGATCCAGGGTATAGCGCAGGCCTTTCAGAGCGGCGTCGCGATAACGCGGATTGCCGGTCTGCTTGTAGACTTCTGAGAGGTATTCAATTTGCGGGTAGATATTTCGGTTATCGAAGCTGGCATCAGGCAGACCCTTATCAGCCAGTGCCTTTGCCCGCTCTTCCGGTGCGACCACCCGCAACGGGTGCTTGTTGGTAGGCCATCCACCGCTATCGCGCTGATACAACAAGAGGTTGTCGGCAATCTGCTCGATGTCCGTCAGCGCATAGTAGGAAACGCTGTTTTCGCCGGTGCGGTCATTCCAGTGTTTGATCGCATCGTAGAAACCGTCGATGGAAATGGGTTGGTAGGCAGACGCGGTTGTATACTGACTCCCGGTCGAGTGTGGCGCCTGCTCGGCGAGGCAAGCAGAGGATACTACACTGCCCAGAATAGCGGCCGCAAAACAAAAGCGGCCATATCGGTATAAATTTAAATTCTTCACCATCTTATGGTCCGTCGCCGAGCCCTATTGTTTCCGTGCCAGCAGCCAAACCTTTTCCTGCGCCGGGCATTTGCCTTTCAGGCCGCCGGGCACATCCACGGTTTGCAATAAATGCAGCGCATAGTCGCTCGTATAAAGCTGGGCGACCTCCTGATCGCTGACGCAGAATGGTGGCCCCGGCATGCGTTGCTGGTCGTATTCAAAGGTGATCAGTAACTGGCTGGCACTGCCGGTGAGCGCTACAAGATGCCGGGCATATTGCTGGCGGGTGGTTTCAGGCAAAGCCACCAGTGCTGCGCGGTCATAAATCGCATTCACAGGCCCCAGAGCTTCCGCCGTGAGTTCGAAAACATCGCCGACAAAAATATCTATGCCCTTGGCGCTGTACAATTTCAGTGCGCCGGAAACCTCAACCCTGGGCACGATACTGAGTTGCTCGAACAACTGGATCACGGCCATTTCACTCAGTTCGGCGCCGGCGACAGAAAAGCCTTTGTCCAGTAACCAGGCGATATCCAGTGTCTTGCCACAAAGCGGTAAAAACAGTCGATCTCCCGGTGCCAAGCCGAGTTGATCGTAGTGCTCGATCAGCAGGGGGTGGGCTTCACTGTTGTGAAAACCAATTTCATTTCTCTGCCACTTATCCAACCAGAATGATTTTTCCACAATCGTATTCCACTGCTCTGATTCAATTAGTCTGCCACGACTGCTTCAATCGCGTTCCGCTGACCCGCCGAGCCGAGTAGTTCAGCTGGCATTTCCAGATTCCAAACTCGCGGGGGCCGTCTGTCTTTACCGGCTGCCCCAGGACGACTGGGATCACCGATTACCTGCATTGTGCCGTCCTGATATTGCACATCAACGATGGTACCCGCCTTGAATGAAAAACGAGCCAGGTCGATACCATCGGGGTATGCGGGGGTGTAAGCCCTCAAAATGGAATATCGCGGCCTGCTGCAATCCCCGCCGAAACCGTAGCTGACCACACCGCGATAAATCGCCAGTAGCACACCTTCAAATCCGCTTGGCGTGAAGGTTTTTGGAGGCCTGGAGAACGTAAAATAAGGATTTTTTTCCAGCAACCGAGTTTCAAAATTTTCGCGAGAAACCTGCCAAAGCATGGTTTCCGGGTACTTGTGCGCACCGGAATCCCCGGCGACCAGAAACCAGTCTTCATTTAAACCGGCCACATAGCCAAATCCGGTAAATGGCGTGCCCCCGAAATTGACCAGTTCCCTGCCGATACGGTCGCCTTCGCGTAAATAGATGCGACTTTCCGACAAAATCCACGCAGCGTCCTTCTTGGGGTCCGCCAGGGCCAGCACGCCTTTGCGAGGGTCTCCATCGAAGTGGGAATCATCCGCTTCCAACAGGCCATCCGGGCGAAGCAGCAACGACTCCGCAGCCGCTACAGCGCCCGCTCTCGGTGCATACTCATACTCCAAAGGCGCCAATTGATGGGCGGACTCTGATACCCGGACGCCAGGCGATAAAACCCGAAACGTTTTGTCTTTTAATAACGCCAATTCGGTAAATTGCTTTACAAAAGCCATACGGACAAAAGCGTAGACAAACAAACAGAAAACGGCGGCTACAACGCCCCCAAAACCCATGCCGATCCATTTCGCTATTTCCATTGAACGTCCTTTTCGGGCTTCCACCCACTAATCAACTTGCCATAAATGCGCCTGATATTACCTCATCTTCACGCTTCAGCACTTTGTGTTGCTCTTCACTGAGACCGGATTTCCAGTAGCTGGAGATATACCGGTGACTCGCTGCGACCGGGCGCTCGCTGCGGAAATACTGGCGCATTTCTCGCATGGTGGAGAACTCGGTGGCGCACCAGATGGCAGGGTTCCCCTCTAGCCAGGAAATCTGCCGCAGCTGCTGCTGTAATGCCACGCCCGGCGCCCGCGCATCGCGATTAACCACCCAGTGGATCTCTAGATTCGACGGTGCCTGCAATTCCTGACGGTCGGACTCGGACGCGATTTCGATTACCGCGTGGCCACGCGCATCCTCCGGTAACAAGGAGAGATTCACGCTGATCGCGGGCAACGCCGTCATATCACCCAGAAACAGGAGCCAGTCCCCATCCGGGTTGATCAGCTTCCTCGCGCCGGGACCGGCTACATGGATACGTTGGCCAGGTTCCGCTTGCTGCGCCCAGGCACCCGCTGGGCCAGGGTGTTCGTGAATCACAAAGTCGATATCAATTTCATTTTCTCGCTGATGGCGAATGGTGTATGTACGCATCAGCGGCTTCTTGCCTTCCCCCTGCTCAAACAGGAGTTTTACATAAGCGCTTTCCTGATCTTTTGGAAAGTCCTGCAACTCTGGACCACCCAGGGTGACCCGCAGCATGTGCGGGGAAATGCGCCGGCTGGTGATGACTTCGAGTTCCCTCGACTTGGGCTTGGGATTGGGATTGGGTTTAGGCCCCGGTCTCGACATATCAATTACCTCCATCAGGTTCACAGCTCAGGTTTTCCACCATGCGCGCGCTCAATTCTGCAAACTGTTTCAGTTCCGCATCACTGAGGCGTCTGGTCATGGCCGCCGCAGTTTCACGTTCTGCCTCCAGCAACTGGCGCATCACCTCACTCCCCTTTTCCGTAGGGAACAACAGCTGACTGCGCCCATCTTCCGGATTCGGTCGCTTTTCGATCAAGCCTTCCATCAGCAGCTCCTTGAGAACACGGGTAATCTGCGCCTTGTCCCGATGCATACGCAGGGCAATGGATTGGGCCGTGGAATGCGGATTCCGGCAAATGCCCTTGAGCGCCCGCATATGGGTAATCGGCAGGCCGAGGGCCCGCTGAGTCACTTCCGCGCGCAACCGCGACTTATAGACATGTACCAGGCGATGCAAAGTGTCGCTTAGCTGGGAATCACTGGAGTTTCTGTTTGGCATGGTGAAAACACATTCAACTTAGTTGACAGCATCAACCATACGCCGAATAGATGACAGTATCAACTAAACCTGTGAACCATTGGCCACATACCACCAGCCACCACTGGGCGACCTGCTGGGCTTCGCGCCAAACACCGCAAATGGAGCCCGACACCACCGCCAATGCCAGGAAGCATTGCTATCTTTCTCCTTGTCCGGCGCTTGTCCGGGATCCAGAGGGCTATAGAAGAAGGAGCTGCTGTGCTCAAATCGAAGACTGCCACCAGACACCTAACCCTCGAGTTGCCGCTTGTCTGCTTAATTGCCTTTGCACCGGTGCTGAAGGCCTCACCGGTATTCTTTATCGACACGCCCGCCATTCTCCGCGCGGCGCTGCAGGAAACACTGGAGAAGTACCCGGATCTCACCAAAGACGACTTTGTGGTGGAACACGACGCGGTGCGCTTTTCCTGCAACGCCGACGGCAAGCGCTATCGCGCCGAGGAAGCCGCCACTCAGTGTCTGAAAGAACCATTTGCCGCTTCCCCCTGCCAGGCGGATGTTCGCTTGATTCTGAAAAAAACAGCAACGGAAAGTGTGATTGCCCGTGAAGGCGGCCTCTGTGAAAGAACCGCCGAATACAAAGCCGTGAAAATCCGGTTCTTCGAAGATGGACACATCGATACCGATCGCCACGACATTACGCTCAGAGAGAGCGAGACTGCACTCTGTAGCGATAAGGGCTTGTTTACCGACCTGAGCGAACTGATCGCCGAACACGAACTGGCGCTGGAGCAGGAATTCGGGTCCACAGGCCAACTACACGAGGCATCACCATGACATGCTCTTTGAATCCAAGGCGCCGCACGTCAACCCTGGCCTTGCTCGCGACTCTAATCACTACATCGGCGACCGTGGAGGCGGAGCAATCCCTATATGCCGTCGATCAAGAACAAATATTCAAGCGGGCAGTCGCAGCCGCGCTGAAGGTGTCCCCCCAACAAGACCCGGACCAACTGGGCGCACTGGATACAGACCTGCATGTATTTTGTAGCAATCGAAAAAACTGGCGGCTCGTGGACCCGGCCACCCTCGAAATACCGGAGCAGAAAGAGTCCACCACACTTTGTCACATGACGCTGAACTTGATCGACGGTCCTTCAATCCACACAGAGATACAGGATCGCAGCACTCAGAATGGTGAGGAGCACTGCCAGACCAGTGTTGATTGGCAGGGGTTTGTAGTGACCGTATTCGCTAACGGTGACACCACCGCACTGCCGACCAGTGGCAGCGGCAGCTATGGCCGCGCCTGCGCCAAGCCGCCACAATTTCAGACCGTCGATGAAATCATTGCCGAATATCGACAAAAGGCACCGCCGCCTTAAAGGATGATAGTTGGCAGCGAGAGACTGCAATTGACCGCTGTGGTGCAAACTATACGATCCCGTATACTCCCGCCCCATGTCAGAACTACCAATTTCCGGGATTCTTCCCCAGTTACGCCACACGCTCGATGCCAACTCCAATGTGGTGCTTCAGGCCCCGCCCGGCGCCGGCAAGACCACCGCCGTCCCCCTCGCCCTGCTCCATAGCAACTGGCTCGGGGAGCGCAACATCATCATGCTGGAACCCCGTCGCCTTGCCGCGCGCTCGGCTGCTGCACGTATGGCCGAACTACTGGGCGAACCCTTGGGCGCCACTGTCGGTTACCAGATTCGCGGTGACCGCAAAGTTGGCAAGCAGACCCGAATTATCGTCGTCACCGAGGGGATACTGACGCGTCTGCTGCAGGCAGACCCGGAGTTGTCCGACACTGCCCTGGTCATCTTTGATGAGTTCCACGAGCGCAGCCTGCAAGGTGACCTTTCCCTGGCGCTCTGCCTCCAGTCCCAAGAACTCTTTCGCGAAGACCTGAAGCTGCTGGTGATGTCCGCCACACTCGACACCCACGCGGTCGCCGGGCTTCTCGGCGAGGCACCGGTTGTTACCAGCGAGGGCCGCGCTTTCCCTGTTGAAATTGACTACCTGCCGCACCAGCAGGTACCGGACGACCCACGTCAGATCCCGCAGTTGATGAGTCGGAAAATCGGGGAGCTGATGGAACGGGAAGATGGCAGCCTGCTGGCCTTCCTTCCCGGTGTGGGTGAAATTCGCAAGGTCGAAAGACTGTTGCTGGAAGCGCTGGGGAATCGCTCGGATACGTTGATCGCTCCGCTCTACGGTGATTTGAGCAAACAGCAGCAGGACGCCGCCATAGCGCCGTCACCGGGCGGCCAGCGCAAGATAGTACTTGCGACCAATGTGGCAGAAACCAGCCTGACCATCGAAGGCATTCGCATGGTCGTCGACTCCGGCCTGATGCGGGAATCCCGCTTTGATCCAAATACCGGAATGAATCGACTGGTGACAACCAGTATTTCCCAGGCTTCCGCCACCCAACGTACCGGCCGCGCCGGCCGCCTGAGTGAAGGCGTGTGCCTGCGGCTCTGGAGCGAGTCCCGCCAGCGACAGCTGCCGGCAAAGAATACCCCTGAAATTCTGCTCAGTGATCTGGCACCGGTGATGCTGGAGCTGGCCCAGTGGGGCGTAAGCGAGGTCGGAGAACTGAATTGGCTCGACCTGCCGCCACCCGGGCCGACCGCCCAAGCCCAGGAGTTGCTTCAGGAGTTGGGCGCATTGGACGATCAGCTTCGTATTACCAACCACGGCCAGGCCATGCTCGCACTGGGCACCCACCCGCGCCTGGCACATATGATGCTGCGCAGTGTCGATCTCGGCCTTGAGGACTGGAGTTGCCTGCTCGCTGCCCTGCTTTCTGAGCGCGATATTTTTCGCGGTGAACAACGCTGGGATAGAGACATCCACAAGCGCATGGAAGTACTGAGCGGCACCGTGAAAAACCACAATGCAGATCGCGGGGCGATTCAGCGCATTCGCCAACAGGCGAAAGCCTGGCAAACACAACTGGATAATGCCAATGTCCGCGCACAACAAGAAAGCCCCCGTCAAATCCGGCCAGATCAAACGGAGGTCACCGGAATTCTGCTCGGATTCGCCTATCCGGATCGCATTGCCAAAAATCGGCACGACCGCGAACGCCGCTTCCTTCTTGCCAATGGCCGTGGTGCCCACTTTTCACACGATGATGAATTGGCGCTGTCCGATTACCTGGTAATTGCCGATCTCGATGGACAGGGACGCGATGCCCGTGTCCAGTTGGCCGCACGAATCGGTAAAGACGCGCTGTACGAATATTTTGAAGACGACATCCGCACCGAAGCGTCAGTGCGCTGGGACGAATCCGCCGGGCGCGCGGTTGCCAGCGTACAGTCAACACTCGGCAAGCTGGTGCTGGAAGAAAAGGCGGCAACTGACATTTCCCCCGAGCTGCTCAGCCGGGCACTGCTGGACGCCATCCGCCAGCAGGGCTTGCGCGTCCTGCCCTGGGATAAAGAGTCGGAAAGCTTGCTAGCGCGTGTGCGTTTTCTGCAGTCACAGAAAGAACCGTTTCCAGACTTGCTGCAGGACATCGAGGTCCCCGATTGGAGCGAAGACAAGTTACTGGCCTCCCTGGAACATTGGCTACTCCCACACCTGAATGGCTTCAACAAACTGGATCAGCTCAAGCAGCTCGACCTGAAAAATATTCTGCTCACGCAATTGGACTGGACGACCCAGCAACGCCTGGATCAGCTTGCACCCTCACATATCCAGGTTCCCAGCGGTTCGCGAATTGCCATTCAATATGCAGAAACCCCACCGGTTCTCGCGGTGCGCCTGCAGGAAATGTTCGGGCTACCAGAGACTCCCGCGATTATGAATGGCCGCTTTCCGCTCATGATCCACCTCCTGTCCCCCGCGCAACGGCCGGTTCAGGTTACCCGTGACCTGGCGAGTTTCTGGAAGAATACGTATCAGGAAGTAAAGAAAGAGCTGCGCATCAAATACCAGAAACATTTCTGGCCGGATGACCCCACTACCGCACAGGCAACGAGCAAAACGAAAAAACGCATGGACGCACGCTAGCCCTCTCTCCCCCCACTCACAGCTGGGACCAGCGTCCCAGCTGTGAGCCCTTTCAGACCAACTGTTACACCTGTGCCAAATTGAAATTCGCTCCTGACTGAGTTCGATTGAAAAGTTGCGCGACTGCTGCAAAGACAGCGATGTCATTATTAGGGAAAAGCCCGCGCCAATCTTCTGCAATTCCCCGTGCCACTTTCAAAATCAGAAAGATCTGGGACGCCTTCACGCCATTTTCCCCGGATATTTTCGGGGCCTGCGCAATTCAGCAATTTGCACAGAACACACTCAAAACAACAATGAGAAGGCGAACATGAGAATCTCGAAACACCTTGCGCACTTAAAAAAAATCTGCGTGCTGGCCACGGGCATATCGGCAGCCCTCCTGTATGGCCAGGCCCAGGCAACCATCTTTCAGGCTGAGGATTACAACGCCTTTTACGACACGACACCCGGCAACACCGGGGGCGCTTACCGCGCCGATGATGTGGATATTGAAGTCACTACGGATTCCGGCGGTGGCCACAATGTCGGCTGGGTAGCCGCCGGCGAATGGCTCGCCTACAACAACCTCAATATTCCAGCGAGCGGTGACTACATCATTCGCTTTCGCGTCGCCAGCGCGACCGGAGGTACCCTTTCCAATGATTTGAACGGCGGCTCGATTGTTCTCGGCAACCTGACGGTTCCAAATACCGGTGGCTGGCAAAACTGGCAAACGATTTCCCATCGGGTGCACATCGACGAGGGCACCTACAGCCTGGGAGTCTATGCGGCCACTGGTGACTGGAACCTAAACTGGATCGAAGTCGTCGCTGACAACCCCGGCAATGGCGTAGCCACCGTGTACCAACACTGCAACTTTGGCGGTTGGTCAACAAAGTTGGGCGTCGGCAGCTACACTCTCGCCAGCCTGCAGGCACTCGGTTTCATCAACGACGATGCCTCCTCCATCCGTGTTGCCTCCGGCTATCAGGCCACGCTCTATGAGCACGACAATTTCACCGGTAATTCGGTAACCGTCAGCGCAGACGATGGCTGCCTCAACAACGAGGGCTTTAATGACAATGTCACTTCTGTTGTGGTGAGCCCCGCGGCAAATAACGGCCTAGTGTGGGGAGATGAGTTTGACTCGATCAACTCTGCAAACTGGACCTTCGAAACTGGCGGCGGTGGCTGGGGTAATAGCGAATTGCAGTACTACACTGCCGGCCAGAACGCATCCGTTCAGTACGATGCGCAAGCGGGCAGTAATGTACTGGTGATCGAGGCACGCAGAGAAGGCGGGTACAACTGCTGGTACGGTGCCTGCCAGTACACTTCAACCCGGATGATTTCTGCTGGGAAGAAAGAGTTCCAGTACGGTCGTATCGAAGCGCGTATCAAGCTTCCGCAAACCCAGGGCATCTGGCCGGCGTTCTGGATGCTGGGTGGCAATATTCGCACCGGAACCCCCTGGCCGAATTCGGGCGAGATCGACATCATGGAACACGTCGGCTACGAGCCCACCCTCACCCACGGTGCACTGCACGGGCCGGGATACTCGGGCAATACGCCAATCATGGGTACCTACAATGTAGGACAGAACGTCGATGCCGGTTATCACGTTTACGCGGTCGAATGGAACAGCAACGGTATCAGCTGGTTCGTCAACGGAAACAACTTCTACAATGCCTCCCGCGCTCAAGTTGAACAGTATGGCCCCTGGGCTTTCGATCACCCTTTCTTCATCTTGCTGAATGTAGCCGTGGGCGGAAGCTGGCCCGGCAGCCCGGACGGCAGCAGTGTATTCCCACAACGTATGTATGTGGATTACGTGCGGGTTTATCAGTGACCGCGAGCTGGCGAAGTACCGGCGATTTTTGTTGATTCAAACTTGAAGTCATAAATTCAGTGCAAAAAAAACCGCGGCCAAGCCGCGGTTTTTTGAAAAAATTTAATCCGATTACTCTGGAACTCAGTAGTACGCCTGAGACTTATCCGAGTGGTCGGTAATGTCTTTCACGCCGGCCAGCTCCGGGATTTTTTCCAGCAGGGTTTTCTCTACGCCCTCTTTCAGGGTCATATCCACCATGCCACAGCCCTGGCAGCCGCCACCGAATTTCAGTACGGCGTACATATCTTCAGTCACCTTTTCCAGGCTCACCTGACCACCGTGGGAGGCGAGCCCCGGGTTTACGTCGCTGTACAGGACGTAGTTGATACGATCTTCGATGGGGCTATCGTCGGTGACCTTGGGCATACGGGAGTTGGGCGCGCGGATGGTAAGCTGGCCACCCATTTTGTCTGAGGAGTAGTCGACCCGCGCTTCGTCCAGGTATGGCACGCTGCGGCCTTCAAAGTACGCTTTGAAGCCATCCAGCTGCATTTCCAGATCGCCCTCTTTCTCTTCACCCGGGCGACTGTAGGCAATGCAGGTCTCTGCATTGGGCGTACCGGGGTTAGACACGAACATGCGAATGGCAATGCCTTCGCAGTCCTGCTTCGCCAGCAGGTCACGCAGGTATTCCTGGGCGGATTCGGTAATGGTGACGTTCAATTCGGACAGCTGTTCTGACATAAACCTTCTCAAATAACCGAGCTTCTAGCTTCGACCTACAGGTGACGCCAAGCTCAATAACCAAGCTCAGCGGTCGGGTATTTTACGCGCAACTGCAGCCAAGATAAACCGTACCCGAAATCAAGCGGTACAGCGGGTCAGCCGACGGCACCCAGCAGCGCCCTGGCGGTCGCCTCTGAAGAAGCCGGATTCTGGCCGGTAATCAGTAGCCCATCGGTACAGATGTGACTCTGCCAATCGTCGCCCTTGGAGTATTCCGCGCCCCGCTCTTTCAGCATGTCCTCGACCAGGAAAGGCACCACGTCGGTCAGACCCACCCCATCCTCTTCGCTGTTGCTGAACCCCGTTACCCGCTTGCCACTGACCAGCGGCTCCCCACTCTCGTCGACAGTGTGCCGGAACACCGCCGGCGCGTGACAGACGGCGCCAACCGGTTTGTTGGCCCTGTAGAACCCCTGAATGATGGCGATGGAACGCTGGTCTTCCGCCAAATCCCACAAAGGACCGTGTCCGCCCGGATAAAAGACGGCGTCGAACCAATCGGTATCCACATCGTCCAGATTCTTGGTGTTTGCAAGGGCCTCCTGGGCTACCGGGTCAGTCCGGAAGCGCCGGGTGGCGGGCGTCTGGGCATCATCCGCGTCACTTTTCGGGTCCAGCGGGGGCTGGCCGCCTTTGGGCGAAGCGAGGGTCAACTCCGCGCCGGCGTCCACGAACACGTAGTAAGGCGCGGCAAATTCCTCCAGCCAGAAACCGGTTTTCTTGCCGGTATTCCCGAGCTGGTCGTGAGACGTCAACACCATCAGAATTTTCACAGGGCCTCCTCGCAAGCCATACCGATATCCCCCAACTGTAGGCTGTGACGGGCTCGTTGGTTACCCGGAAATTACGGTATCCCGCTCTACCCTCGCTCTCCCCGCTCCCTCCCCGGCAACCGCCGTAGAACATTTGGTTACATCGTTATGCGCAGACAGTCTGTATAAGTCCGCGGAGAACCGGATACGGCGCCGCTTTATGCTAAGATTGCCGCCTTTTTCGATCCCCGGTTTAAGGAAATGACCATGTCGGACGCCCGGTCTCAGCAGTCCCGTGACCAACGTATCAAGCAGCTTCACAACGCCCTCGCGGAGCGCATCCTGATCCTGGATGGCGCCATGGGCACCATGATCCAGCGCGAGAAGCTTGAGGAAGCGGACTACCGCGGTGAACGCTTTGCCGACTACCCGTCCGATATCAAGGGCAACAACGACCTGCTGGTCCTGACCCAGCCGGACCTGATCGAGCGTATCCACCGGGACTATCTCGAGGCCGGTGCCGATATCATCGAGACCAACACCTTCAATGCCACCCGCCTATCCCAGTCCGATTACGACATGGAAGACTTGGTGCCGGAGTTGAACCGTGTGGCTGCCGAAGTGGCCCGCCGCGCTGCAGATGCCCTGTCCACCCCGGACAAGCCGCGCTTTGTTGCAGGGGTACTGGGCCCGACCTCCCGCACCGCCAGTATCTCGCCCGATGTGAATGACCCGGGTGCGCGCAACGTCACCTTTGATGCGCTGGTGGAGAACTATATCGAGTCCACCAACGCACTGATCGACGGTGGCTCGGACATCATCCTGATCGAAACCATCTTCGATACCCTGAATGCCAAGGCGGCCATTTACGCGCTCAAAGAGGTGTTTGATCAGCGCGGTTTTGAGCTGCCAATCATGATTTCCGGCACCATTACCGATGCCTCGGGCCGTACCCTGTCCGGCCAGACTACCGAAGCCTTCTACTATTCCGTGGGTCACGCCAAGCCGCTTTCCGTGGGCCTGAACTGTGCCCTCGGCGCCACCGAGTTGCGCCCCTATGTAGAGGCCCTATCCGGCGTCTGTGCCGAGCACGTTTCTGCCCACCCCAATGCCGGCCTGCCGAACGAATTCGGCGAGTACGACGAAACGCCGGAAGAAACCGCGGCCATCGTCGCCGAGTTTGCGCGCAGTGGCTTTATCAACATTCTCGGTGGCTGCTGCGGTACTACCCCGGAACACATCCGCGCGATTGCCGATGCGGTCGCGGATGTAGCCCCGCGCAAACTGCCCAAGCTGAAACCCGCCCTGCGCCTGTCCGGCCTCGAGCCCTACGTGGTGGATGAAAACGCGCTGTTCGTAAACGTGGGCGAGCGCTGTAACGTTACCGGCTCTGCGCGCTTCAAGCGCCTGATCATGGAAGAGGATTACGACACCGCGCTACAGGTTGCCGCCGCCCAGGTGGAAGACGGTGCCCAGGTAATCGACTTCAACATGGACGAGGCGATGCTGGATTCCGTTGCCGCCATGCGCCGTTTCCTGAATCTTTGCGCTACCGAACCGGACATTTCCAAAGTGCCGTTTATGGTGGACTCCTCCAAATGGGAAGTGATCGAAGCGGGCCTGCAGTGCATCCAGGGCAAACCCATCGTCAACTCCA
Source organism: Microbulbifer sp. ALW1 (assembly GCF_009903625.1). NCBI lineage: Bacteria > Pseudomonadati > Pseudomonadota > Gammaproteobacteria > Cellvibrionales > Microbulbiferaceae > Microbulbifer > Microbulbifer sp. ALW1. The sequence goes on along the minus strand of NZ_CP047569.1, from coordinate 2,905,895 downwards.
TCAGCCTGAAAGAAGGTGAAGAAGACTTTATCGCCAAGGCCAAATCCTGCCTGCGCTACGGCGCCGCGGTGGTGGTGATGGCATTCGATGAAGACGGCCAGGCCGACACCTTCGAGCGCAAGATCGAAATCTGTAAACGCAGTTACGATGTGCTGGTGGACAAAGTCGGCTTCAATCCCTGCGATATCATTTTCGACCCGAACATCTTTGCGGTCGCCACCGGTATTGAAGAGCACAACAACTACGCAGTGGACTTTATCCAGGCCACCCAGTGGATCCGCGAAAACCTGCCGGGCGCCAGCGTGTCCGGCGGCGTTTCCAATGTGTCTTTCTCCTTCCGCGGCAACAACCCGGTGCGCGAGGCCATTCACTCCGTATTCCTGTACTACGCCATCAAGGCGGGCCTGAACATGGGCATCGTCAACGCCGGCCAGCTGGCGGTGTACGACGACCTGCCAGATGAACTGCGGGAAAAGGTCGAGGACGTCATTCTCAATCACAACGACGACGCCACCGAAGCGCTGCTGGATATTGCAGAAAAATACCGCGGCGACGGTGCCACCGCCGAGCGCAAGGAAGACCTCGCCTGGCGCCAACTGCCAATCAACGAGCGACTGGCGCACTCGCTGGTAAAAGGGGTCAACAACTTTATTGAGGAAGATACCGAGCTCGCCCGCCAGGCTGCTGCGCGCCCACTGGACGTAATCGAAGGCCCACTGATGGACGGTATGAATATCGTCGGCGATCTGTTTGGCGAGGGCAAAATGTTCCTGCCCCAGGTGGTGAAATCCGCGCGCGTAATGAAACAGGCGGTGGCCTACCTGCAGCCTTATATCGAGGCAGAGAAGACCGAAGAGAGCAAGCCCAACGGCCGCATTCTGATGGCGACCGTAAAAGGTGATGTACACGATATCGGCAAAAACATCGTGGGCGTGGTGCTGGCCTGTAACAACTTTGAGGTGATCGATCTCGGCGTGATGGTGCCCGCGGAAACCATCCTGCAAACCGCAAAAGACGAGAAGTGCGACATCATCGGCCTTTCCGGCCTAATCACCCCGTCCCTGGATGAAATGGTCCATGTGGCTGCGGAAATGGAACGCCAGGGCTTTGATATCCCCCTGCTGATTGGCGGCGCTACCACCTCCAAGGCGCATACTGCGGTGAAAATCGATCCGCAATTCAATCGCAACCAGACGGTGTATGTCGCAGATGCCTCCCGAGCGGTCGGTGTCGCCAGTAAATTGCTGTCTGACGAGCTGCGCCCGGAATTTGTCCAGAGTATTCGGGACGAGTACGAAAAAGTGCGCGAGCGCACCAAGAACCGCAAGCGCAACGACCCGCGCCTGACCTATGAAGAAGCACTGAAGGCCGGCCCGCAATTCGATTGGGCCAACTTCACGCCAAAGGTGCCGAACAACCCAGGCCTCACCGTGCTGGACGATTTCCCGCTGGAGAAACTGGTCGACACCATCGACTGGACACCCTTCTTCATCTCCTGGGACCTGGCGGGCAAATATCCAGCCATTCTCAACGACGAAGTCGTGGGTGAAGCGGCTACCGACCTGTTCAAAAATGCCCAGACCATGCTGGCGGACCTGATCGACAACAAGCGCCTCAAGGCCCGCGCCGTGTTCGGCCTGTGGCCGGCCAACTCGGACGGTGACGACATCATCGTTTACAGCGACGAAAGCCGCAGCGAGGAAGTCGCCCGCCTGCACCAGATGCGCCAGCAAATTCAGAAGCGCGGTGGCGACGGCTACTGTCGCTCCCTTGCGGACTTTGTAGCTCCGGTCGGATCCGGTGTAGCGGACTATGTGGGCGGCTTTGCCGTAACCACGGGCATCGGTGCCGACGAACTGGCCGCAGAGTATGAAGCCAAGCACGATGACTACAGTGCAATCATGGTGAAGGCCCTCGCCGACCGCCTGGCGGAATCCTTTGCGGAATACCTGCACCGGGAAGTGCGCAGGCAGTACTGGGGCTACCAGGCCGACGAAACCCTCAGCAACGAAGACCTGATCAAGGAAGCCTACTCTGGCATCCGCCCGGCCCCCGGCTACCCCGCCTGCCCGGATCACACGGAGAAGGCCACCCTGTTCAAGCTGCTGAATGCGGAACAAAATGCGGGTATGGAGCTGACCTCCAGCTTTGCGATGATGCCAGCGGCCGCGGTTAGCGGATGGTACTTTGCCCACCCGGAATCCAAGTATTTCAATGTGGGCAAGATCGGGCGTGACCAGCTGGCAAGCCTGGCCGAGCGCAAAGGCATGACCGAACAGCAACTGGAGCGCTGGTTGCGACCGAACCTCGAAGACTGACCGCTGTGCCCTGAAGCCGCGCCAGCGGCGAACGGAAGGCGAAACCGCAGGAAGATGGTATGAGTGAAGACAACAAGGATCAGAAACCCTCTTTCGGCCAGGTAGTGCTCAGCACCCTGGCCGCGGCGATCGGCGTTCAGACCAACAAAAATCGGGAAAGGGATTTCAAGGGCGGGAGTATCAAGACCTATATCGCCGCCGGGCTTATCTTCACCGCACTCTTTGTGATCACACTGGTGCTGGTCGTGAAGACGGTACTCGGCAACATGGGGCAATAATCGAGCAATAGTGGCCCAATAATGGAACACTAAAAGTCCCAGGGAATGGCAAAGGCAAAAACTGCCCGGAACCACGAGGTTCCGGGATAGCGACCTATCTCAAGCTACGGGCTAGCGGTCAGCGGGCCCGCAATCGAGGCCTCAGCCTTGTGAAGCGACCCAGAATATACAGGTAGCGACGAAAATGGCCACCAGTGCCACTGCCGCAAGGGCATCTACCAGGTTATCGCTATCGTCGGATACAACTACTACTTCTCTTACTGCTTCATCACTCATCGGAATACTCCGTCAGTTAAGAACTCATTATTGTTTTTAAAGGTAGCAGTGCCGCAAGAATGCGACTTTCCAAGTAGATCAAATCCCCGTTGGGCCTGCAATAGCGCGGTTTTTGATCCGCGCAGGGTATTACCCAAGGCTTATAACCGAAGGTTACTAAGTTAGCGAAAAATATTGTTATTTTTCGTATAAGGCGACTGGTATGTTATGCGCCATCTCACGGTGGCTGATAGCCTCAAGAGCGCCTGTCGGGCGCCGGTTGCGCCCTGAGAGTCGGCGTAAAAAAGCAATGGAATCAAGCTCTTATGTATCAATACGATGAACAGGACCACAAGCTGATCCGGGAACGGGTGGCCCAGTTTCGCGGACAGACCGAACGCTATCTCGCCGGTGAACTGAGCGAAGAAGAATTTCTGCCCCTGCGCCTGCAAAACGGCCTTTATGTTCAGCGTCTTGCTCCCATGCTGCGAATTGCCGTGCCCTACGGCCTGCTGAACAGCACTCAGGTGCGCCGTCTGGCCCATATCACCCGCAAATACGACAAGGGTTACGCCCACTTCACTACCCGCCAGAACGTACAGCTGAACTGGCCAAATCTGGAAGATGTGCCGGATATCCTCGCCGAGCTGGCCGAAGTGGAAATGCACGCGGTACAGACCAGCGGTAACTGCATCCGAAATACCACCACCGACCAGTTTGCCGGCGTTGCCCGGGACGAGCTGGTGGACCCGCGCCCCTACTGCGAACTGATTCGCCAGTGGTCCACCTTCCACCCCGAATTCGCCTTCCTGCCGCGCAAATTCAAAATCGCCGTCTGCGGCACTGAACAGGACCGCGCAGCCATCCGCGCGCACGATATCGGCGTGCAGATCGTCAAGAACGATCAGGGCGAAACCGGATTCCAGATCTTTGTGGGCGGCGGCCTGGGCCGCACCCCGATCATCGGCGTCGCCATCCGCGACTTCCTGCCGGAAGTGCACCTGCTCTCCTACCTGGAAGCCATTGTGCGTGTTTACAACCAGTTGGGCCGCCGCGACAACAAGTTCAAAGCGCGCATCAAAATCCTGGTGAAGGCGCTGGGCCCGGAAGAGTTTGCCCGCCGCGTGGAAGCCGAGTGGGAACAGATCAAAGACGGCGCCGACCAGCTGACCCCGGAAGCCATCCAGTGGTCCAAGCGGTTCTTCCCGGAGCACGCGTACAAAACCGTCAATGGTGGTCATGCAGAAGCGGTACTGCGTGATCAGGCGGGCCAGGAAAAGGCCTTTGCCCGCTGGCTGGAACGCAACACTTTCCCGCACCGGGTTCCCGGTTATCAGGCTGTGACCCTGAGCACCAAGCCCACCGGCATTCCACCCGGTGACGTAACCGACCGTCAGCTGGAAGCCATTGCCGACCTGGCCGATGAATTCAGTTTCGGCGAGGTGCGGGTAACGCACGAACAGAACGTTGTTCTGGCCGACGTCGAGCAGGAACGACTGTTCGAGCTGTGGCAGGCGGCGCGCAAGAACGGCTTTGCGACACCGAATATCGGCACCCTCACCGACATGATCTGCTGTCCGGGTGGCGACTATTGCTCTCTGGCGAACGCGAAATCCATCCCGGTGGCGGAAGCAATCCAGCGCAAATTCGACGACCTGGATTATCTCTACGACCTGGGTGACCTGGACCTGAACATTTCCGGTTGTATGAATGCCTGTGGCCACCACCACATCGGCCATATCGGCATTCTTGGCGTCGACAAGAAAGGCGAAGAGTTTTATCAGGTACAGCTGGGCGGTAGCGCCAGCGAGAAAGCAAGCCTCGGCAAGGTACTGGGCCCGAGCTTCTCCCGCGAGGAAATGCCGGAAACCATCGGCAAACTGCTCGATGTATTCGTCGAAAACCGCCAGCCGGAAGAATTGTTTATCGACACCTACAACCGTATCGGGCTGCAGCCATTCAAGGAGCGTGTATATGCCAAAGCCAGCTAACCCCTCCGTGAAAAAGCCTGTAGGTGCGCTGCCGGAGAATCCCGAGCGCCTGATTATCGATGGCGAAGTTGTAGCCAATGGGTGGAACCTGTTGCCACTGGACGGTGACACCGAGATTACCGCAGAGAATCTGGCCCCCGGCAAAGTGATTCTGCCGCTGACTGTGTGGCTGGCACTGCGCGAACAGTTAGCCGAGCGCAAAAATGAAATCGGCGTTTGGCTGGACAGCGATGAAACGGCGGAGCTGATCGGTGACCAGGCTTCCGAGCTGCCATTGATCGCGGCGCACTTCCCCGCCTTTACCGATGGCCGCGCTTTCACCGCCGGCCGCCTGTTGCGCCAGCGCTATGGATTTGAGGGTGAGTTGCGTGCGGTAGGTAATTTTATCCGCGACCAGCTGACGTACCTCAAGCGCTGTGGCTTTAACGCCTTTGCTTACCAGGGCGACCAACCGCTGGAAGGACTGCTGGACTCCATGCAGGACTTTACCGATAGCTACCAGGCAGCGGTAGACCAGACACAGCCAATCTTCCGCCGCCGTGCACTGGGCTGATTTACGCTGAATTAGCAGAGCTAATCGATCAATACCAATTACTGCCCGCCAGCGATGCTGTCGGGCAGTTTTTGTTTAGAGCCTTGATTGCTGGATTGTTTTTGCTGGTCCTGTTGACCCAATAGATCATCCGCAAAACGCGACAACCCCTCCCTCCCCTTCAGGGGCGCGCCCGTCATTGGCAGCTGCCAGCGTGGCAAGTTACCCAGATCCTTTTCGACTTGGTCCAGCACAGCCTGCTGCTGTCCAAACATACTTTGCAGGAACTCCACCTGCTCGGCCGCAGCCGGCAGCAGCCGGTTCAAAATCAGGCCGGCTACCGGAATACGCTCTGCCTGCAAGGTCGCGACCGCCCGCCGGGTCTCCTGCAGAGGCAAGATTTCCGGGGTCATGACAAACAGAAAACCGGTTGTGCGGGCGTCCCTAAGTGCCTCGCCGGCCTCGCGAAAGCGATTTTGCCGCTCTTGCAGCGGGGCTAACACCTCAGGGAGCACCTCAGGGAGCGCCTCAGGGAGCACCTCAGGGAACGCCTTTTGTCCACGGCTTTCCGCAAAGGGATTATTGATATCTTCACCGGATTGGAGATGACTGAGGAGATCTTTGAAACGCCCGCTGCGCTTTTTCTGAGCCAGCAGGCCTGCCGTCCAGGCCGCCATCAGTCGAGGCAAAGCGAGCAGGCGTAAGGTGTGCCCGGTGGGCGCCGTATCGAAAATAGTCAGATCGTACTGCTCCCGCTGCTGGATCAGCCGGGTCATTTCATCGAGCAGTGCCGCTTCTTCGGCCCCGGGAGAGTGACGGGTAAGATGCAGCTGCCGCTCCAGATGCGGGCGCTGGCTCAAGGCCACATGGGGCAGCATCTGTTTGCGAATAAATTCGAGATAAGACGCGACGGCCAGTTCCGGATTCAACTCTAGCGCGCGCAGCGGTAGCCCTTCACCAGAGATATCCGCTATCCCCGCACGAAAATGACATTCGAACAGATCGCCAAGGTTGTGCGCAGGGTCGGTGGAAACCAACAAGGTGTTTAGCCCGCGGCGGGCGGCAAGCAAGGCCAGGGTTGCAGCCAGGGTCGTTTTGCCGACGCCACCTTTGCCACCCACCAATATCAGGCGGCGCTGCAACAACTGGCTTAGATTGAGGTTAGCGGCCATGGAATCCCCCCCTAACAGCAGCGCAGCTCATCCAGCGGCGAGCGCTCCATGCCCATACGCTGATGCCACTGGTGAAAACGCTCCAGCATCAAAGGCTGCAGCTCCAGGGTGTAAAAGCTGACCGGATTGGGAATACCCAGAGACTCGCAGTACACCAGCAGCATGAACAGGTCTTCTTCATCCCGTTCGGCGCGAGCGATGGCGCCGCGGTACGGCGCCTTGTAATACGCTTCCAGCTGCTCGCCGATACGGCGGAAAACCAGTTTGAGATTTCGGGGCAATCCGGGCTTTTCCGATGTATCCATCATCCGCTTCCTGCATTCCCTGCGTGCGCTTGTGTTTTAGTTACCCATCTTCTCTTACCGTTTGCGTCGCCGGCCTTCGAAACGCCGACGCACATTCCAGTGCCACCAGCATGGCGGCCACCAGAACCACCAGATCAAGACTGAACAAGAACCAGTCGCTCTTCTGGTAAAACTCGTTCAGCTGAATCAGCAACGCTGCCAGGGTCATCAACAACAGAAAAACCAGCGGGATAAGGGTGACCCAGTAAGGGCGCTTCAGACGCACCAGCATCAGTGTGATTACCAGCAGGGTGAGGCCAGCCAGCAGCTGGTTAGTGGTGCCAAATAACGGCCAGATCAACAACCCGCCAGATCCATCCGCACCACCGGCCCCAAACGCCAATAACAGGCAGGAGCTTACCGCCATCAGCGTGGCCGGCAGCGGTTTGCCCAGCCAGCGCAGATTGTAGATCTCACCAAATTCCTGAAAGATGTAGCGCTGCAGGCGCAGGCCAGTATCCATGGTGGTACCGGCAAACAAAGCGGCCATCACCGTGAGCATGGTGCCCGAAATTGCCGAGTCTATTCCCACACCCGCATTCAGAATCGCCGCACCGCCATCCACAAACGCCTGCACACCGCCCTGGCCAAATCCGGAATACACCACCTGCCAATCCGCCAGAGACGCGAAGCCCGCGGTTGCCGCAATAATCGCCGCAAGAGCCAGCGCACCCTCCCCTACGGCACCGAAATACCCCACAAAGCGGGCGTCAGGTTCCCGGTTCAATTGTTTCGACGTGGTGCCAGAAGCGACAAGACCGTGGAATCCAGAAATAGCCCCACAGGCGATGGTGACAAATAACAGCGGTAACAGCGGCGGCGCCCCTTCGGGCACCTGGTGATTGATCATGGGCGCGACCACTTCCGGGCTGGCAATCAGCACCGCGGAATACAGCAGCATCAACCCCACAAACAGTTGCAGGCCGTTGATGTAGTCTCTCGGTTGCAGCAATACCCAAACCGGCAGCAGTGAGGCCACGGCAGCGTAGGCAAACAGGATCAGTATCCAGGTAGCACTGGCGGAGATGCCTGCGACCGTTTCCGGCAAGGTCACCGGCACCGACGGCCCGACATAGATCAGCGCGTAGAGCGCGATTACCCCGAACAGGGAGACCAGCCCCAGATTGAACTTAAAGCGATAAATCAGTTGCCCGATTACCAATGCCACGGCAATGGCGCCCCAGATTGGCACGACGGAACCGGGGTTTTTGATCAGCAGGCCCGCAATCACCACACCGAAGACGGCATTCACCATCAACAGCACCAGGAAAATAACGATCATGAAAATACTGCGAGCGCGCTTGCCCACCACGTGACCGGTAAGAGAGCCCACCGAGAGCGCGCGGTTGCGTACGCTGGCCCAGACGGCGCCGCTGTCGTGCACTCCGGCAAAAAAAACGGTTCCGAATACGACCCAGAGAAATGCGGGCAGCCAGCCCCAGATAACCGCGATCGCCGGCCCCACAATGGGAGCAGCGCCGGCTACGGATGTGAAATGGTGCCCCCAGAGCACAAATTTGTTGGTGGGGACATAATCCACCCCATCTTCAAATTCGTGTGCCGGAGTGACGAAGTCGGGATCAAAACGGTAGATACGGTCGGCGATATAGCGGGAGTAAAAATAGTAGCCGGCAGCCATGCCGCCGAGGCCCAGCAGCATCAGTAATATCGCGCTCATGCAAAGCATCCCTGTTATGCATTATTCGTTGCAGGCTGTTCACCGGGTTCGCCAAGCGGACTGTCTCAGTGAACCAGCCGGGCCCATCCATCAACGAATACTGCTCTACAGGAAACGCGCCCAGCCCCAGAGATACTAGCCCAGTCGCGTGAAACATCACCGAAAGCTGCGCTCAATTCATTGTTTTGGCGCGAAAATCAAATTAGCTGCGCACCTTGCAGTGCATTTCCGTAGTGCCATAGCCCCATACCACCTTGGCCTCACCCTGGTGCTCCCAGATACTCATACCGGGGCCGACATATTTGCTGCCGCTGGCGGTGCGGGAAATGGTAAGGATCGATTCCTGATCTTGATACCGGGCCAGGGCCGCGGGCGGGTCAGTATCAAAGTAAGCGACGGTCACCTCTGCCCCATCGCACAGATAGGTTGTTTCCGCTGTTACTGATGCCAGGCCGTAGTGCATCTGCAATTCCAGCATGCGTCGCTGGTAGCTTCCGGCAACACACAGCGGCTTGTCCTGCTCTTTCCAGCACTCATTGCGGCCTTTGATCCAGCCCCGCTGCCGCGCTTTGAAGTACTTGTCTTGTGCGGCCTTTTCCGTCTGGCTCGCCGCCTTAAATACCTCCGCCATTTTCTGATCCAGCGCGGCCAGCGCACTATCTTTACAGATCAGTTCTTCAATGGAGCTGTTGAGTTTTACACTGCAGTCATAGGTGGGTTTGACCTTCTCCGGCTCTGCAGAAGCAAGCTCGCCATTGCCGCAGGCCGAAATCGCCGCGCAGAGCGTCATGAATAGAGCCAGAAATTTTCCCTTGCGCGCCCAATACATATTGCACTCCTATTACTTACCTCGGCCATTGATTAAATCACGCCCCGTGCGTTTAGCGCTTTTACCTCGTCTTCACTCAACTTCAGGGTCGAGCGCAGTACTTCACCGGTGTGTTCGCCCAATACAGGCGGTGGCTGGTCGTAAGCCAGCGGCGAAGCAGAAAACTCCAGGGGATTGCGCACCGTCTTTACCCTGCCCGCCGTTGGGTGCGGCTGCTCAACCACCATGCCTCGCGCCTGCACCTGCGGATCGGCAAACACCTGCTCCAGATCGTTGATGGGCCCGCAGGGCACGTGGACAGCACTTAGCTGCTCCAACCACCAGGCTGCCGGTTTTTTGCGGGTGGCCGCTTCAATAACAGGCACCAGCTTTTGCCGGGCCATTACCCGGGCGTTGTTGGTGGCATAAGCCGGATCCACCGCCACCGTATCCAGTCCGGCGACGGCGCAGAACTTCTGAAATTGCGCATCGTTGCCAACTGCCAGCATAAAATAGCCGTCACTCGCGGGCACGGCCTGATAAGGGACAATATTCGGATGTGCCGTTCCCTGCCGCTGGGGGCTTACGCCCGACGTCAGGTAGTTCTGCGCCTGATTGGCAAGCCAGGCCACCTGGGTATCCAGCAGCGCGAGATCCAGTTGCTGCCCTTCGCCGGTTCGGTCGCGATGGATAACCGCGGCCAAAACACCGGAAACCGCGTACATGCCTGTCATCAGGTCGGCAACGGCCACACCCACTTTTTGCGGTCCGGCGCCGGGTTCGCCCTCGGGCACCCCAGTCAGGCTCATCAGGCCTCCCATGCCCTGGATCATGGCATCGTAGCCAGCGCGATTCGCATAGGGGCCCGTCTGGCCAAAGCCGGTGATGGAGCAATAGATGATCCCCGGGTTCACCGCCTTGACCGAAGCGTAATCAAGCCCGTACTTCTTGAGCCCGCCCACCTTGTAGTTCTCCAGCACCACATCACAGTGTTTTGCCAGTTCCAGAATCAGCTGTTGCCCCTCAGGCCGAGTGATATCCACGGTGATGGACTTCTTGCCACGGTTGGCACTCAGGTAATAAGCCGCCTCCGCGGTGTCCTGCCCAGACGAGTCCTTGAGATAGGGAGGCCCCCAGTGGCGGGTATCATCCCCCGTTCCGGGCCGCTCTACTTTGATCACCTCCGCTCCAAAATCCGCCAGTACCTGCCCTGCCCAGGGGCCTGCCAGAATCCGGCTGAGATCGAGAACTTTGAGATGGGCTAATGGACCGGCCATGTTTCCGCCTTTGCTTTACGACTGGAGAGAGTTTTTGGGGTACTTTTGACGCACGATATTGTGATCACAAAATGCGTCGGGCGAACAATAACAGATTGCGAACTGATTGGTCTAAACCACTGACCAACGTACACTTTGGAGAGCCCGAAAATAATCCATAACACCAGATAACAGGATAGCGAGATGACGGACAGCGCAATGACCGAACCTGAAACTCAAAAAGACGCGCCACGGTTTGACTCTTTCAAGGCGTTTTATCCCTACTACCTGCGGGAGCACAGCAACCTGACCTGTCGACGTCTGCACTTTGTGGGCACCGGGCTGGTAATTGGCCTGCTCATCACCGCGGTCATTACACAACAATGGCTATTGCTCGCCGTATTGCCTGTTGCTGGCTACGGTTTTGCCTGGGTGGGGCATTTCTTTTTCGAACACAATCGCCCGGCCACCTTCAAAAATCCCTTCTACTCCCTGTGGGGTGACTTTGTGATGTTCAAGGACATACTGCTGGGCAATATCAAGCGTTAGGCCCCGACAATACGCCAAACTAACCAGTATTCTTTAACCGATCCAGCCTAGCCCAGTCCGTATTTACGCAGCTTATTGGCAACGGCAGTGTGGGAAATACCCAGCTGCCGGGCCAGCGTTCTTGTCGACTGCTGGCCTGCGGGCAGCGCCTGTAACATTTCTTCCAGAATGGCCCGCTCGACCTTGTCCATCCGCTGGCGCAGGGTCAGCCCGCGCCCCCAGTCCTGCCAAGGTAACTGCTCTGCCATGGCGGCCGCAGGCAAGTCTGCCAGGCTGATGACGTTGCTCCGGGCACTCTGATTTGCGCCGCCTTCTGCATGCGCCAAAGCACCCTGCAAATGGGCGCTTAGCCCGCGTAAATTGGTCGGCCAGTCCAGCGACATCAAAACCTGACGGACCGCATCATCCAGCTCAACTGCGGCGCCGGCGGTCTCTGCCAGTATCAACTGTGCAAAGTCGGCAATCGCTGGACGCATACTACGTAGCGGCGGCAAAGTGATCTGGTTGAGCAGTAATTGGCGCAAAGCCGGGATCAGGGAAATTGAGGAAGCGGCAGAAACCATCAACCGGGGCGGCATGGCGCCGCGCAGGAGATGTTCGGCCAGCAAGCGCTGTATTTCGTCTGGTGCCTGCTCCAGATCATCGATCAGCACCACCGCATCACCGCCCAGCGCCGCCGCATCACGCAACACCTTTTGATCCAGCTGGCGACCGGACAAGTACCGGAGCTGGCCAGTTTCCGCGAGCGGACACAGGTAATAGGCCGCCTGCAGAAAGGTCGTTTTGCCACTGCCGGCCTCCCCGCTGATCAGCAACGGCTCTTCAAGTGGCGCCAGTTGCTGCAACTTCAGACAGGCCTCACGCCGCTTGTCGAGATCCCACAGCACCCGGGGCTCGGGACGCTCTTGCGGTTCGCCCTCTTCCGCCGACAGTCGCTGCAAGGTAATCACCGCCCCCGCCAGCGAGGCCACAGCGCCCGGGTCATCGGCCAGCGCGATGGGGGACCAGTCGAGGGTATAAGCCCGGCCCCGCACTGAAACCGGCAAGCCATAGCGCGGTACCGTAAAACCCCGTAACAGCTCTTTCAGCTGCAAGCGGGGCAGGAAACGTTGCAACTGCATACCCGGTGCCTGACCGAGACTGACCCCCAGCGCCCGCGCAGCCGCCAGATTGGCCGCGATGATGCGCCCATCCCGATCCACCGACAGCACCGGTTCCGCCACGTGCCGCAGCAGTGTATCCAGTTCGAAATGGCGCCGCTCCGACGGAATCAGGGCAATACGGCGCACCGAACGCACCCCTGGCACCCGCTGCAAGGATTTTTCGATGGCCTGAAATTGCGTGACCAGAAGGCCAGGGGCGGACAGGTAGACCTTGTCACCACTGTCGCCACCCAGCTCACCCGACGCAACATTCACCCGATATTCGGAAAAGATCCCCATGATTTCTTGCAGGATACCTACGCGATTGCTGCAGGTTATTTCGATACGCATGGCTCGCCTGTAAATATTTCTTTACAGAAAGTCTAGCGCTTCGCCTGCCGCAACCACAAGATCTGCCACTGCGGACCTGCCATTGTCAGCGCAGGGTGTCTAAGAATAGAGAAGAGATATCTGCACCAATAAAAACAACAGACACAGCATTACGGTGACACTGAATACCAGACTCGCCGGTGCTGAACGATGGAGGTAGCCATGAACAATTCCGGCACTAAAAAGCCCAGCAAATATGTGGCCCGCGAGCCCGATGCCAACGGCTTTATCGAATACTCCGAGCTGGAGCACCAGACCTGGCAACAACTGATCGAGCGCCAGCTGGAAATCGTGCCGGGCCGGGCCTGTGACGAATACCTGCACGGCCTGGAATTGCTCGACCTGCCCCGCGACCGCATTCCCCAGCTCGACGAAATCAGCAGCGTACTGCGCCGGGAAACCGGCTGGGAAGTAGCCCGGGTGCCGGCACTGATCGGGTTTGAAACCTTCTTCCGCCTGCTGTCCGAGCGCAAATTCCCGGTGGCAACGTTTATCCGCACCCCGGAAGAATTCGACTATCTGCAGGAACCGGATATTTTCCACGAGATATTTGGCCACTGCGCCATGCTCACCAACCCGGCCTTCGCCAACTTCACCCAGAAATACGGCGAGCTGGGGCTCAAGGCTTCCCCCAAAGAGCGCGCCTACCTCGCACGACTTTACTGGTTCACCGTGGAATTCGGCCTGCTGAAAACCGATGACGGCCTGCGCATCTATGGCGGCGGCATTCTGTCTTCGCCCAAGGAAACCCTTTACGCTCTGAGTGATGCACCCGCTCGCGCGCCCTTCGAGGTGATCGACACCCTGCGCACGCCTTACCGGATCGATATCGTCCAGCCCATCTACTACGTACTGAACGACCTGGAAGACCTGCAACAGCTGACCGAGATCGACCTGATGGCTCGGGTACGCGAAGCCATGGCCGCCGGTCTCTTCGAGCCGCTGTTCCCCCCCAAAGAAGCGGCCTGACCGCCTCAGGACATTTTTCCAACAATCCCCTGTTGCTTGGCCGGGCATTGCCCGGCTTTTTTGATGTCGAAAAGCGCGAGAGAAAATTCCACTACTGACACCCCATTACTGAGATTATCGTTACAGGCATCACAAGGGGTGCAGCCAAAGGGTTCTTCGGAACTGATCCCACGTCGGATCTGGCTGCATCGCTCAAAATCACTGGGGTATTTTGTTGCAACGGATAGCGAACCAAGCGTTAGTTATGGAACCGATCCCTGCGTTTTCGGGAGATATGTAGCACTATGTCCTCACTCGACGCGATTGATCGACAACTTCTTGCCATCCTTCAATCTGATGTTAGTCTCTCCATCGAAGAGCTGGCCGAGCGCGTGGGCCTTACCAAGACCCCCTGCTGGCGCCGGATACAGAAATTGGAGAAAAGCGGCATCATCCGCCGCAAAGTCGCTCTGCTGGACGCGGAGGTACTCGGTCTGCCGGTCTCGGTTTTTGCCCAGGTAAAAACCAACCAGCACAGCGCGGAATGGGCGGAATCCTTCTCCCACGCCATGGCCGACTTGCCCGAAGTTGTAGACTGCTACCGCATGGCAGGCGACTACGACTACATACTGCGAGTCGTGGTCAGTGATGTGGCAGCCTATGACCGCTTCTATAAAAGACTGATTGCCCACTCGGGAATCTCCGACGTGGCCTCCTATTTCGCCATGGAGCAGATCAAGAGCACCACGCAGCTGCCCATACCAACCGGTGAATGACACCAGCTCAATTACTGTTTTACGCAACGCCCGCGGGTGATCCCTGCGGGCGCAGTCAATTGAGGTTGTCATGTCCGCTAATAATTCCATTAAAACCGCAGCCATCACCGCCGATTCGGAAACCGAGCAGCTACTCGCACGTATCCGCGACAGCGTGATCGGTGAACGCATGCCCATGCAAACGCCCTTCGGCCAGCGCCCCCTGATTTACGCGGACTACACCGCATCCGGACGCGCCCTCACCTTTATCGAAGACAGCATTCGCAACCGGGTTCTGCCCTGGTACGCCAACACCCACACGGAAACCTCAGCCACCGGCCGCCAGACCACCGCCTTTCGTGAGCAGGCCCGCGCTGCCGTGCGCAAATCCGTCAATGCAGGTGAGGACCACGCGATTATTTTCTGCGGCGCTGGCGCTACCGCCGCCGTCAATCGTTTAGTTGATTCTCTTGGTCTGCGCACCGATTGCTACGAGCGCTTCGGCGGCCGCAACGGCGAAATCCCGGCGGCAAAACGCCCTGTGGTGTTTATCGGCCCTTACGAGCACCACTCCAATGACCTGCCGTGGCGGGAATCCATCGCTGAAGTAATCACCATCCCCCAGGATGCCAAAGGCGGTGTCGACCTCGACGCACTGCAGCAGGCGCTGGATAAATTCGCCGATCGCCCACTGAAAATCGGCAGCTTTTCCGCCGCCTCCAATGTCACCGGTATCCGCACCGACGTCGATGCCGTCACTCGCCTGCTGCACAAAAACAACGCCCTTTCCTTCTGGGACTACGCCGCCGCCGCGCCCTACGTGGGCATCGACGTTCAGGGCGAAGATGCACTGGCCAGCAAAGACGCTCTGTTTATCTCTCCGCACAAATTTGTCGGTGGCCCCGGCACCCCGGGCATCCTGATCGTGCGCCGCTCACTGTTGCCACAAGACCAACCAGCCGTCACCGGCGGCGGCACTGTCTCCTGGGTCAGCCCCGGCCGACACACCTACCTGCCTGCCGGCGAACGCCGCGAAGAAGCCGGCACCCCCGCCATCGTCGAGTCCGTACGCGCGGGCATGGCATTTGCGCTGAAAGACCAGGTCAGCGCCGCGGTCATCGAACAGCGCGAGGCCACCTGGATCCAGCGCGCGTTCAGCCGCTGGGGCAACAATGAAAACATCCAGATACTCGGCGGCACCGAAGCCGAGCGCGTCAGCATCGTTTCCCTGCACATACTGCACGAAGGAAAACCCCTGCATCACGGCTTCGTCGTAGCCCTGCTCAACGACCTCTTCGGTATCCAGGTACGCGGCGGCTGCTCCTGCGCCGGCCCCTACGGCCACCACCTGCTGCACCTGACCGATGAACAGAGCACTGCCATTGAAAAGCTGGTGAGTGAAGGTGAAAGTATTCTGAAGCCCGGCTGGGTTCGATTGAACTTCAACTACTTCCTCGATGAAGAGACCGTGGACTACCTGATCGACGCCATCGAACTGATCGCGAAATTCGGCGATCGCATCCTGCCTTACTACCAGTACGACACCCGCCATGGCGTCTGGCGTTATCAGGGCGAAGTGGCGGATGAGCCATTGAGTTTGAGTTTTGATGCCGATGAACAGCCACCGGCAAAAGTTGAGACTCCGCTGCAGGAGTTCATACAACAGGCACGGCCTTTGCTTGAAAACCCTGTGGGTACAAAATGCGAACAGCCGGTGCTCTCAAGTGAAGGCGAAAACCTGCGCTGGTTTAAGTTATAACGTATAGAACGTTGAAAATAACCGGTGTCCGCGCCGATAATGCAGACACCGGTTACGATTTTTTCAAGTCTGCTACAAGGATGCGCAGTGCCTGAGACCTCCCTGTTCCAGTCGTTCTTCCTGATCTTCAGTGGCGCCGCCATTGTCGCATCGCTCGCCCTGTGGGGCCGCCAACCGCTCTTGGTTGCCTACATCGCCCTCGGCGTACTTCTCGGCCCCTCCGGCTTCGCCATCATCGACAACGTCAACCTGATGGCCGAAATGTCCAACATCGGCATCATCTTCCTGTTATTCCTGCTCGGGCTCGACATGCAGCCCAAAGCACTCATCTCGGTGCTGCGCAAAGCCACCTTCGTCGGCCTTATCAGCTGCGCCCTATTTCTCGGGCTTGGCTACGCCATCGGCCGAGTCTTCGGCTTCACCGACACCGAATCCTGGGTCATCGGCATGGCGATGATGTTCTCCAGCACCATCATCGGCATCAAACTCCTCCCCACCACCGTATTGCACCACAAACACCTGGGGGAAATGATGGTTGGCCTGCTCCTGTTCCAGGACTTCGTCGCCATCACCTGCCTGATGATTCTGCTAAGTGGCAGCACCGGCTCCGTCGACTTCACCCGCCTGGGCATCTCATTTGCCGCACTGCCGCTGCTGATCGCCTTTGCCTGGGGCGCCGTGCGCTACATACTCCAGCCGCTACTGGCCAGGTTCGACCGCTTCCACGAATACGTGTTTCTGTTGGCACTGGGCTGGTGTATGGGGTTGGCGGAACTGGCGGAAGTCATGGGCCTGTCGCGGGAAATCGGCGCCTTCATCGCCGGTATCACCCTTGCCACCAGCCCCATCTCCCAGTACATCGCCATCAGCCTGAAACCCCTGCGGGATTTCTTCCTGATCCTGTTCTTCTTCAGTCTGGGGGCGCAATTCCACCTGGACATGGTGCCGGAAATCGCCTTCCCCGCGGTGGTTGCTGCTGTTGCGGTACTTGCGATCAAACCGGTGGTGTTCCGCTATCTGCTGGGGCAACAGAGCGAACGGACGATTCTGGCGTGGGATATTGGATTCCGGTTGGGGCAGATCAGCGAGTTTTCACTGTTGATCGCGTATCTGGCGATGAGTCAGCAGCTGATTGGCAGTGCCGCTTCCCACCTGATTCAGGCGACGGCGATTCTTACCTTCCTGGTATCGTCTTACATCGTGGTGCTGAACTTCCCCAACCCCATTGCCATCAAGGATCACCTGCGACGGGATTGAGTTGGCTGAGTGGTTTTCAAGCCGGCACAGTGGCGGCCAAGCACCGGGGATGGGTTTTCAAAACCGCTGTAAATACATCCCTGTACGCTGCGTCGGCGACATCCCTGTCGCCGACGCTTTTCAAAACCCATCCCCGGCACTTCGCCTTCGCATCGAAGCAGTGCACTTCGCTATCGGCACAAATATATAGACCCTTACGGTGTTACAGTGCTTTTGCGAGTCTTGGAAAGCAAAAAACCAAAGGCAGCTGGAATATCCTTGGAGAACATCAAGTACAGGCAAGGCACCAGCAACAATGAAATCGTAGTGGCCGCAAGAATCCCGTAGCCCAGTGAAATCGCCATCGGGATCATGAATTTCGCCTGTACCGATGTTTCAAAAATCATCGGCATCAAACCACAAAAGGTGGTTACCGTCGTGAGAATGATCGGCCGGAAACGGCGGGCGGCGGCGGCCTTGATGGCGTCGGTGATTGGCGTCCCCTGCTCCCGTAGGCGGTTGCCGTATTCAATCATCACCAGGGTATCGTTGATTACCACTCCCGCGAGCGCCACCATCCCCAGCAGGCTCACCATACTCAGGCCATAGCCCATCACCAGGTGCCCGAGTAGCGCACCGATTACCCCGAATGGAATCGCCACCATCACCGTCAGCGGCTGAATATAACTTTTCAGTGGGATCGCCAGCAGAAAATAAAGTACCGCCAGGGTCAGGGTAAAGGTCAGCCCGAGCGAGGATAGCCCCTCGCGCTCATCGGCCTGACGCCCCTCGTAGGAAATCGAAAGCCCCGGATACTGCCCGCGCAGCTGCGGCATTACCGTCTGGTCCAGTTCGTTGATCACCAGGGCTGCCTGGTCCGCCGGCTCCACGTTGGCCGTCACCGTCATTACCCGGCGGCCCTCGCGGCGATTGATGGTCGCGTAAGCGCGCCCCTGATCGATTTCCACCAGATCGGGCAACGGTAGCCAAAGGCCGTTGCCAGCGCGGATCATGATGCTGTGTACATCATCCAGTGTTACCCGCTCTTCTTCCGGCAGGCGCACCATCACCTTGACCTGATCGCGCCCCCGCTGCTGGCGCATGGCCTCGGCGCCGTACAGCGACGCGCGCAATTGCCGGCCAATATCCTCGGCGGTTAGGCCGAGGCTTTTTGCGGTGTCGGTCAACGTCAGATCCAGCTGGCGCTTGCCCTGGGAAACACCGGCGTCGATATCGCCCACCGCGGGGAAACCTTTCAGTGCATCCGCCAGCTGCATCGCCGCTTGTTCCAGAAGATCGGTATCGGTATGGCGCAGCTCCACGGTCAGTGCCGGGCCTGCGCCGGGGCCGCCGCGATCACTGGCAAACGTCGAGCTGAGCGCGCCGGGAACCGGGCCCACCGCCTGGCGCCAGCGACGTACAAATTCGCCGGTGCCCACGGTGCGCTGGTCACCGGGTGTCAGGTAAACATCCACCTGCACCTGGTCATCGCGAATCAGGCCGCGCATGCCGATAAAAAAGCCTTCGCGGCCGGTCTCTTCCAGTATCTGGTCCGCGGCGCCCATAATCTGCTTGCGCGCGCGATCCAATTGCGCCTCGGCGGTGCCGGGGGGAAAGGTGACCTGCACCCGGCCGGAATCCCGCTCCACTTTGGGCATCAGGGTAAAGCCCATGCGCCCGCTGCCCGCATAGCCAATCATGACGATCAGGATGGCAACGGAAATGGCGATGGTGATATATCGGTGGCGAACGCAGAGATCGAGAAAGGGCTTGAAGCGCTTCTCTACAAAGCGATCAAGGCTGCGCGCGATCATTTTCTGCCGCGCGGCAAAGCGGCGCGCCGTCCGGCTTTTATGCCCACGCTTGGAATACGCCAGGTGAGCGGGCAGGATAAATAACGCTTCCACCCAGGAAATCGCAAACACCGTACCCACCACAAAGGGAATGACACCGAAGATTTTGCCCATAAAGCCGGGCAATTCGGTGAGCGGGATAAACGCCACAATGTTGGTGAGAATGGCAAACGTCAGCGGCACCGCAACCTGGCGAGCCCCTGCCACCGCGGCTTCAAAATTGCTGTAACCCTGTTGCCGCCATTCGTGAATGTTTTCACCGGCAATGATCGCATCGTCCACCACTATCCCGAGGGCGATAATAAACGCGAACATACTCACCATATTGATGGAGATATCCATCGCCGGCAGGAACAGCAAGGCGCCCAGGAAGCTGATGGGAATGCCGAGGGTTACCCAGAAGGCCAGGCGCAATTCCAGAAAGGCCCCCAATACCACAAACACCAGCAGCAGGCCGATAAAACCATTTTTAAGCAGTAGCGACAGACGCTCCTTGAAGATTTCAGAGTCGTCGTCGCGCACACTGACATGGATTCCCGGCGGCAGTGTCTCACGGATTTCCGCCAGCACTTCGTGGGTGGCATCACTGACGCTCATCGGTGTCTGGTCGCCGATCCGGAAAACATCGATACCTGCGGCGGGTTCGCCGTTAAACACCATATTGCGCGGTTCATCCACTAGCGCATCACGAATGCGGGCAATATCCCGAAGGCGTACGGTACCGCCGCCTTCGCTCTGGGCAATGGCAATATCCCCGAACTGTCGCGCCCAATCCCGGCGCTCGGTCACCCGCACCAGTATCTCTCCGGCCTGGGACTTGACCCCACCGGCGGGCACATCCACCGCGGCGTTGCGCACCAGCTGCGCGATATCCGGCAGCGACAGGTTATAGCGACGCAGGTCATCCCGATCCACCTCGATCGCGACTTCGTAATCGCGGACACCGTAGGCTTCCAGCTGGGTGATATCCGGGTGGGCTTCCAGCTTGTCGTACACCTGCATCACAAATTCCCGCAGGGTGCGGTCATCCACATTGCCGTGTATCACCAGATCCAGCACATCGCGCTTGCGCTCGGCGAGGCTGACCTGGGGCCGTTCGATATCTGACGGGAAAGTACTGACCCGATCAATGGCGGCCTGTACATCCTGGAATACTTTATTGGCATTGGCGTCTTCATCTAGCTCCAGTGTCAGGTTGGCACTACCCTCGCCCGCACTGCCGCGCAGCTCCTTGATACCTTCAAGGCCCGTCACCGCCTGCTCCGCAGGCACCAACACGCCACGCTCCACTTCCTCCGGACTGGCCCCGGGGTAAGAAATGTTTACCGAGACCATGTCCAGGCTGAACTCGGGAAACACTTCTTTCTTGATGGAAAATGAAAAGATCAGGCCGCCGATCAAGAACACCAGCATCAGCAAGTTGGCGGTAACGTGGTTGTGGGTCATCCAGGCGATGGCGCCGTGACTGGTATCGATCCGCGCCCGTTTGCCGCGCCCCGGAAGGTTGCTATTGCTCTCGCTAGTACTCATCCGCGTTCACCATCGGTACCGGCCTTGCGGGGTGGATCGGGCAATTCTGGCGGCTCGGACTTTTTCTGGTCTGCTGCCGGACTGCGCTGCGGGCGTCCGGATTTGGCACCAGGAACTTGCCCTGCCGCACGTACCGGCATGTTTTCGGTCACGCTGGTGAGGCGAGTGGTTATCAGGGTTTCACCTCCGCGCAGCCCGCCCGCGTTCCCCCGCTCCAGCACCGCGAACTCCTCGTTAAAGTGCGCGACTTTGACCGGCTGGATATGAATTTTTCCGTCGACCACCACCCAGACCATATCGCCGTCCTGTAGCGCCGTCAGGGGAATACGCACCTGCTGGCCATCCGCGCGGCCGGTAATCTCCACGCGCGCCAGATCATTCAGCAGCAGTTGCGGGCGTGCAGGATCGGCAATGCCCAGGGGATCGTCCAGCTCCACCAGTACGCGGGCGAGCCTGCCCTGCTCTTCCAGTACCGGGATCACACGCACAAAACGACCCTGGCGATAAACCCCTTGCGGCCATTGGCTGCCGCGGATGCGTACTTCCGCACTGGGGGTTTTCAACTGCGGCAGCTGGCGCGCCGGCACTTCCACTTCGATCTGGAATTTGTCGGCACCCGCCAGGCTATAAAGGATTGTGCCCGGAGCAACCCGGTCACCCACATCCACGCTGCGGGATACCAGCAAGGCGTTAAATGGTGAAGCAATGCGAGTCAGGCGCAGATCCCGCTGCGCCAGCTTTACCTGCGCCTCTGCCGCATCCACCCGCGCGCGGGCCGCCGCCAGCTGCGGCTCGCGCAATACCAGGGACTGATCAGCACCCGGCAGCGATGTACCGAGCAATTCAAATTCTTCCTGTGCGACCTGGCGCTGACCCTGCTCCTGCTGCAATTCCGCACGCCGCTCTGCCAGGGTACTGCGCACCGATTGCAGCGCAAGTTCGTAGGGCTCCCGCTCAATGCGCACCAGCGGCTGCCCCTCGTTCAGGGTCGACCCCGGCCCCAGGTCGTAATCCAGCCACTCTACCCGGCCATCCACCTGAGGCTGCAGGTCCACCAGCTCCCGCGCACTCACTTTACCCAGGGCTTTCACTACCAGGGGAAACTGGCCGTATTCCGCCCGCGCGACTTCTACGGTAAGCGGCGGCGCTTTGCGCTCAGCTCGCTGCATGGTTGGCTTTTCCCGCAACAGCCAACTGGACAAAAGCGAAGCCAGCACGATCAGCGCGATCGGAATGGCGATGCTCCAGTTGATTTTATTCAGCATTTGAATTCTCACTTCTCTAATTCTTCTGATGCGTCTGGCGAGCGGTAAATTTCCAGGTCCACCGCCGGTGGTTGCGGCAAGTCATCGGCCGTCAGGCCTCCGGAAATCGCGCGGTAAAGGGTTACCCGGTTCTCCAGTAATTCGCGGCGAGCGGTCAGCAGCTGCCGCTCGAGTGACTGCTGATTGTCGGTTGCCGACAGCACATTGAGGAAATCCAGCGTACCCTGGCCGTAGGCGCGTCGCTGGCGCAGGGTTATCTGCTCGGCCAGATCCGCCCGCACCCGTAAATGTTGCAGGCGCTCCTTTACGGCCTGCTCATTGATCAGTGCCTGCTCCACTTCCGAGAGCGCTTGCATCACCGTATTGCGCAAGCTCATCCAGCGTTCCTGTTCCACCGCCTGTTGCTGGCGCTCTGCCGCTGCGAGATTGCCGCCATCAAAAATGACGCCTTCCACCGCAGCACTGAGGTTTAGCAGCCAGTCTTCGGCAATATCCGCCAGGGAGGTGCCGCCACCACTGAAGAAAAGACTGAGAGACAGGCTCGGCAAGCGCTCGGCCCAGGCCTGGTCGGCGAGATAGTGCCCCTGCAACAGCTCCCTTTGCGCACGCTGCACATCCGGTCGGCGCAGTAACAGATCCGCTGGCACCCCGGTAACGGGCAGCGCGGGCAGCGACGGCAGCGGTTCGCCGCGGTCGACAAACGCGGGTAATTCCGCGCGATCGCGCCCCAACAGTGCCGCCAGCTGTACTTGCAAAATCTCGATGTTAGCGCGAGCCTGATCCAGCTCCTGTAGCGACTGCTGTACCAGCTGGCGCTGCTGCAATACATCGGCCGCCGCACTGACACCGGCACCAAAACGCAACTCGAGCGCCTTCAGGGTTTTGCGGTTGGTGTCCAGCTGCTGCTGTAACAGTTCCAGCTGGCCCCACTGTTCCTGCAATTGCAACCAGACCCCGGTAACTTCTGCAACCAGCGTGAGCGCAGCCACCTGGAAGTTATCCTGCTGTGCCAGCCGGCCCGCTTCTGCGGCCCGGGCACCGCTGCGCACCCGCCCCCACAGGTCGATTTCATAGCCCGCCGCCAAGCTGCCACTCCAGCTGTTGCCTTCGTTTTGTGCACCGGAAAAGTCAAAGCCTTCACTGGAGTGCCGGCGCTGCTCGGTATTTTCCAGTGAACCGGTCAGGCGCGGCCAGAAGCCGCTGCGCGCCTGGGCAGCGGCTGCATCCGCCTGCTGCAGGCGCCAGTAGGTGGCCTGCAAATCCGGATTGCCGGAGAGTGCCTGCTCCACCAGCTGGTCAAGCTCGCGATCATTGAAGGATTGCCACCAGCGCTGATCCAGGGACAGAGAGCCAGAGGCGCGAAAGTGGTCGGGCAGGCCAAGCGCATCGGCCGGAAGCCCCTGCGGCAGCGATGGATTGCCACTGCACCCGGCCAAGGCCAGGGCGCACAGCAGGCCGGATACGGCGATGATTTTCGGCGAAAAAGCCATAAAACTATTTTGATCTAACAGCATTTATTTTCATTATCGAAACTTCTAATTCACCCGCCAAGGCGATTTACGTTTGTTTACCCGTGAAGTGGGACGAAAGTACCCACCAAGCAGCGGTTGTCACGCCAACTTGCGCCTTCCGCCGGCAGGATCCGGCTTAACCTCCGCGCAAACGGAATATTCCACTGGAATCGCCCCCAAAAAAGTGATCACAAAACGTGAAGCTCGCTTTGATGTTCGCTATCATGACCGGAGATCCTAACAAGTGGGCGGTGATGCACTCCATTTACTGCCTTCGACGCTATAAAAGAAGGATCAAAGCACCGGCCGCTGTTCTTCCCTGCCACGCGCATGCGATGGAAGCCCGAAACGCTCAGGCAGGGTCACTCGGTATAACAATGACCGGGCATTACCAGAATCGCTGAACAAACAGCAAACAGAAAGATGGCATCAGCGGCCCCACTGACCAGAACCACATATCTCTGCACGGACCCAAACCATGAGCAAAAACCAACCTTTGGCACATTGGGACGATATCCTCCTGCTGGATCGCCAGCTGAGCGACGAAGAGCGCATGATCCGCGATACGGCGCGGGAATATTGCCAGTCCAAGTTGATGCCGCGGGTACTTGAGGCAAACCGCCACGAAATTTTTGACCGCGACATCATGAGCGAGATGGGCGCACTGGGCCTGTTGGGCTCCACCATTGAAGGCTACGACTGCGCCGGCCTCAACTATGTCTCTTATGGTCTGGTTGCACGGGAAGTTGAGCGTGTCGATTCCGGTTACCGCTCCGCCATGAGTGTG
The DNA here is from genome assembly GCF_009903625.1 of Microbulbifer sp. ALW1. Classification (NCBI taxonomy): domain Bacteria; kingdom Pseudomonadati; phylum Pseudomonadota; class Gammaproteobacteria; order Cellvibrionales; family Microbulbiferaceae; genus Microbulbifer; species Microbulbifer sp. ALW1. Next base: position 2,881,538 of record NZ_CP047569.1, on the reverse strand, counting down.
CAATCCAGCCTGGTGATGCACCCAATCTACGCCTATGGCAGCGAAGAGCAGAAGCAAAAGTACCTGCCCAAACTCGCCAGCGGCGAGTGGGTCGGCTGCTTTGGCCTGACCGAGCCGGACGCGGGCTCCGATCCCGGCGGTATGAAAACCCGGGCTAAAAAAGTGGACGGTGGCTACCGCCTGAGCGGCGCCAAAATGTGGATCACCAATAGCCCGATCGCGGATGTATTTGTGGTCTGGGGCAAAGATGATGAGGGCGATATCCGCGGTTTCGTGCTGGAGAAAGGCATGGAAGGCCTGAGCGCACCGAAAATCGAGGGAAAATTCTCCCTGCGCGCATCCATCACCGGTGAAATCGTGATGGACAACGTTTTCGTTCCCGACGAAAACCGCTTCCCGCATATCAAAGGTCTGAGCGGGCCCTTCGGCTGCCTTAACCGCGCCCGCTACGGTATTTCATGGGGCGCCATGGGAGCGGCAGAATTTTGCTGGCATGCGGCGCGCCAGTACGGCCTCGATCGCAAACAGTTCAACAAACCCCTGGCCCAGACTCAGCTGTTCCAGAAAAAGCTGGCGGATATGCAAACCGAGATCACCCTTGGCCTGCAGGCGTCACTGCGCGTCGGTCGCCTGATGGACGAGCAGAAAAACAGCTTCGATCCCACTATGATCTCGCTGGTGAAACGCAACAACTGCGGTAAGGCGCTGGACATTGCCCGTACCGCCCGGGATATGCACGGCGGTAACGGTATCGCCGACGAATTCCACGTAATTCGCCATGCCATGAACCTGGAGGCGGTCAATACCTACGAAGGCACCCACGATGTACACGCGCTGATTCTGGGGCGGGCACAGACCGGGTTGCAGGCGTTTTTCTGAGAAACTGTACCGAACCTCAGAGAATCTCCATAATGCCCCACTGACCGGGGCACTCTTTCCAGATTGCCCGGTGGCGGAACCGCTGCCGGGTACAGCCTTGTGAGACACGCCGTAAACCCATCCATGGGGGCTCTTCCGCGAGGTCCCTCTCGCGGAAGGTCTCACAAGTCTGCACCCGACATCGGCTCCTTCGAACCTGGTTCCTGCGCAGGAACCAGCATTCTCAGATCAGCCTTAAAGAGCCGGGCGTCATGGAACAACTGCTGTACTGGTGCGACCTCATCGGCATCGTCGTCTTCGCCTTTACTGGCGTGCTGGCCGCTGGCCACAAGCAGATGGACCTGTTTGGCGCGGTGGTTCTGGCCTGTGTTACTGCCACCGGCGGCGGCACTACCCGGGATATGATCCTCAACGTCCCCGTATTCTGGCTCTCGGACAGCTACTACCTGTGGATCGCCGTAGCCACCGGGGTTATCAGCTTTTACCTGATCCGCTACCTACAGGTGCCCATGCGCCTGTTGATGATTGCCGACGCCGCGGGGCTTGCCGTGTTTGTGGTCATCGGCACTCAGAAAGTCCTCGACCTCGGGCACTCACCGGCCATCGCCATTGTCATGGGCGTAATGACCGGCACCTTCGGCGGCCTGATCCGCGACATTCTCTGTGGCGATATTCCCCTGCTGCTGCGGCGGGAAATTTATGCAACTGCCGCCTTGAGTGGCGCCGCCGCACTGGTGATACTGGACGACATACCGGCGCTCCCCGGTGAGGCCGTGGTTGCCATCGCAGTTCTGGTTACCCTGAGCATCCGCCTGGCGGCCCTGCGCTGGAACCTGTCGGCACCAATCGCCCGAATGCGCCCCAACTGATTTCCAATTCAGGCACCTATCCGTATGCCCCCACGCTTTACTGCCCTTTTCCGTTTACTGTGCCTCTTGTTCGGCCTTTCAGCCGTGGCATTAAGTGCGGGCTGCGCGCCCAAAGAGGAAACCTCGGTAACCAACCCTAACCGCCTGATTCCCAAGCCCTGCTGGTTTGAAGCGGAGGCCAGTTGGCCTACCACCCAGTGCTACATGATGGAGGTACCGGAGAATCACGCCGAGCCGGCGGGGCGCAAAATCCAGTTCCCGGTGGTGCGCTTCTTCGCTCAGATCTCCGACCCGGATAAAGAGCCCCTGCTCCACCTGGGCGCTGGCGGCCCCGGCGCCAGCATGGGGCTGGAACCGGAAAATGCCAGCGACTGGCTGTGGTTCAACTACGCCGGTATGTCGGTAGAGGTTGGTCGCGATCTCATTGTGATCGATCCCCGCGGTACCGGCATGGCGCAGCCCAAACTGGCTTGCAGTGAATTTATCAAAGATGCCGAGCTGGCTTTTTCCCGCAGCCTGAGCGCCGATGAGGAGGCGCGGGTGTTCACCTTTAGCATTGAGCGTTGCTACAGCCGCCTGACAGAAACGGCCGATCTCGCTCAGTACAACAGCACTGCGGTGGCTCGGGATATTGAGGCGTTGCGCCAGGCCCTCGGTGTTCCCAAGCTGAACCTCTACGGCGTGTCCTATGCCAGCCGTTACGCCCTGACCATTGCCCGGGAATTCCCAAACTCGGTGCGCGCCATGGTCCTCAACAGCGCGGTCTTCCCCAATATCATCTATGCGCAGCAATTACCCCAGGACGTGATTACCGCCTACCAGCGCGGCATCAATTACTGCAGCCAGGACAGCAAGTGCAACAAGCAGTACCCGGATCTGCAACGACGACTGGAAAGCCTGGTCGAAAAGCTGGATGAAACCCCATTGACGGTGAAAACCGGAAACATTCATCCGGGCGAACAATACCCGTTTGTACTTACCGGCCAACGGCTACTGCGGGTACTCTTCCAGGCCCTTTACAACGAAAGTTTTTACAAGGAATTCCCCGCAATCATCGAGGAGCTGGAATCGGAGCAGGCCCAACTGCTGAAGCCCGCCATTGTCAGTTTTATGGGACTGGTGCTGGACCCCAATTTTGGCGATGCCGCGGGCATCAGCCATTTCTGTTACGAAGAAGCACCGTTTGTAGACTTCGACCTCGCGCGTCAGTCCGCCGCCACCAGCGGCATTCTTGGCGGCTCGGTACGCTCCGATATCGACATGATGCAGATGCAATGCCGTATCTGGGCCATCCCCTCCGCCCCACTGCTGGAATCCCGCGCAATCAAAACTCCGGTGCCAACCCTGGTAATGCACGGCGGCCTGGACCCGGTACTCGCGGCCAGCGACGCCGACCAGGCGCGCAAAAAGCTCCCCAACCACCAGTGGCTGCTGTTCCCGCACCTTGCCCACGATGTCATTTCAGCCAGCGACTGTGCCGAGGAGGCCGCTGCCCAATTCCTCGATCAGCCTGACGCGCCGGTTGCGGAGACGGCAGCAAGCTGCCGCAAAGACGAGCTGGCCCGGCAGGCGGAACTGGAGCGCAAGATTGCAGAAATGGAAGCGGAACAGGCGCGCGACGACAGTGGCAAGGCCGCAGATGGTAAAGACAGCAACGACGTGCCCGCAGCCAATAGTGCGCAGCAGACAAGTGCCTCCAGTGCGGAAACGGTAGAGCCGGCAGCGGAGGAGCCAACGAAAGAGCAAAGGCACCGGGAAGCACCGGCCGGCAGCCGTTACTCCGAATCTCGCTGAATCGTGAAATGACCGAAATAAACCAGGCTACCATCCGTTTTGCGTGCACAATTTAACCGGATCGCACGGGGTTTCAGCGCCATATTCGATCCGGTTTTTTCTCCCCGGAGATAATCGTTCTGACGCTGGACAAAACCCTCGCAGGGGCTTAATTTGGCCCTATAACGACTATAAAAGCGGTAGCTATGAATTATCAGGGTTTGATTGAAGCCTCCGAGCTGGCCGAACTGCTTGAGCAAGAATCCGGCCAGGTTCAGGAGCAGAAACAAGGACAATCACAGGGTGCAGCTAGACACCTGGTGATTCTCGACTGCCGCTACGATCTTGCGGACACCGAAGCAGGCGAAGCGGCTTTTCTCGCCGGGCATATCCCCGGCGCTCACTACGCCAGTTTGCACCGGGACCTCTCTGCGCCCTGCGAGCGCTACGGTGGCCGCCACCCCTTCCCTACCGCCTCCCAATTTGCTGAATTTGCCCGTTCTGCTGGTATCAGTGACGATACCCAGGTAGTGGTCTATGACGATCAGCGCTTTGCATTCGCGGCCCGCGCCTGGTGGCTGCTGCGTCATTTCGGGCACAGCAAAGTCGCGATTTTGAATGGTGGCTTCAAGGCCTGGAAAAATGCGGAACGGGAAGTCGAAGAAGGGGCTGCCTGCGCAAGCGCTGGCGGGAACTTTTCTCCCGCGCCAGCGGCAGATCAGCTGCTGCACTATGCCGACATTTATCCGCACCTGGATAACCCACCTTGGCAGCTAGTCGACGCCCGGGACAGTAAACGGTTCCTCGGAAATGAAGAACCCATCGATCCCATTGCCGGACACATTCCCGGGGCCATCAACAAGCCCTGGCAAGCCGTTACCGATGAAGACGGGTTTGCCAAATCGCGCCCTGCACTGCTTGAACACTGGCAAAGCATTCCGGCGGATGACGATATCGTGTGTTATTGCGGCTCCGGCGTCACCGCCTGCGTCAATCTCTTTTCCCTGTATTTGATCAGTCGCGAAGCCCGACTCTACCCGGGCAGCTGGAGCGACTGGTGCGCCCACATTCTGCACCCGCGTGAAATGCAGGCCAGCGCCTAACCGCGCAGGCCTGCCAAGAAGAATTAGCGCAGCAGACAGGCGCCCGTGCCCGCAAGGCCGCAATAGCCCGCAGGGTTTTTCGCCAGGTACTGCTGGTGATCTTCCTCCGCATAGAAGAATTTCGGTGCCGGACAGACCTCAGTGGTAATGGCACCAAACCCCTTCTCACCCAGCGCCTGCTGGAACGCCTGCTCGGATTCGCGAGCCTCAGCCAGTTGCGCTTCAGTGCAGGTGTAAATACAAGAGCGGTACTGGGTGCCCAGATCGTTGCCCTGGCGCATCCCCTGGGTAGGGTCATGCTCTTCCCAGAAACGGCGCAGCAGCTCGTGATAGCTCACCACTTGCGGGTCAAAGACCACCAGCACCACTTCCGCATGGCCGGTGCCGCCACTGCAGACTTCACGGTAATTGGGGTTTGGAGTGTGCCCGCCGGCATAGCCTACCGCGGTGACATAGACACCATCGATTTCCCAGAAGAGGCGCTCCGCCCCCCAGAAACAGCCCATCCCAAAGATTGCCTGCTCCAGGCCTTCAGGAAATGGCCCCACCATGGCGTGACCGGAGACAAAATGCTTGCCACTGATGGGCATGGGCTCGGCGCGTCCCGGTAATGCCTGGTCAGCGGAGGGAATCTGGGTTTTGTCGTAATGCATGGAATATACCTCTTAAGTACCGGCTGAGTACCTGCCGGCCAGTAGCACCGGTCCGGCTAACAACCTAGCTGCCAGCCAACATGATGCAGCCTGTCGCCTTCATCGGGCGCTGAGTCTGCCACTCACTGTATTCCGCGTCGAGCTTTTCTGCCGCCCGCTCCGCCAGGCGACGAAAAGGCGGGCGACCCGGATCCACCAACAGTACCCGCCCTACCCCGGCCTTCAGCGCGCGCCGGGTGAGATTGTAGAGTGGCCCTTCAAGCTTGTCCCAGAAGCAGATATCGGTCCCGATGATGGCATCAAACTCACGCAAGGCGGTTTCTGTGACCTTCTCATAGCGACAACGCCAGGTGGTGATGGCGACATCATTGAGCGCGGCATGGTACTCGGCAAACGGAAACACACTGGGATCTGCGTCGAGGGACGTTACCCGGGCATCAAACTCTTTGGCACAGAAAATCCCGCCGAGTCCCCAGCCGCACCCCAAGTCCAGCACTCTGGCCCCTTTCTTCAGGGGATGCTTTTTCAGGTAGTCCATGGTCAGGCAGGAACTCTTCCAGAACTTGTTCCCGTGCAGGCTTGCATCTCCCGCCTCGCGACGTAATTTGCGTATATCCGGGTGCGCATTTTTACGAACGGTTAATCCAAACATACGACGACTGAGAGAGTTGCTTTCTGCCAAGGTATTGCTCCCCTTCTGTGATCTGGTTTCCGAGGTCCGATTTTGCAAATCGATTTCTTTCTATCCAACCGCTTACAGGGTGGCCACAAAATTTTTCCAACAGGAGTCAAAATAGACTCCATCACACTTGCTGCGTAATTTTCGACGAAAAAAATGTAGCCACTGCCAATTATTCCCAGTGTACCGATTCCCGAGGGTCTCTTCAGCCAACTGGACTACTTTTGCAAAAGAGCCAAAAACGGCTCAATGGCTCTGGTGCTGTACAGGGCCATTGAAGAGGACAGACGAGAGATCTGAGCATGAGAATAAATGCCTGGCAATCTTCGTTGGCGGCATCCCTTGTTGCAATGGCGTCCGGCGCAGGTGCAGTACCTATTTACCAATCGAATCAGGTAACCCTCTATATGGAGGGGTATTTCACTGCGCACATGGTCAATACCATGGGCGACACCCAAATGCAGAACGGCGCCTCACGGTACCGCTTCGGATTGAATGTACCGGCATACGATGCCTGGGACACCGGATTCAACGTCGAGTGGGGGGTTAATGCCATCTCCTCCGCGCAAAACCTGGTCATTCAGGGGGATCAGCAGGCAGCCCCCGGCGACAGGGGCGACTCCATCTACTTACGCCAGGGCCACCTCTTTGCCAAGCACCCCAAATGGGGCGACTTTATTGCCGGCAAGCAATGGGGGGTTTACTACGAGGTCACCTACATTACCGACTGGTACAACGTTTCAGGCGGCCTTGCCAGCGGGACCTACGCACTGGGTACCGACGGCGGTGTCACAGGAAGCGGCCGCGCCGATAGCGCCCTGTCCTGGCGAAAGAAATGGAAATTCGATGCCGGTGAATTTCAGATCGCACTGCAGTATGCCTCGCACGTTGCCGATCTGGAGATTGAAGTCGAAGACATCGCCGGACCGGATACCGTGTTGATATGCCCGCCAGGAGATTGCGAATACGGTATCAGCCACGGTATTTCTGCCGTGTACCGGGCCGATATCGGCGATGGTTTGTTCTTAGGGGCCGCCTACAATCGGGTCAAGCTGGACATTCAGAGCGAAAATGGACTCATCTTCGATACCAGTGGCAACGAACCCGTATTGATCGACAACCAGTTTGCCTTCAATGCCAGCAGTAACGACTGGACCAGCGCAATCGGCGCTTACTACGGCAAAGAGGCGTTCGCCAAGGGCTTCTACGGTGCGGTTGTATTCCAGCGCTCACAAAACAACGAGCTGGCCCCCCCAGGTTCGGTGGAAGGAATCACCAATTTTTTTGATGCCAAAGGATCCGAGTCCTTTTTCAGTTACACCTGGGGTACCGACAACTGCTATTCCGTATACGCCGGTCATAACTATCTGGTTTCCGATGATCCGGGATTTGAGGCGGCACTCGTAGAGGGAGACAGATTCAAACTGGCCCTGCATTTCCTGGGGTTTCAGTATCGCTGGAACGAACGGGTACGCATCTATATGGAAAATGCGTTCGATGGCAGCAACGAAGTCGCTCCGGAATTTATCGATGACTTCGTGGCAGTGGGCATTCGAATTGACATCTAATCGACATCTGGTCGGGTTCTGTTAGTCTTGCGGCCTAAGTATTATTTCCACCGGGGAGCTGCACACCTTGGGTCGCATGATCTTACTGATTGCCGTCGGCATCTTTGCCTGGCTGGCAATCCAGCAATTCAAATTCAGCCCGCCGGAGCGCCGGCGCAAACTCATCATTCAGTGGGTATTGATCGCTCTGGCCCTGGCTGCCGTGTTACTGGCCATCACTGGCCGTTTGCATTGGGTGGGCGCCGCCATCGCGGTGGTGCTGCCAATTCTCAATCGCCTGTGGCGCACCTTCGGCCGCCACCTGCCCTGGATTGCCCCCCTGATCGCCAAACACGCGCAGGCCAAGGCCGACAAGGAAAGAGAAAAAGCAAAAAAACAGCAGTCAGCACACCAACAGGCGGGGGGCAAACCGATAATGCTGCCCACGGGCCACAACTCACCATCGAGGAAGCGCGCAAGATTCTGAATGTATCCGCCACTGCCGGTCGCGATGAAATCATCGGTGCCCACCGCAAGCTGATCCAGAAATTCCACCCGGATCGCGGCGGCAATGATTACCTGGCTGCGCGCATCAATGCCGCCAAGGCGCTGTTACTGAAACAGCTGGACTGAGAGACCTTGAGGCCTTAGGTACCGCTAAGGCCTTCGGCATTCCCTTAAGGCTTTCGCCCCCCTAAGGTCTTCGGCACTCCCTTAAGGCCTTCGGCAAAGCAAGTGCACATAGCGTGCCAGTTGTCGGTAGGGATCCACCCGGGAATAGTCCAACTCCTTTTCCACTATGGCTGCCGGCGGCAACTTGTCGCGCATTTCCGGGGTCATGAAATCGTGGAAGCAGCGGATACCGCTGTAGGCGATCAGCGACAGTCCCGCCTGCGCCACCCAGTCCATCACCTCTTCAGGCAGTAAAGGGTTCTTTGGTGTCAGGCTCCCGGGATGCCCACCCCAATCGCCACTCTCCCGATTGCGATCCAGTTGCCGCAGGCTCCCCCGCTGTAACAACCTGAACTCCAGGGCCCGGCGATTGTAAAACGTCAGGGAAAGATAGCCCCCGGGCTTCAAACCGTCAGCCAGGTGCACCAGGGCCTGCTGTGGCTGCTCCAGCCATTCGAGCACCGCATGGCACAGCAGCAGGTCCGCCGCAGGAATGCCAGGATCCGTTCGCAGTCCCTGAAGCGGCAACTGGGCAAGTTGTACCCGCTGTTCCAGCCCCCGCTCCGCCACTTGCACAGCAGCGAGATCCAACATATTCCGGGAGATGTCGGTGATCCATACCTTGTGGCCGCTTGCCGCCAGATCCAGCGCAAACTGACCTTGGCCGCCACCGGCATCCACCACGGTCAATTCTGCCGCCGGAGAGTCCAATTGCGGAGCCAGGTCCCGGTTTAACACGGCCAGGCGTATTTCGCCCTTCAGTCCGCCGTAAATACGTTTTTTAAATCGCTCCGCGAGATCATCAAAATTGCGATCACCCATTTTGCAATCGCTCACAAAGCCAAAATCCCAGATTCACCACAAGCACCCGCTATTTATCTCTGACCTGATCCAGCGAGCGGCCCTCTGCCGCCAGAATCACCTGTAATGTACGGGAGCGGAATTCTCGCATGTACAGCACCCAGACAACGGTCAGAAACCCGAAAACAAACAGCAACGGATGCACGAACCACCCCATGACCGCCATGGAGAAATAAAAGCAGCGCAGCCCGTAGTTGTAGCTGTGCCCCGCCTGGTCGATCACCTTGGCGGCGCTGATTGCGTAGCGGCGGCGCTCTTCGCGGGTAACGTCTTCCTCGTCGATTGCCGGCGCGGCCCCCAACAGCACATTGGCGAAAGAGTACTGGCGCAGCGACCAGGTGAAGTTAAAGAACGCAAAGATGTAGATCAGGATCAGCACCATTACCTTGAGCTCAAACTGCTCAACCGTGGTGGTTTGTGCAAAAGGTAAGCTGCTCAATACTTCGACAGCGGCATTATTGGCAGACAGTGCGGTCACCAGACCGGCGAGAATCAGGATGCTGGTGGAGGCAAAAAAGCCGATGACCCGCTCCAGGTTACTGAGGATGGCCGCATCCGGCATGCGCATATCCCGCTCCAGCATCCGCAGCATCCACTCAACCCGGTACCATTGCATGGACGAGGCCAGGCACCAGGCGGTCTTCGCCTTGCGACGGGCAAATACCGTATAACCGGCCCAGGTCAGGCAAAAGCCCCCCAAGCTCGCGAAATCCAACCAGTTCAACGCACAACCCCCTTTCGACTACATTTATGGCGTCAATGAACAATTTGAATAAGGCCAAGCGCCGCAATTCGCCAGCCAACACTTCGTGAAGTTTCGCACCGATGACGAGGGTGTCAACACTCTCCTGTCAACCCTGTCATTTCGGTGTCTCGGAGCGCTAAAATGGCCGCCGATTTTGCACGCTGCTGGATCCGGCCACCCCGGTCGAGCACCGAGGCAACCGCAACTTACCGATTGGAGCTGTCTTTTGAGCAACGTACACCCCGCATTCGAACCGATTACCAGTGCCGAGATCGAATCCCTCGGCGTTCGCGTGGAAGAGTACCGCCACCGCCGCACCGGCGCCCAGCACCTGCATATCGCCGCAGACAACCCGGAAAATGTCTTTCTGGTTGCCCTGCGCACGGTACCGGAAGACTCCACCGGTGTCGCCCATATCCTTGAGCACACCGCCCTTTGCGGCAGTGACAAGTACCCGGTGCGCGACCCCTTCTTTATGATGATTCGGCGTTCGCTGAATACCTTTATGAACGCCTTTACCAGTTCCGACTGGACCGCCTACCCCTTTGCCAGCCAGAACCGCAAAGACTTCGACAACCTGCTGGATGTTTACCTGGACGCGGTATTTTTTGCCCGCCTGGACCCGCTGGATTTTGCCCAGGAAGGTCATCGCCTGGAATTCGCCGAAACCGAAAATCCCGAGAGCGAGCTGGTCTTCAAGGGTGTGGTGTTCAATGAAATGAAAGGTGCCATGAGCTCGGTGACCTCCCAGCTGTGGCAGGGCCTGAGCAAATACCTGTTCCCCACCACGACTTACCACTTCAATTCCGGTGGTGAGCCTGCCGACATCCCGGACCTCAGCTACGAGGAGCTGGTGGGTTTCTACCGCACGCACTACCACCCCAGCAATGCCATTTTCATGACCTTCGGCAATATTGAGGCGGCTGAGCACCAGGCGATATTTGAAGAAAAAGCCCTGCACAAGTTCGACCCGCTGCACAAAACCATCGAAGTCGGCCGTGAAAAGCTCTATGTAGCGCCGGTGCGCGTCGAAGAAAAATACCCCCTCTCCGGTGAAGAAAGCCTGGAAGAGAAAACCCACATCGTCCTGGGCTGGTTGCTGGGCGACGTAACCGATCTGGAACAGGCACTGACCGCGCACCTGCTCTCCGGTGTATTGCTGGACAACAGCGCATCGCCGCTGATGCACCTGCTGGAAACCACCGAACTGGGCCAATCCCCCTCCCCCCTGTGCGGCCTCGACGATTCCCAGCGCGAACTGGTGTTCGTGTGCGGTATCGAAGGCAGTGAAAGGGAGCGCGCTGACGCGCTGGAGCAACAGGTACTCAAGGTTCTCGAAGACGTGGCCGAAAACGGCGTGCCCTACGAACAGGTTTCCGCGGCCCTGCACCAGCTGGAACTGCAGCAGCGGGAAATTGGCGGCGACGGTTACCCTTACGGCCTGCAGCTGATCCTCACCGCACTGACCGGCGCCACCCACCGCGGCGACGCCATCGGTCTGCTCAATATCGACGCCGCGCTGGAAAAACTGCGCGAACAGATCAAGGATCCGAAATTCATTGCCAATGCCGCGCGTCAGCTGCTGCTGGAAAACCAACACCGGGTGCGCCTGGTACTGTCGCCGGATGCGGAAATGTCCAGCCGCGCCGAAAAAGCAGAAAAAGCCCGCCTGGCAGAGATCAAATCCAAGCTGAGCGACGGCGAGAAACAGCAGATCATCCAGACCGCCAAAGCGCTGGCAGAGCGCCAGCAGCGCAAGGACGACGAATCCATCCTGCCCAAGGTTGGTGTGGAAGACATTCCCGCCGAGCTGCCAAAAGTGGAAGGCGAAGAAGTCCAGCTGAATCACAGCAAAGTCACCCGCTACAGTGCCGGCACCAACGGGCTGGTATACCAGCAGCTGGTTACGACACTGCCGGACTTCAATGACGAAGAGCGCATACTGCTGCCCTACTACTGCCAGACCCTGAGCGAGCTGGGCCTTGGCGACAAAAACTATCTTGAGGTGCAGCAGTGGCAGGCGGCCGTCGCCGGCTCTTTGCATGGCTTTACCAGCCACCGCACCGCCCTCGACGACCTGCATAGCCAGTCCGGCCACTTCATCCTGTCTGGTAAAGCCCTGTCGGCCAACCAGGTGGCACTGACCGAACTGATGCAGGCCACCATGGAACAGGTGCGCTTCGACGAATTACCGCGCATTAAAGAACTGCTGCTGCAAACCCTCGCCCGTCGCGAGCAGTCTGTGGTCGGCAGCGGACACGCCCTGGCCATGGCCGCCGCGAGCGCGGGCTTTAACCGCGCCGCCGCCGACGGCCACGAGTTTGGCGGCCTGCTGGGGCTGCGGCAGTTGCGCGCCCTGGTGAAAAGCCTCGATAGCAACGCCGGCCTGGAATCCCTGGCGGGCACCTTCAACAGCATTCACCAGAAAATCCTCGGTGCCAAACGCCAGTTCCTGGTGGTGGGTGAAGAAGACAAGCTGGCAGAATTCACCGGTGCGCTGGCACCACTGGCCAATGAGGCCGCGGCCAATGCGCCGGCACAGGACGAACCCTTTACCCCGCGCAAAGTCCAGGAAGTGTGGATTGCCAACAGCCAGGTCAACTTCTGTGCCAAAGCCTACCCCACGGTGTCCATGTCCCACGAGGATGCGCCTGCGCTGGCCGTACTGGGCGGATTCCTGCGCAACGGTTACTTGCATCGCACCATTCGCGAACAGGGCGGCGCCTACGGTGGCGGCGCCAGCCACGATGTCAACATTGGCGCTTTCCGCTTCTATTCCTACCGCGACCCGCGCATGGGTGAGACCCTCAAGGACTTCGATGCGTCCATCGACTGGCTGCTGAACGAAACCCACGAGGAGTCACAGGTAGAAGAATCCATCCTCGGCGTCGTTGGCGGTATGGACAAGCCCGGCTCCCCCGCCGGCGAGGCGAAAAAAGCCTTCCACTCCAACCTCTACGGTCGCACCCACGCCGTGCGCCAGGCGTTCCGCAAAAAGGTCACCCAGGTCACCCTGGAAGACCTGCAGCGAGTGGGCAAAACCTATCTGCAGCCAGAAAAAGCCAGTACTGCCATAGTCACCGGCAGTCAGGGACGCGAAGCCGGCCTGGCGCTGGACCTGCACGAAGAGAAGCTCTAAGGGAATCGGTGTGAAAAAACAGCCATGAGCAAAAAAGACGATATTTTTGCCAAGCCCCTGGGACAGGTCGCCGGCTTCAGCTTTGACCAGTCGGTGGTGGAAGTATTCCCGGACATGATCCAACGATCAGTCCCGGGCTACACCACCATCGTGGCGATGATTGGCACCTTGGCAGAGCGTTTCGCTCAGGCCGGCAGCCGTTGTTACGACCTTGGCAGCTCCCTTGGCGCTGCCACCCTCGCCATGCGCCACCGGATTCCGGCTGCCGATTGTGAAATCATTGCCGTGGACAATTCCCCGGCCATGATTGAGCGAGCACGCACGGTACTGGCCGCAGACAGTGGCCAGGTTCCGGTACAGCTGGTGTGTGACGATCTGCAAAACATCGCGATCGAAAACGCCTCGGTGGTCGTGCTGAACTTCACCCTGCAATTCATTGCCACCAGCGAGCGCGAACAGATACTGCAAAAAATCTACGATGGCCTGCGCCCCGGCGGCGTGCTGATTTTGTCGGAGAAAGTCGCCTTCTCCGACAGTGATCACCAGGAATTGATGATCGACCTGCACCACTCGTTCAAGGCCGCCAACGGCTACAGCGCACTGGAAATTGCCCAGAAGCGCAGCGCGCTGGAAAACGTGCTGATTCCGGAAACCCTGTTTGACCACCGCACACGCCTGAAAAACGTCGGTTTCAACAGTGTGGATGTCTGGTTCCAGTGTTTTAATTTTGCCTCGCTGATTGCTATCAAACAGCGCGACAGCTGACCCGCAAGCAGCCCTCTGAAAAGTTTCCGCCCGATGATCGACTACACCCAGCTCTACGCCGGTATACAGCACACGCCCGCGTTGCGCCCCTGGCTCACAACCCTGCCGCAACAAATCGCCGAAGGGCTGGACCCCGCGCGCTGGGGAGACCTGGCAGACTGGCAGGCCGTACTGGCAGCCCTGCCGGACATCACACCGTCTTCCATGGAAATTGGCAGCGAAGTCCGTATTGGCGGTACCGGCGATGCCACACCGGCGCAATTAGCAGAACTGGAAACGCAACTGCGCAAGTTGCACCCCTGGCGCAAAGGTCCCTGGACCCTGTTCGATATCTTCATCGATACCGAGTGGCGCTCTGACTGGAAGTGGGACCGGGTCGCACCGCACCTGCACGACCTGAGCAATCGCCTGGTCCTGGATGTAGGCTGCGGTAGCGGCTATCACTGCTGGCGGCAATATGGCGCCGGCGCACGCCGGGTGATTGGCATCGATCCCTCCGCCAAGTTCGTCGCGCAGTTTTACGCCCTGAAAAAATACCTAGGGCTGGAAAAGCCCGTCGACGTCTTGCCCCTGGGTATCGAGGCGCTACCGGCCAATCTGCAGGCCTTTGACACCACCCTTTCCATGGGGGTGCTTTACCATCGCCGCTCGCCACTGGACCACCTGCGGGAATTGCGCGAAACCCTGCGCCCCGGAGGCCAGCTATTGCTGGAGACACTGGTCATTGAGGGTGGTGCCGGTGAGTGCCTGGTGCCCGAAGGACGCTACGCCAAAATGCGCAATGTATGGTTCTTTCCCACCACCGCCACCCTGGAGAGCTGGTTGCGTACCAGCGGCTTCACCGACGTGCGCACCGTAGACCTGGACCGCACCCGCCTGGAAGAGCAGCGCAGCACCGACTGGATGCGCTTTGAATCCCTGGTGGATTTTCTCGACCCGCAGGACCACAGCAAGACCATCGAAGGTCACCCCGCGCCACTGCGAGCTACCCTGGTAGCCACCGCGGCCTGATCTCGGAAGCGACCGAATCGGCCGCGGTTATTGGCCGGACGACTGCGACCAAACCCCGCCCACCATTCGCAAAATTCCCTGCGGTTGCCGGCGACAAATTAGTAATTTGTTGCACCGGCAGCCCGCGAGACCACATTTAATCTTGTTTTCCTGCCCGCATATTGCGTCGCAAGACACCTTCGGCGAACGTGTCTCCCCCACGGCAATGGCCCGTCATTTGCTGTCGGCAAGCCTACAAAAACTACACTTATTTATTGCGACCGGCGCTCCTGCCCGGCGGTATCGACGAGAGAGCTTCAACGCCCTATGAGCATCAGTGTTTTCGAGCTTTTCAAAATTGGTGTGGGCCCCTCCAGTTCCCACACAGTTGGCCCCATGGTCGCAGCACGCCAGTTTGTCACCGACCTGGAGGATCGCGGCGACCTGATAAAAACCGACCGGGTGGAAGTCCACCTCTACGGTTCACTGGCGCTGACCGGCGTTGGCCACGGCACCGATATGGCGGTGCTGATGGGGCTCGAAGGAGAAGCACCCGACACCATTGACGTCGATGCGATTGAGGGCCGCCTTAGCGCCATTCAACAGCACCAGCAGCTCATCCTGAACGGCACCCGCGCCATTCATTTTGAAGAGCCGCGGGATCTTCTGTTCCACAAAGAAGAGTTTTTGCCGCAACACTCTAATGGCATGACCTGCAAGGCCTTTGCCGACGGCGAGCTGCTATTTGAGCGCAGCTATTTTTCCATTGGCGGCGGCTTTGTGTTGTCGGAAGACGACTTCCAGCAAAAAGAACAGATAGCCACCCTGCTCCCCTATGACTTCGCCTCGGCGGAAGAACTGATGGCATTGTGCGACCGCCACGGCTGGACCATCGCCGAACTGGCGATGGAAAATGAGAAAGCCTTCCGCAGCGAACAGCAAGTAAAAGACGCACTGTGGCAAATTTGGGAAGTGATGGATGCCTCCATTCAACGCGGCTGCCACCAGAGTGGTGTACTGCCGGGAGGGCTGGGTGTGCGCCGGCGCGCGGAAGAGCACTATCGCGAGCTCAGCAAGCAGACCGATGAGGAGCGCCGTCAGGGGCTGGCGATTCTCGATTGGGTCAGTTTGTTTGCCCTCGCGGTCAACGAGGAAAATGCCGCACGAGGCCGTATCGTCACTGCGCCCACCAACGGCGCTGCCGGTGTAATTCCGGCGACCATCGCCTATTACGTACAGTTTGTACACGACCCGGAACAACACGGAGACCTGAAGGATCAGGTGGTCGAATTCCTGCTCACCGCGGGAGCCATCGGCATGCTGTTCAAGAAGAACGCATCAATTTCGGCGGCGGAGGTAGGCTGCCAGGGAGAAATTGGCGTGGCCTGCTCCATGGCATCTGCCGGTCTTGCCGCCGTCCAGGGCGGCAGTAATCAGCAAATCGAGAATGCCGCGGAGATCGGCATGGAGCACAACCTGGGGCTGACCTGCGACCCTATCGGCGGCCTGGTTCAGGTGCCCTGTATCGAGCGCAATACCATGGGCGCGGTTAAGGCAATCAATGCGGCTCGCCTGGCACTGCGCGGAACCGGCGCTCATATCGTGCCCCTGGACAGCGTGATCGAAACCATGCGCCAGACGGGTATCGATATGCAGAGCAAATACAAGGAAACCTCCCTGGGAGGCTTGGCAGTCAACGCGGTTAACTGCTGATTTCGCTATCCGGGTGCGGGTTACCCGGGGACGCCGTGGCGGGTGTACACATCGAAGCGGCCGGACTTGCCCTCAAAGCGCAGGCTCGGCTTCTCCCCCGCAAGATCCGGCGCAATACGAGGGCGCTTGACCACCGTGCGGTAGTAACTGGCGGCGAATGCCGGCTGCAGCAAACAGTCTGCATCTTCATCGCACCCCACCAGGTCGTGAAATGCCGCCATCTCTTTTTTGACCTTGGCGCTCTTCTCCCGGCTCGGGAACATGGGGTCCAGGTATACCACCGGTATCGACTCCGGCGGTTGCGCAGCCAGCCAGGCTGCCGCACTCTCTACCCGAGGTTCCAGTTGCATTCGCGCGGCCACAGCAGCCAGTTCAGGGTCCGCTACCGCCGCCTCTCTCAATCGGGCAAGACCGTTTTCCAGCAGGGCGTAAACCACCGGGTTGCGCTCCAGCAGTCGCACATTGCATCCAATCGAGGCCAGCACGAACGCATCGCGCCCGAGCCCTGCAGTGGCATCCACAACCTCCGGATAGAAACCGCTACGCACCCCGACCGCTTTGGCAATCTGCTGACCTTTACCGCCACCAAACTTGCGTCGATGCGCCGCAGCACCACTGACAAAATCGACAGCCACCGGCCCCGGCGCCTTGCGCCCGGTCGCGCACAGTTGCAGCTGCGACCCGAGGCGCAATACGAAAGGCACGTCATCAATAAATTTTTCCGCCACCGGGCCGAGAAACGGGAGCTGCAATTGCTCCGCCAGGACCTCGGCCGGCGCAGAGAAAGATTCATCCGCAGCAGTAACAGCCAACTGCATGGTATTGGGCATCCGTCAGTAAAAGCGGGCAATTTACCCGGGATGTGCCAACCATTCCAGTGCGGTCTCCCCATCGGCCACGGGAAAGGGACGCACTTCGGCAGCGACAAAATGGTTCAGCAGTTGCGGCATAAAACTCAGGAGGGGGTTATCAGAGAGCACGGCGATACGGTGCAGGTGACGATGCTGGTTACGAGTAAAGACACAGTGGGAGACCAAAGCAGCGAAGTTTTGCCAGCCGCGAAAATGCCGTGCATCAATCAGCATGCCCTGCAAGTAGCCGTGCTGGCAGATGACCGGGTCAACCTGCGCGGCCAATGCCCGAAACTCCGCCGGCTTCAGTTCGGCGACGGGCCGAATCTCCAGAATATCGTGGTCGTGATGCCAGCAGTGCTCGATCATGGCTTGTCACAGATTCGCAATAGGTTCGCAATAGACTCGTAACGACTTATTCAAGCGTAGATAAGAAAAAGGCCGCGAACCAGTCGCAGCCTTTGACGGTCTCGAGCCTTTTGATAACTACTACTCAGGCTTGTCCTCGATTTTGTCTTTCTCCTCACGGAGCTTGTCCATCGCATCTTCGGCCGCATCTTTGGTTGCTTCGCCAGCGTCCTTGAGGGCATCCCCGGCATCATCGGCGGCATCTTTCAGCACGTCACCAGCGTCATCGGCGGCATCCTTGATGGCATCACCCGTGTCCCTGGCCGCATCTTTGGTGGCGTCCATCAGGCTGCCAGACTGGGGATCTTCCGTGGTTGGTGCAACATCGTCGCTTTCCTGCGGCATGGTCGGGTCAGAATCCATATCCGGCGGCGTTGACTGATCCGGTGTTGTACCCGGGTCGGTACCCGGCTGCATTTCTGTTCCGGGTTTTTCCATTTTGTCGTAGGCATCGTCGACAGAGTCTTTGGATTTCTGCGACATGAAATAACCGATGATGAGCAGCAGAATGATGAGCGGCAGTAATAGTTTCTTCATATACCCAATGACCCCTGGTCAGTTGTGAAGGTTTCAGAACGAAGGTGACAAACCTCTGTCTTGTGCGCCCGGTCAGTAATGACTGCAGTAGCGCGACACCAATTTGCCCTGTCGTTACCGGTTGGCGCCATAACAAACTTCGCAGAATAGAGAACCGCGGAAGAAGTCGGCGCCAATACTGATAAGAATAATCTTCAATCAGCACTCTTCAAGGAACAATATTCCCATATTCAAGGCTTAATGGTTCTATGAAGACTCCGGCATATTTGGAGGAGATCTATAGCGAGTCTTGTGTGGTACTAGAGAGGGGCCAGAACGGAGCCAGAGGGGACAGGTAGTTGATAGGTAGCTGATCGATGGGGGAGCTATGAGGAATCGGTGTGGCTAACCCTGATAGTACTGG
Organism: Microbulbifer sp. ALW1; assembly: GCF_009903625.1. Taxonomy (NCBI): domain Bacteria; kingdom Pseudomonadati; phylum Pseudomonadota; class Gammaproteobacteria; order Cellvibrionales; family Microbulbiferaceae; genus Microbulbifer; species Microbulbifer sp. ALW1. The sequence continues at coordinate 2,862,951 of NZ_CP047569.1, read as the reverse complement.
TTCAACTTCACCAGCAGGTTGGGGGCATCGGCTTCGGTCACCGCCGCTTCACAACTGGACAGCTGCAGGCGCCCATCGCGGTCGGTCTCGGCAAAGATCACATAGTGCTCGCCACGCTTGAGCTTGCGATCGCAACGGTCCAGCGTCAGGCGGAAAGCAATCAGCTTGGCGGGTTCACCCTTCCAGACCTTCTCGGCCACACCGGAATACACATAGCCAAGAATCGCGACCATCCCGGGCTCCGACAGGGCCTGGTCAATCATCCGGTGGACGCCGGTAATCTTGACCCTGGCGACCAGTTGCGCAACCCCCAGTTTCTGGGAAAACGCATCTTCTTCAGCGCCCTGCTCGCGGCTTTGGCTATAGCCGACTTCTCTCGCCGCATCTGACAGCTTCTGCTCGGCGGCTCCATCCTCCAACGGTGACACTCCCGCGTCGTCGGCCCGAGTCTCCTGCACATGCAATACCGGAGCAGCCAGAAGCGCTGGCAGGATGAGCATTGCCCGCATCCCGCGATACACCCAATGGGTAACAGCCATAACTTCTCCCGTCTTATTCTTGCGGCAATAAAAAAGGGCGCCGAAGCGCCCTCTTATCTTGCTACTGGAGCGGAAGTAATTCCAGCTCTACGCGACGGTTGGCCTGACGACCGGCGTCGGAATCGTTGCTAGCGATGGGGTAACGCTCACCGTAGCCCACTGCCTGCACACGACCTGCGGCAACGCTGCGGGTGGTGAAGAAGTTAGCTACGGACTGGGCGCGACGCTCACTCAGGTTCTGGTTGGTAACATCAGAACCGGTGCTGTCGGTGTGGCCGCTTACACGAATCGCAGTTTTGTCGAATTCGTTCAGTACCAGTACCACGGAATCCAGGGTGTCGTAGAAATCGGAACGGATTTCGTAACGGCCAGTTGCGAAAGTGATGTTGCCCGGCATGATCAGGCGAATGTTGTCACCTTCACGCTGAACGCGTACGCCACTGCCTTCCAGGCGCTGGCGCAGAGCCATCTCCTGACGATCCATGTAGTAACCCACACCGCCGCCAATGGCTGCACCACCAATTGCGCCGGTGATGGCGCCCTTCTTGCGGTCGCTCTTGCTGGCAGTTGCCGCGCCAATGATGGCACCGGCTACGGCACCGGCGCCGGCGCCTTTCGCTGCATTGCTGGTTTTACTTTCCTGGGTGTAAGGGTCCAGGGTGGTACAACCAACCAGTGAGCCCAGGGCAAGAATAGCTACCCACTTTTTCATTAAGCCTCTCCTAACGCTTTTACTGATGACGGGTGAGAATTTCGCTCTCTGTTGAATGCAGTATCCCTGTCATAAACTGACTGGAAGCTGAACCGCATTCGCCATGGGCGGGAAGACTATGCGGAAAGTCCCGATAGGTCTAGGGCCCACTTCCCAAATTTGACGCTTTCGACATCTGCGCCCATCGGCGCAAATTACGTTCCCCCGGTCCGGCTCTCGCGATGCGCCGATAGCAATCACCGTGATGGTCATACCAATGGAGCATCACCCACTCAAATAGCTGTAATTCGGTGTAATTGGTTCTTCCACAAGATCTGTGGATAACTTTGTGAATGAAGTTGAAAAAGCACAGCTAAAGCGGCGCATTTACTGGCTCCCAGCAATTTGTGCACTTTTTATCCCGCAAAATTTTTTCTTTACGAATCAATACGTTAAGAGAATTTTTCAACTTTCCGTACCAACTGGGGCGTCATAAAAGAAAAAGCAGGAATAACTCAGGCGGCATGTGGAAAAAAACTTGTCAAGGCTTGACGCGGGGAGAAAAAACGAAATCCCCTGTTTTTCCAGTAATTGACGTAGAAAAAAGCGCAGCGCTGAAAGTGTAAAGCCAAATTGTGACAGCGTGGCAGACAGCCACCATCCATTCTGGCGTCGTTATTAATAATGTGGCGGCTTTTCGTCCGCCGGCTGGCCGCCCTTCTGTACCTCGTAAGACAGGTCCTGATACTTTTCCGACACTTCTTTCAGACGGCCAACAAGTGCCCGTATTTGCGCGTCCTGGGTAGCAATCAGGTCATTCAATTGGCTCAGCGTATCCTCTTGGAACGCCAGGCGGCTTTCCAGTTCATCCACCCGTGCACTGAGCTGCTGCATATCTTCACTCATGGCCCTACTCCCCTAAAAAAACAATCTTCACTTACATCAAGCGGTAAAGGCACTCCAGCAACCCGACGGCACGCTGGTCCATAAACAGGCTTTGCCCCATGCGCGAAGTCACATAGCCAAAACCCAGCTCCGCTTCCGGATCCGCAAAGCCGATACTGCCGCCGGCCCCGGGGTGACCGAAACCGACATCACTTCCAAAATACAGATCTCTGGCCGAAGACGACTTGAGAAAGCCGCAGCCGAAGGCCACATCTGTCTGCAGTATGGCGTCTTGTCCGCGACTCTGTTCGCGGGTTGCCTCTCGCAGCACATCCGCAGGCAACAAGCTGGGAGCGTCCCCCGCCAGATCGCCATACACGGAGGCCAGGTCGCGGGCACTGAAATGGCCATTGGCCGCAGGAATCAACGCACCCCGCCACTGCTCGCCATTGGTGCCCATCATCAGGGTCACCGGATTGGTAAACGCGGTTGCCACCGGCCCCTGCCTATCCTCTTTGATGGAGCGACCAATGGCATTGTCGCGCAACTCCGGCAACGGTTTCTTGAGGGGGCCGACATCGGCGATGGAAGACGAGCGATGCCCGAGGGCACCAAAGCCACCATCCAGATCCAGTGGCTCCGCCACCCCCGACCGGTACAGGGACATCAAGGTCTCGCCGCTGGCTTTCTCAATCAGGCCGCCGAGGGTCCAACCATACAGAAACGGGGAATACCCCTGCTGGGTGCCCGGCTCCCACCAGGGCTCCGTAATCGCCACCTGTTCCAGAGCCGCGGCCCAGTCGTAGATCAAGTCGTCGGGGACCTTGTTCCGAAATGCAATCACCCCGGAGCGGTGGCACAGCAATTGGCGCCCGGTGATCGCCCCTTTACCGGCAGCGGCAAATTCCGGCCAGTAGTGCGCCACAGGCAGGTCCAGATCCAGCTTGCCCGCTGCCACCTGCTGCAGCGCGATCAGTGCCAGAATGCCTTTCGAGGAGGAAAATACGTTGGCGAGCGTATCTTCCTCAAATGCCCGCTCCCCCGCCCGATCCGTAGTTCCCGCCCACAGCGAGGCGATAACCTCGCCCTGCTGCACAGCGCAGAACGAGGCTCCCACATCACCGTGGTCGCGAAAATTGGTTGCAAAAGCATCGTACAGGGCTTCAAAACCCGGTGCGCAGTATCCCTGAATATCCATTGGGGGCGGCTACCAGTGTCAGTGTTGGGGAAACAGTAAAAGGTGGGGTCCCGCCATCAGAGGCGGGACAAACGGGGCGCAAGGATAGCGGATACCCGTGGCGCTGTTAAGCCAGACAGGGCCCCCTCGACGCGGCGGGCCACCGACCTCTCGCGTACTGTCCAGGCTATCGCTCAACCGTGATCGGTCGGTGTTTCGAAATCTTCCAGCTTGTACCCGCAATGCTTGCAGTATTCGGAGTCTGCATCGTGGCCGGCACGGCCACAATTATGGCAGCGCGCCAACTGCTTCTCCCGCCCCAGTTCATGGGCCAGCTCCGCCGTCACAATCCCGGTGGGTACGGCAATGATGGAGTAACCGATCAACATGGTCATGGAGGCAATCGCCTGCCCCAGCGAGGTTTGAGGGGTGATATCGCCGAAGCCTACAGTGGTGATGGTGACAATGGTCCAGTAAATACTTTTGGGGATACTGGTGAAACCGTGCTTTGGCCCCTCAACGATGAACATGAGGCTGCCAAAAATGATGCAAATCACCAGTACGCTGGCGTAGAACACCAGGATCCGCCGCCGCGCCTGCCACAGGGATCGCATCAGCAGGTTGGCATCACTGAGGTAACGTACCAGCTTCAGTACCCGGAATATCCGCAATACCCGCAGCAGCCGGATCACCATCAGGTAAGTGGCACCGGTAAAGATCAGCGCCAGGTAACTGGGCAAAATCGCCATCAGGTCGACGATGCCATAAAAACTGAAGACGTAAGCGCGGCGATCCCGGGCGCAATAAATGCGCAGCAGGTACTCAATGGTGAAGAGGCCGGTGAAAAACCACTCCAGGGCATAAAAGAGATCACCAAAGCGAACCCACCAGCTCTCCACCGATGCCAGCAATACCAGCCCCACACTCAGCAGAATGGTCCAGATCAAAAATACGTCAAAATTCTTCCCCGCCGGCGTATCCGTACCGAAGATCACTTCGTTCAGCCATTTGCGGGTACCAGTCAGGGCCATCCAGTTATTTCCTTGTTCGGGGTGCGGTAATCGGTGACATTCTAGCCGAAGGCGGCGGCAACAATTAAGCCGCCCGTTAACACCGCTCTCCCCATCGGCTATCCTTGCGCCGCAGAAATCGATGCCCCACCCTAACCTCGACCACAACCCCCACCCAAAGAAGAGTGCTAGCCAGACTGCCATGAGCAATAAAGAGCGTGATAATAACCGTCTTGTTTACTCCACCGACCGCGGCCGAATCAAAGAAGCGCCGGCGGCAGAAAAGCGCCACCAGAGCGATGGCATTGTGCGTATTCAACGGGAAACCAAGGGCCGCAAAGGCAAAGGGGTAACCTGTGTGCGAGGTGTCGAGGGCACAGACAGCGAACTCAAGCTGCTGTTAGCAGAGCTGAAAAAGCGCTGTGGATGTGGTGGCGCCCTGAAAGATGGTGTCATCGAGATTCAGGGCGATAAGCGGGAAGAAATCAAAGCGGTACTGGAAGCCAAAAGTTTCAAGGTAAAACTGGCGGGGGGCTGAAGCTCTCCACTGGAAGCCCTCCCCTGGAAGGCAAGCAAACCCTGCCCCCAACACGCCCAGAACCTCAGCAACTAGCGATCAAACTTACAGTACCCCGGCGAGACGCAGTGGCTTCACCTTGCGGCGCCCCTCCTCTGCCAAGCAAAGGCTTAACAGGCTGGCCAATACGGCCTGGTAGCCCTCATAAACAACGGCACTCGCATGCTTGCACCGCAGCTCGACGGCCTGCAGGCTGCTCACCCATTCCGCGGGCTTCTTGTTTGCAGCGATAGCCCCGACCCGATCCGATTGCGCGCAGGCCGCCAGCTTTTCCATTAGCGGCTCTGAAAGTAACCCTGATTGCTGACTGGCGAGCTGGTGTAGCTGGCTGATTTGCTGCGATACCAGTTGCGGATATTTCTGCACCACATTCGCAGGAATTTCACTGGTTGGCAGCCGTTCGATCAGTTCGCCCATCAAATCGCCATACTGCTCCAAAACTCGCAGCGGCTCTCGCATGGCCTCAAAAGCCTGCAACTGGGCCACGGCGCTTTCCGCGGTGGTACTATCGGCGGAATCCATACCGGCGATAGTGCACTGGATTCGCTGGAAGAACATGGCATGCAACTGCTGCCGCTGCTGCTGGCACTCCTGAACCCGTATCCGGTTGTCACGGCGGGACTCATCGGCCGCTGCCGGGGTTGACCCGCTTAAATCAAAACTCCGCGAATCAATTCTCACATTCGCCCGCACCAGCGCCGCACCCAGCTGAATACGAGCACCGCGCAACTGCAGCTGTCCCAACTTCTGCTCCAGGTCCTGCAGATCCACCAAACGGGTACGCAGCCAATCGATGGTTGCCTGCAGATCCAACTCCTGGAGTTCGACATTTTTCGGCAAGTTCAGGGGCAGGAAATCCCGCGGAATAGCGCGATTAAAATATTCCGACAGCACTTTCTGGGTTTCTTCCGTTTCTTTGCTGGCGGTCAATAGCAGGCGGTTTTCGACTGCGCGACAGCTTTCCTCAATACCCAGACGGCTCACACGGGTACTGAGATCCTCAAAATCCACAAACAGTTTTTGCACGGAAAAGTCGACCCGTTGCAACAGCGGCTCAATCGTAAGCTCTTCTATTGCGGCAATACGTTCGTGCCCTGCGGGCTCGACCAGGCTCCAGTAATCGGTGGACTCAGCCATCGCCAGCTCGATCGTGGATCGGGTGGCGTCATCCAGATTGCTGTACATCCAGCGCACCGCGAGGGGAATATTGGCCAGGCGCCGCCCCATCAGCTGCGCCTCGCGGTTGATTTCACCGCATACCAGATCCGCGTGTACCAGCTGGTTCCAGCGCTCGGCAAAGGCGGCAAAGGCATCGCTGCCGATAACCTGCGCCGCAGCGGTATCCGCCATTACTTCGAGTTTGCGCGCCAGCGCACTACTGCTACCGCGGTGCAGCGCCTGCAAGCGCTCGACAACCGGCAGTAAAGCCAATCCGCAAACGCCAAGCAACCGGTACAGAGGCTGCAATATGGCAGTACCACCAGCAAGCGTCTCCCGGTTCTCCAGAGCCTCCTGCATCCCCTGCAGTCGCTGTGCAGAAGTCAGAGACAACCCTCTGGCCAGACCTACCCAGCGCCCCTGGTGATAAGCCAGCGCCCTGGCGGTCAATGCCAACAAGTCGCCACCATTGACACTGGCAACGGCGCCCAGTCCCAGGGTCAATTTCAGACCGCCTCCTGGGGCTCGCTGTACCTGCACATCGGCCCCCGGAGCCACCTCGACCATAGTGCCCACGGAAGCACTGGCCGCAGAGAGGTTTTTCGGCCCCTGAATCTTACCGGCAATACCGAGGCCGGATTTTTCCTGAAGGACATCCAGCAACAGGAAAAGCCCCGGCGCTTCCTGCTTGCGCAGGCGCAGCCCGGACTCACCACTTTGTGCATCCGTATTCGCGGTCACCCGCAAGAAGAAAGGGCGAATCAGCAGCACCCCGACCAGTGCAATCAGCAGCAGCTTCGCTATCGCCGAGACCAGTGTCATGGCGCTGAAGGTGCCCGCCAGTGCGGCGGCCGGTATACCCCACAGGATGGCACCCACCTGATAAGCACACAGACACAGAAGCCCCAAGAACACCAGCGGCACCAGTGAAGCCCGCAGCATTGCAGGAATAAGCGCCAGGCGCTGAGCGGGCCCCGCGAATGTCGTCTTTGCACTCTTGCTGAACAGCGCTTCCAGCTGGGCACGGTGGGCGGATTCTCGCCCGGTGTTCTTTGGTGGTTCGGGAACAGACTGTGCGGGGGCATCAATAGTGGCAGAGGGCTGGGACGCCGGCGCCTGCCTGGATTTAGGGGCGACTTTTGGCTCGCTCGCCGCCGAATTGTTGCGCTGAGGTTCAGCCCGGAGGCTTGCTTCCTTTGTAACCGTCCCCTGGGCAGCCGCCCCATTGCCACTCGCCGCTTTGGCACTGTTTGCCTTGCGCTTTTGTGCGAATTGCAGGCGGGCGAGAATCGCCCGGTTATCAAATTTACCCGCCGGGTGCACTTCAATCTTCAGGCCGATTTGTTGCAACTGGGTGCGGTATTGCACCACCTGACCGGGTGAAAGCTGATCTTTGATCACCCAACCTTTCAGAAATAGCTTTCTGGCCTGTTGGGTATCAATGGAAAACGCAGAACTGATCTGCTGCAAAACTTCTGCCGGCGGTTTTGCGCGCAGGGTTTTACCGGCAGAGATAATTTGAAACATTTGCTGGCCAGACATGATTTGCCTCGGGGAATTCGCACGGCCGGCCTCGATCCAGCCACCAAAGGCCAGAGCGTAAAAGAATCAGACGGACAGGATTGTGTGCTGGTTCTCAACCGAATTGTATTTGAGACGGCAGCACCGGAATTGAATGAGTTGATCACAATCGTTAAGAGAACTACTTCTCGACACCTTTGCCGCGTGCATCGGTGCCATCCCATACATCGTGCTCGACTCCAGGAATCTGATACTGGCGGGCATCAAAAACCGGCTCCTCAATACCCCGCGCCCGCTGAGCCTCGTAGTCACCGAGCACTTTAAACGCCACCCCGGACAACAACAGAATGGCCAGCAGGTTGGCTGACGCCATAAAACCCATAGACATATCCGCCATATTCCACAGGAGCGCAAAGTTATCCGAACTGCTGCTGTAGGCCACCCAGGCACCAAACAGGATGAAACCGATATACAGCGCCCGATAGCAGAAAATGGAAGTGCGGGTATGCCACAGGTAGAAGATATTGGTCTCGGCGTAATAGTAATTGGCGATGATCGACGTAAACGCGAAAAAGATCAGTGCGATGGCAACAAAACTGTTTCCCCAGGCACCTACCTCACTGGCCAGCGCCGCCTGGGTCAGGGTCACGCCTTCCATGTTACCGGATAGCGGTACATGGCTTAGCAGAATGATGGCCGCAGTGGCCGTACAGATCATCATGGTATCGAGAAACACCGATGCCATCTGCACGTAGCCCTGGACCGCGGGATGCTTCACATCGGCCGCCGCCCCCACATTCGGTGAAGAGCCCATACCGGCCTCGTTGGAAAACAGGCCGCGCTTGATACCGTTGGCCACCACCGCACCAAAAGCCCCAGCGCCGGCCTCCTGCATACCGAATGCGTTACTGAAGATCAGGGATAGGACTTCCGGTATCCGGGGCAGGTTCATGGCGATAACGACCAGGGCAATGATGATGTAGCAGAGCGCCATAATAGGCACCACAATGCCCGCGAACTGACCAATGGTCTTGATCCCGCCGAAGACGATCACAGCGGCAAGCACCGCTACAAGTACCCCGACGATCAGCGGGTGAATACCCCAGGCCGCATGAATGGCTTCGGCCATCGCGTTTGCCTGCACCGCATTGAAAAAGAACCCGAAACAGATCACCAGAAACACAGAAAAAACAATGGAGAGCCATTTCCATCGCTTACCCAACCCCTTATCGATGTAGTAAGCCGGTCCACCGCGAAATGTCCCGTGCTCCTCCCCTTTCTCCTTGAAGGTCTGCGCAAGAATGTTTTCGATCAGGCTGGTTGCCATACCCACCAGCGCCACCATCCACATCCAGAAAACCGCACCGGGTCCCCCGGCAGTAATGGCGACCGCCACGCCGGCAATATTGCCCGTCCCTACCCTGGCCGCGGCGCTGGTTGCAAATGCCTGGAAAGAAGAAACCGAGTCCTCATGCTCTTTGTGGAAGCTGCGGGCCATGACCCGGATCATGTGGCCGAACGAACGAATCTGGATAAAACGCGTACGTACCGTGAAGTAAATGCCCGCCGGAACCAGGGCAGCGATCAGAATCCCCAGCCACCAGTATCCGCCTATACCGCCCCAGGTCAGGCTATTACCCCATCCGACAATCGATGCCAGGCTATCCAGAAGAGCTTGCATGACGAGCCTCAAGTGCAGACACAGCACCAGCGGATACGCTGGCGCAAAATTGTTCCAATACATTCAGCCTAGACGATGATGAATTTCCCAGCGGAGAGAAAGTGGCCACTCTCGGACCAGCAGGTCAAAACACCCGCAAGCCCCGATCATCACAGTGCACCCAACACCATGCAGCCAACATCATGTAGCCAATTCAATGCCGCCCAATCAGCTACAGTAGCGAGAGCCTCCAAGCAGCAAAAAGTGCGCAATGCTGACCACGCGCACCGACGCCAAGTCCGCCGAAATCAATCCCGGCTCTTGGCTTAGGCTTGTATGGCCAAGCGCCGGTTGTCAAAATGCGTGAAAAAAGCGGAAAGAAATAAATGTCACACTCTTCAGAGCGCCCCAAAATCACCGTCGCCCCCTACGGCAGCTGGGATTCCATCATCACCAGCGATCTGTTGACCGCAGGCAACGTGCGCCTCAGTGAACCCCGGCTGGCCGGCAATTGTGCCTACTGGCTGGAATCCCGCCCCGCGGAAAAAGGCCGCTCCGTAATCGTTCAACAGGATGCAGACGGGAACAAACGGGATATTCTCCCCGCCCCCTTGAGCACACGCTCGAAAGCACACGAATACGGCGGCGCCAGCTATCTGGTTGCCGACAAGAGTGTTTATTTCGTACTGGCTGCAGACCAGCGTATTTATCACCTGCCGATGAACAGTTCGGTGCCGGAACCCATCACCGCTGAGGGGCCCTGCCATTACGCGGACCTCACTTTCGATGCAAAACGCGAACGACTGATCTGTGTGCAGGAAGATTGCTCCGGCAGCGGCGAACCGGTAGCGAGAATCGTCGCGATCAGCCTCAAGGATAAAAACTATTCCGTTGAAACTCTGGTCGAAGGCGCTGACTTCTATTCCAACCCCGCCCTTGCCCCCGACGGTAGCCAACTGGCCTTCCTGCGCTGGCATCACCCCAATATGCCCTGGGATGCCACCGAGCTCTGCAAGGCAGAAGTCACCCCTAGCGGGAGTCTGAGTAATATCGAGCAGGTCGCCGGCGGCAGCAACGAATCGCTGTTCCAGCCCCAGTGGTCCCCGGACGGAAAACTCTACTATGTGTCCGACCGCAGCAACTGGTGGAACATTTATGAACTGGGGAAAAACAAACCGCTGTGGGAAAAAGCCGCAGAGTTTGCAACGCCCCAGTGGGTGTTCGGCATGTCCACTTACGGTTTCCTGAATGCCCATGAAATTCTCTGCACCTTCACCCAGGATGGCCGCTGGCATCTCGGCAAAATCAATCTGGAAGACGGCAGTCACAAAACCATTGAGCAGCCCTTTTGTGATATCGAGGGCATTCGCTGCAGCAACGGTCAGGCGTTGTTTATCGGCAGTGGCCCGGGGCAATTTCCCGCCGTGGTCCGCTATGACAGCGCCCGAGAAGAAATCCAAACCATTTCCCTGAGCAGCAGCAAAGAACTACCGGAGACATTCCTGTCGCACGCGCAGGCCATGGAATTTTCCGTGGACAACCGCCAGGTGCACGCCTTCTACTACCCGCCCTGCAACCCCAACTATGTAGCGCCAGAGGGTGAGAAGCCCCCAACCATCGTTTTCAGTCATGGCGGTCCAACAGGTGCCACCTCCGCGGGCCTGAATCTGAAAATCCAGTACTGGACCAGCCGCGGCTTTGCCATTCTGGACGTCAATTACTCCGGTAGCACCGGGTATGGCCGGGCGTACCGGGATCGCCTCAAGGACACCTGGGGGATTACCGATGTCGAAGATGTCTGTGCCGGTGCAGAGTTCCTGGTCGCCCAGGGATTGGCTGACCCACAGCGCCTGCTGATCAAAGGTGGCAGCGCTGGCGGCTACACCGTGTTGGCAGCGTTGACCTTTCACAACACCTTTTCCGCCGGAGCCAGCCACTACGGCATTGGCGACCTGACTACCCTCGCCCGCGACACCCACAAATTCGAGTCGCGCTACCTCGACAAACTGGTGGGCCCATGGCCTGAGGCGGAGTCCATCTACCGGGACAGATCCCCCATCAATCACATAGAGCAGCTCAATTGCCCGGTCATATTTTTCCAGGGCATGGAAGACAAAGTGGTACCGCCGAATCAGGCCGAGGCAATGGTTGCCGCGCTGAAGCAGCGCGGCCTGCCCGTGGCTTACATCACCTTCAGCGAAGAGGGGCACGGCTTTCGCGCCGCCAGTAGTATCCAAATGGCACTAGAGGGAGAACTGGAATTTTACAGCCGCATATTCCATTTCCCCCTTGCCAAGCCGGGACCCGGTATTCGCATCGACAACCTCGGCGATTAATTGAGACTAGCGCGCATTTCGATAGAAGCCTTTTGAGTATGCGAGGTTACTCCACAAAGCATTTGCTTTTGTGCGATTGATCTCGCCCTCATATTGCTGGTTGTCCAACTGTTCCAGCAGCTTGTTGCCGTCGTGCGCATAAACGCGTGCGGGCAGTTTAGGTCGTAACACAACCGCATGATCGGCACTCAGCCAGGAGTAGTTTTCACCATACTGTATTGGTGCGCGCTGCTTCGAACGCGGTACCGCTCTGGTCAAGTCAAATCCCAGCATAGGATGTGCATCACTAATACCGGCAAGCGATAGTAGCGTCGTCGGAAAATCAATCTGAGAAACCAGCCTGGCATCCACCTTCGGCGCGACACCTGCACCGAGAATCAATGCGGGTATACGGAAATGGTCGATCGGAACCATATCCGATCCCTGAACTCTGGAATCGTGATCCGCAATGATTAAAAACAGGGTGTCTTTCCAGTAATCTGACGCTTTCGCCTTTCGTATAAATTCACCCAGGGCACAATCCGCGTATCGAATGGCATTCTCTCGCGACTGCCTGTTCCCGGAGTACGCCGCCGGACAATTATCCGGGTATTCCCAGGGAGTATGGTTCGACGTAGTAAATACCAGACTGAAGAACGGCCTTGACGCTTTGTCGAGTTTGACAAACTGCTTGTGCGCCTCGGCGTAGAGATCTTGATCCGAGGCGCCCCAAGACCCTACAAACCGGGGCTCATCAAAAGTGCTCAGGTCGCGGATGTCATCCACACCGTTACCAAGGAAAAAGCTTTTCATGTTATCGAAATGGCTTTCGCCCCCGTAAATAAACTGCGTGTGATAATCATGGCGTTTTAGTAGAGATGCCAGACTGAAGAACCCGGACTGGCTTTTATTCAACTTCACTACAGAGCGGGATGGCCCCGGAGAGAAACCGGTAAACACCGCCTCAATCCCCCTCACAGAGCGGGTACCCGTGGCGTAGGCGTGATTGAACACCCAGCCTTGAGGCATCAGCGCATCAAGATTGGGGGTCAAGTCCTCGCCGCCCAGGCTTCCGACATAGCGAGCCCCGAGGCTCTCCTGGAGCAATATAACGATGTTTTTCGGTGCCCCTTGATAACTGGCAGGGTGAAAACGTAACGTCGGAATATCCTTTGAAAGAAACGGCTGATTGTCTATCGCGGCAGACTCCTGAACCGCTTCGATAATCTCCTGCGGCCGCATCCGGCCATAGAGATCCGCCGCCTGCTCTTCTGAACCCGTATTGTATGCCGCATACAATACGGAATATGTCGAATTCAGCATCAGTGAATTGACCAGATTATCGTTGCTGTAATAAACCATCGCCGGATTGAATGGACGATGTTGCAAGCTGGATCGCGCGGCGGCGACACCAACAACAAAAATAATGAACGTCAGGCAAACCTTTTGCATTGTCGAAAAGGAGCCAGTCTCTGTTGAAACCCGGGAGAGCAACTTCCTGGCGGAGATAACAATGACCAAAACACCGAATACGGCGAGAAAAATCGCGGGCTTATACCCTTCCCACAACATGCCGAATACTTCTCTGGGATAGCCCAGGTAATCGATAAATAGACGATTCGGGCGAATATCGTATTCAAGAATAAATTCAGGGGTAACCAGCTCCATAAACACGCTCAGGACAAGCGCCAGACAGAGCCAGGGCTTGATGAGCGCGGATGTAAGACGAGCGCCCAACTTCCCGCTGAGCCAGATGCTGACAAGCATCGGAATCAGATAAAGGTAACTGGCAATAATCAGGTCTACCCGCACCCCCTGGAATAGAATCCCCAGTAGTTCAGGGAAGGATCCGATACGTTCAAAGTAAAGAATAGAAAGGTAAAGTCGCGAAATGGACAAAATAACCAGCGTTATCGCAGCAAATACAAGTACAGTCTTAAAGGGTGTCAATCGTTTCATTGTCAGGGTACATTCCAGCTACAAGACAACATCAGGGGTCAAACCCTAGCAAGCTGCCTGTAAAAAAAATGTAAATTGACCGATTGCAACCGCCCCCGCGAACTAGCTTCCAAGAGCCGGAGTCAGAGCAGGAGTCGGAGCAGGAGCTGGGAACGAAGCGCCAATTTCCCACATGACGATATTCAGTGTATTGGCTGATCCACAGGTTCTATTTCCCTATACCCTGCCCCATAACCCGGAATTGAGCCTGCCCTTTCACGACTCAATCGAAAAACACAAGCCGCAACGCCCAGGGAAACCAGCCATGCAATACACATAGTCACCAGGGTATGGCTCAGGAAGTGATCACCAATAAGCATTTTGTAACCGCCAAGAGTCCACCCCAACAGCATGCCGGCACCAAAGCCAAGCCACCGGTTGCGTCGCTGCCGAAATAGAAAGAAGAGTGATAACAATGCGAAGCCTCCACTCGCATGACCGGCGGGGAAGCAACGAACACGCCCCAAATCCGCGGATATCGGTATGCGGTGCAGAAAGGTAATATGCGGATAGCGGCCACCAAACGCGCTCAAATCCTTTGGGCAGGGAACATCCGTCCAGGTTTTGAGAAGCCCCACCAAAGACGCCGTAATGGCCATTGAGATCAAGACAATAAGCAGGCCACGGCGATAAGGCTGAAATCGAATAGTGCGAGATAAAACAATGATCGCCAGTAACGACAGCCCCACGAGCACTGCCAATAAGTTCTTGGGGCCATCATAAAATATGAGCCTCAAGGTTTCATTGTGCTTATCCAGCATCCAGTGGTCTGGACCGAACTGATACAGCTTACTCTGAAACCACATATCAATATCGGTCAGCTCAAACAGGGCGATGATGCAAACAAGAGCAATCGCCGTAAGCACCGCTTGCCTTGCCAGATATTGCTTATCCATTGGCGAAGGCATCAAGCTCCGGCCGATAGACATCTGTCTGAATACGCATCAAACCGAGCAGTGTATGAAACAGGTAGTCCTGAGACATTGTTTGATGCACAGAAGTTTTCCCTGATAGCTTTTTCTCAACACGCGGATAATCTCCACTTGACCAGAATATCATCGGGACGCGCTTTTGTGCGTCCGGTGCCAGCGCATAGGGAAAACCGTGCAGGTACAAGCCCCGTTCACCCAGAGACTCTCCATGGTCACTGAGATAGAGCATGGCTGGTGAAAAGCTTTTCGCCTCGCCTTGCAAGTAGTCGATAACCTGACCAAGGAAATAATCGGTATAGCGAATCGAATTATCGTAGGCGTTGTTAATTTCCTCCTCACTACAACTCTCAAGGAGGTTGCTGTGACAGCTGGGCGCAAAGAATGCCTGTGATTCAGGATAACGCTTGGCATATTCCGGGCCATGACTGCCCATTTGATGTAGCACTATCACAATGTCTCCACGGGGATGCATCGCGACAAACTCTTTTACTCCCTCCAGCATCCCCACATCGCGACACTCGGTATCACACACCGGATTTACGTCCCGGTCACGATAATTGACATAGGGTATGCGCAGCGCAACGCCCTTGGAGTCAGAGTTATTGTCCAGCCAGGCAACATTGACCCCAGCCCGCTGGAGAATATCAAGCACATTATCCGTCGCTTTCGCCTGTCGCTCGCTGTAATGCTCCCGATCCAGCACTGAAAACATACATGGCACAGAAACAGCCGTGGCAGTCCCGCACGACCAGACGTTATCAAAGCTCGCAACATGATGTTTGGCCAACATTGGATTGGTATTGCGGTCATAACCATTCAGGGAGAAGTGATCTGCGCGCGCCGTTTCCCCCACCACAACGACTAGTAATCGCCGCTTGCCAACCGCAGGCTCCTGCGTAGCGTCCAAACCTATTTGGCGGTACGGAATGGCGTTGCCACCACCGATTTTGTCTGAAGCATAGCGGACTGCCGTATAAATTGGCGTGGTGGGATTGGTATAGAAGCGAAGCGACTTATGCTCGCGAAAAAAAGAGGCATAAGCACCATTGAATAACCCAAACATAAGCAATACGACGGCCAGCGAACCACCGAACAGTTTCGCACGCGAGAGCACCGCGGTACGCATGGGTTCAACCTGGATGGGGGTACGGTATACCAGCAGTGCGGGCAAGATACCCAAAAGCCCCAGATAAAGGATCAGCTTCCAGCTCAAAAGGCCAATGGATTCGGCAAGATCGGTTTGCAGGCCACTTTCGAGCAGTTCACTACTGACGATGACATTGTAGGTATCCATAAAATACGCGGTCATCGACGCAATCAAGAGTATGCCGATGAGTAGAGGTTTTAATGCCCTCCCCACCAAAAAGGGAGAAAGCAGCAATACCGTCAATGCAGTAATTAATATGCCCAGAGACGCCACAAATCCCAGCTCTCCGGGGGATGCTGAGTAGACGCCAAGCACATTCTTGAAAAAGGAATAGTTGCAAAAAAGCACCATCCAGATCGCAACCGCAACAATCAGGGTTCCGGGTGAAAATCGTCTTCGGGTAAACCATGCCATCTGCCACCGCCTAGTCTGGGTTGCCAGATGCCCAGACTAGAGAGAGAGGCGTCAAGATTAGGTCAACAGAATGTCAAAAAAGTGTGAAAAGTGGGGAAATTGCTGCCGTTTTTCCATGAGCACACGTTAAAGTGCCTGGTTCAATCCGGCTTGAGGTCAACTTTAAATACGCAGCCACGAGGCTCGGCAGGCTCGATGCTTACCAACCACCCCTGGTGATCACAGATCCGCTTAACCAGAGACAAACCCAGGCCAAGCCCCTCTCCCCGGGCATTGGATCCCCGCTGGAAAGGCTCGAACAAACGGGAATGTTGCTCCGGCGCAATACCCGGGCCCGTATCTTCGACCCGAAAGCCGCCATCAAACAAAACCAGATCTACCCTGCCCTCTTCTGTGTAGTGCAGGGAGTTGCGCAGAAGATTCGACATCACCGTCCGCAGAAACGTTGGCTGGTAATACCTGTCGTCCTCGGCCTCAACGGTCGACCGATACTCAATGTGATGAGACGCAAACTGTCCTCCCCAGATTTCAGACTGCTCCCTCGCTACTTGGGCCAGAGTGATACCACACCCGGGCTCGGCCATGGTGCCACGCTCGCGGGCGAGCATGAGCAGGGTTTCCACCAGCTCGAGCATTTCTGCAGCCGCCCGCTGGATACGTCCCAATTGCTCTTGCTGCTTCGTTTCTAACCCGGGAGACTGGGCCAACAGCTCGCAGGAAGTACCGATCACCATCAATGGCGTACGCAGCTCGTGGCTGACATCGCCAGTGAACAGCTTTTCCCGCTCCAGCGAGTGTCGCAGTTGCTCGAAAGTGCTATCAAAGGCTTCCGCCAGACGTCCCACTTCGTCATCAGCGTAATTTTTGGCCAATTGCTCCGCCCCCTGAACCCGGGCACCGGAGCGCACTTCGTCGGCCAGTAGTGCTACCGGCTGCATTACCCGATTCGCCAGCAGTGACCCCAGCCCCCAGGCGATCAGCAGACTACCCAGAAAACAGGCCAATACCACATCGAACAGCAATTGCTCGCGCGCTTCAAATTCTCGCTGATCCTGCACCATTAAATAGGCCGAACCATCGCGATCCTGGCGGTACACGTAGTAGGCCTGATCCCCCAGCACCACTTCGGAGAACCCCGCGGCTACCGCGGAAAACTCCGGTGGTGGAAGAAATTGAGGGGCCGCCTCGGTGTATAGCTGCTTTCCTTTGTCCAACGACAAAGCCTGCCCAGTGCCAAGGGCATCCATTGCCGCTTCCAGTTCTGAGTGCATGTCCTCGGAGACCAGGTGCTCTTCCACCAGATGTACGATTTGCACAATTCCAATGGAGAAAGCGCCACTGACCAAGAGCGTCATCAGTACGAAAGCGACAATGATCCGCTGCTTAAGCGGCTGCTTGACGTTCATTCCTCCAATTCCGCCAGACGATAGCCAATCCCGTGCACCGTATGGATCAGCAGTCGGTCAAAAGGCTTGTCGACCACCTGACGCAGCTGGTGAATATGGCTGCGCAGGCTATCTTTATCCGGCGCATCTTCGCCCCACATGGCCATTTCCATGACTTCCCGCGTCACGACGGCTGGACTTTTTCGCATGAGTAATACAAGGAGCTTGATGCCCATGGGATTCAGTTTGAGTGGCTGTCCGTTGCGACTGGCCTGGTGTGTCGCCGGATCAAAAATAAGATCGGCTACCCGTAGCTCGGCAACACCGCCACCGCGATTGCGCCGGGTGATTGCCTCGATACGCGCCACCAGTTCTGCGAGAGAGAAAGGTTTTACCAGATAATCATCGGCTCCAGAACGCAGACCGCGAAGACGATCTTCCAGCGCGTCACGGGCGGTAAGCATCAAAATGGGCGTGTCACGACGTGCGTCTTCGCGCAGTCGCTGACAAAATTGGTAGCCATCCACGCCCGGAAGCATCACATCCAGGACAATGAGGTCATAGTGATTGGAGGCCGCCAGGTGCAGCCCACCCAGGCCATCCTGCGCACAGTCAACGCTGTACCCTTGAAGCTCAAGGTAGTCGAGCACATTGGTAAGAATATCGACATTGTCTTCCACCACCAGGATCCGCACGCGCTTTCTCCAGTCCATTAACGGGTATGGTTAAAATTCTCGGCCAAACTCCGTCGACCGGCAAGCAATGAGTGACTAAAATCAGAAACCCGATAAAACCGAATTCAACATACCAAATGCTCAATATGGATAATTACTAATGGGCCGCTGGAGACCACCCCGCCCTCGCGGCTCACGCTACATCACCCCTGAGGGTGCGTCACGCATGCGTGCCGAAGTCAAACACCTGTGGGAAGTAGAACGCCCCCGCGTCACCCAGGCAGTGAGCGACGCCGCCAAGCTCGGGGATCGCAGCGAGAACGCGGATTACATCTACGGCAAGAAAAGACTGCGGGAAATCGACAGCCGGGTGCGCTTCCTGACCAAGCGCCTGGAAGAAATCACCGTGGTCGACCGCATCCCCGATGACCGCGACAAAGTGTTTTTCGGGGCCTGGGTGACACTGGAAGATGATGACGGCAAGACCGTTAAATACCGTATCGTCGGGCCGGATGAATTCAACGTGAAGGAAGGGCTTATCTCCATGGACTCCCCGGTTGCCCGCGCCCTGCTGGGAAAGAGCCTCGACGATGAAATCGAAGTTCAACAAAACGAAGAGTGGGTGACCTACTACATCCTCGAAATCGGGTATCCGGAAAACGGCGCCGTTTAGCGGGATGGCGCAATAAAAAAAGGTGGCCATGGCCACCTTTTTTTATTTGAAATCAGCGCACCCCATCCAAAAGATGCCGCGCGATAATCAAGCGCTGAATTTCGCTGGTACCTTCGTAAATCGTCGTAATACGCACATCCCGTGCCATCCGCTCCAGCGGGAATTCCCGTGTATAGCCCACGCCACCGTGCATCTGCAGCGCCACGTAGCAGGCCTCATTGGCCTTCTCAGACGCATAGAGTTTGGCCATGGACGCCGCCGGGCCGAAGGGCTGGCCGGCATCTTTCTGCCAGGCGGCCTGTAACAACAACAAACGCGCGGCTTCCATTTCGGTGTATTTGTCCGCGAGCTGCCACTGCAGCCCCTGGAATTGCGCCAGCGGTTTGCCGAACTGCTCTCGCTCCTGCAGATAAGTGCGCGCGCAGTCCAGCGCTTCCAGGCCAATGCCCAGTGCCAGAGAACCGATACCAATACGCCCACCCGCCAGCTCGCCGGCAGCAATGCGGAATCCGCGGTTTTCTTCGCCAAGCATATTCGCCGCAGGAATACGGCAATCCTCAAACGCAACCTCATTGGTGACAGAAGCTTTCTGCCCCATTTTTTCTTCTGCCTTGCCGATCACCAGCCCGGGGGTACCGGCCTCGACCAGGAAGCAGGAGATGCCCTTGCCTTTCGGTGCGGCCGAATCGGTCACCGCCCACACCACAAACACACCGGCAAACTCGGCGCTGCTGATAAACAGCTTGCTGCCATTCAGCACATAGTCGTCGCCGTCTTTCACCGCGCGGGTACGCATGGCGGCGGCGTCGGAGCCAGAGCTGGGCTCGGTCAGACAAAAGGAGCCCGCGGCGTATTCGCCACTGCAGATTTTGGGCAGGAAATAGTTTTTCTGTGCGTCGGTACCCATGGCCTGAATCACTTCCGCCACCATATTGGTCACCGATGTGGTGGTGGCGGTAGAAGCACAGCCGCGGGCGATTTCAGTAATCGCGAGACTAAAGGCAATGGTGCCGGCCCCGGTGCCACCAAAATCCGGATCCACATTGATCCCCATAAAGCCCAGCTCTGCCAGCTCCTTAAGCTTCTGCAGAAACAGCGGACGATTGCCGGTTTTATCCAGGTCCGCGGCGATGGGCTTCAGCTCACTCTCGGCGAACTGGCGCGCGGCCTCCTGGATCATCTGTTGCTCTTCGGTCAGTTCAAAATTCATCTCAGACTCTCGCTTTGTATACGCGCTGTCATCCGCGCGATTCCATTATTGTTGTGTTTTTAACAGTAGCCGCCGCAGCAGGCCCTGTTGTATGGCCACGCCCAGCAGAATCAATGCCAGCCCGGCGATGGTGGCCACATGGATTTTCTCCCCCACCAGCAGCGCGATCAGCAGTAGCGAAAGTGGTGGTGAGAGATAAATAAAATTACTGATACGCGCGGTGTTGTCGCAGCTGAGCATGGCCGCCTGCCATAGCAAAAACGCGATGCCCATTTCAAACAGCCCAACGTACACTGCGCCGGCCCAGCCCTCCAGCGGCGGCCATTGCCAATCACCCAGCCACCAGACCGCGGCGGCCAGCCACGGCAGGCCACAGCAGAATGTCAGTAATAGATTGACCGCCGCGTTGCCACCAATGCGGGTATTCAGCAGCCAGTAGCAGGACCAGATGAAAGTACTGAGCAGCGCCAGGGCAACCCCGAATGGCTGCTCAAACTTCAGCTCCAGCAAATTGCCCTGGGTGGCAATCACCAGGACCCCGGAGTAACAGACCAGTCCCGCCAGTAAATCCTGACGGCGCAATTTCTGCTTCAATAACGGGACGGATAGCAACGCCAGTACCACACCCCAGGTGTAGTTCAGCGGCTGAGCCTGCTGGGCCGGCAGCAGTTCATAGGCGTGGAACAGTACCAGGTAATAAAGGAAGGGATTGCAGAAGCCCAACGCCAGAAACCAGCCGCGCGACGCCCGCCAGCGCGACCCGATTTCATTCCAGCGCCCCTGCCAAAGCACCACCCCCGCCATCAACAGGGTCGACACCACCGAGGCGATGGTGACCAGTTGCAGGGGCGACAGGTATTGCAGAGACAGTTTGAAGGCACTGGCCACGGTGGACCAGCAGAGAACCGCCAGCAGCGCAAATATCGTGGCCCGGCGATTACCGTTTCCATGGCCGACCTGCCCCGAGGCGGCGCCCGAAGAATCTGCTGAACGGATATCTGAACTCACAGCGGTACCAGGGACATTTTGACTACACATCCACGAACGAAGACCCGGACACAGGGGCCTTCGTTTACATCAGATCAACAAGCGGCTAATCAGCGCTTGCCGCTCTTGGGTTCCGGATCCGGAACCGCGACGGAAGTATCGGTTTTCACTTCCTGAATCACCACATAGGTATGGGTTTCGCGCACACCGGGTACCGAGGCGAGTTTTTCGCCGAGGAATTGCCGGTATCCGAGCATATCCTTGATGCGAATTTTCACCAGGTAGTCGAAACCGCCGGCCACCATGTGGCACTCCTGAACCTCTTCGAGCCCGGAAACATGCTTATTGAATGCCTCCAGCGCCTCTGTCGCGGTATCCGTCAGAGACACCTGAATGTAGACCACCAGCCCTGCATGTACCTTGAGGGGGTCCAGCAGCGCGACATAGTCCTTAATAAAGCCTTCACGCTCCAGTCTCTTGACTCGCTCAAGACACGGGGTCGGGCTGAGATTGACACGGCGGGCCAGCTCCACATTGGGAAGACGGCCAGCTTGCTGAAGAATTCGCAGAATCTGGCGGTCGATACGATCCAGATCTTCCAATTTCCGAGACATTGCAAAATACCCTACTGGTGATTAACCGGATAAGCCCTATATTTAACCACACTCTTCGCCAATATGGCGATTAATTCTGGGACATTTCCCACATAATCCGGTTTTTTATCCTGCACCCATTTCCACCAGGGAGTTTTGAGGAAATTACGTATGCCTACACAGTTCGCCGGCCAATTGACCGAAGAGTTGAAGAACGCACGCCAGAAGGCCCGTGAGTACCTGCACGCCGACGAAAACCAGTGCGTCAGTGAGCTGCTGGCCGCCCCCCGCCCGGGCGAGGCCCTGCGCGAGAAGATTCTCGCCACTGCCAGCCAGCTGGTGGTCAAATCCCGCGAGCAACGCAGCAAGCGCGGCACACTCGACGCCTTCCTGCAGCAATTTGGCCTTTCCAATAAGGAAGGTGTTGCCCTGATGTGTCTGGCGGAATCCCTGCTGCGGGTTCCCGACGCCGATACTGCAGACAAGCTGATCGCGGAAAAGGTCCACTCCGGTAACTGGTCCAGCCACCGCGGCCAATCTGACTCCCTGTTCGTCAACGCCTCCACCTGGGGCCTGATGCTGACCGGCAATATTGTCGAACTGGATCCGGACATCACCGAAAAGCCTTCCACCTGGATGAAGCGACTGGTCAGCCGTATGGGCGAGCCGATGGTGCGCACCTCCATGATGCAGGCCATGAAAATCATGGGCGGCCAGTACGTGCTCGGCCGCACCATCAAGGAAGCCCTGAAGCGCGGCCCCGCCGAGAACAAACCCGGTACCCGCTTCTCCTTCGATATGCTCGGCGAAGGCGCCCGCACCATGGCGGATGCCCAGCGCTACTTCGACGCCTATATGATGGCCATCGAAGCCATCGGCGCCGACAACGACAAACGCGATGTGGTGGAAGCCAACGGCATCTCCATCAAGCTCTCTGCCCTGCACCCCCGCTACAGTGAACTGCAGCGTGAACGCGTGCTCAACGAACTGCTGCCGCAGGTAAAAACCCTGTGCCTGGCCGCAGCCAAGTACGACATGGGTCTCAATATCGATGCGGAAGAAGCCGACCGCCTGGATATCTCCCTGGATATCTTTGAAGCCCTGGCGCGCGACCCGGAACTGAAAGACTGGCAAGGCCTCGGCTTTGTACTCCAGGCCTACCAGAAGCGTGCCCCCCACGTGGCGGACTGGCTGATCGCCCTCGGTCGCGATACCGGCCGCAAGCTGATGGTGCGCCTGGTAAAAGGCGCCTACTGGGACAGTGAAATCAAACACGCTCAGCAGATGGGCCTGACCGACTACCCGGTATACACCCGCAAATGCCACACCGACCTCTCATACCAGGTGTGTGCCAAAAAACTGCTGGATGCGCGGGATGCGATTTACCCGCAGTTCGCCACCCACAACGCCTACACCGTGGGCCTGATCCTGGAAATGGCCGGCAAAGCGGGCGAAGGCTATGAGTTCCAGCGCCTGCATGGCATGGGCCACCTGCTCTACGATCAGATCGAAGCGGTACATGGCCAGCGCGCGCCGGTGCGTGTCTATGCGCCCGTCGGTGCCCATAAAGACCTGCTGCCCTATCTGGTGCGCCGCCTGCTGGAAAACGGGGCCAACAGCTCCTTCGTCAACCGTTTCATGGACGAGAAAACCCCGGTGAGCGAGCTGGTACAGGACACCCTCAAGCAGAGCGAAGACTGTAACCCCTACCGTCACCCCGAAATCCCGGTGCCGGCAGACATTTATATCGGCCACGAGTCGCTGCCGCGCAAAAACTCCCACGGTATCGAGCTCACCGACCCGATCGCGCTGGCGCCCCTGATGAATGCGGTTAACGCCTCTGCCGATCAGTCCTGGAGCGGCGGCCCCATCGTCGACGGTATTGCCGGTAAAGCCGATATACCGGTGGTGAATCCGGCCAGTGGCGAACTGGTGGGTCACACCGCCAATACTGACGCCGCGCAAATTGACAAAGCCTTTGCCTCTGCCGCCGAAAACCAGCGCGCCTGGAACCGTCTTGGCGGCAATGCCCGTGCGAAGATTCTGGACAAGGTTGCCGACCTGTACGAACAGCACATGAATGAGCTGGTGGCGATCATCTGTCGCGAAGCCGGTCGTACATTGAATGACGGCATCAGCGAAGTGCGCGAAGCCGTGGATTTCTGTCGCTACTACGCCAACGGCGCGCGTAAACATTTCAGCGAGCCGACCCTCCTCCCCGGCCCCACCGGTGAGAGCAACGAGCTGAGCCTTTGTGGCCGCGGTGTATTTGTCTGCATCAGCCCCTGGAACTTCCCGCTGGCGATTTTCACCGGTCAGGTGGTTGCCGCACTGGCAGCCGGTAATGCGGTAATGGCCAAGCCCGCAGAACAGACCCCGCTGATTGCCGCACGTGCAGTGCAACTGATGCACGAAGCGGGAATCCCGCAAAAAGTGCTGCACCTGATTACCGGTACCGGCGCCGCCATCGGCAAGCCATTGCTGGACGACCCGCGCGTTGCCGGCGTTGCCTTTACCGGCTCCACCGAAACCGCCAAGCACATCAATATGCAGCTGGCGGCGAAAGACGGCCCCATAGTGCCGCTGATCGCCGAAACCGGTGGCCAGAACGTGATGATCGTGGACTCCACTGCCCTGCCAGAACAGGTCGTGGACGATGTCATTCAGTCCGCTTTCCTCAGTGCCGGTCAGCGCTGTTCGGCTCTGCGTATCCTGTGCGTTCAGGATGTGATTGCAGACAACCTGCTGAACATGCTGAAAGGTGCCTGCGAAGAACTGACTCTGGGCGACCCGGCGAAACTGGAAACCGACATTGGCCCGGTCATCGATGAAAAAGCCCTGGGGCTGCTGGAGAAACACCGCGAGCGCATGGCAACAGAAGCCAAGCCGCTGTTCGCGTTTGACGAAAGCAAGCGTCCGCAACAGGGAACCTTCTTCGGCCCGCAGGTCGTGGAAATTACCGACATCAATCTGCTCAAGCGCGAAGTCTTTGGCCCCTTCCTGCACGTAGTGCGCTTCAAGGCAGAAGAACTGGAAGACGTGATCCGTCGCATTAACGCGACCGGTTACGGCTTGACCTTCGGTCTGCACTCCCGCATCGAAGGCCGTGCCGGCGCCATCTTCAAGCGTATTGATGCGGGCAACTGCTATGTCAACCGCGATATGGTCGGCGCTGTTGTGGGCGTCAACCCGTTCGGCGGCATGGGCTTGTCCGGTACCGGCCCCAAAGCGGGCGGCCCGCACTACCTGTTCCGTTTTGCCAACGAGAAAACCAAAACGGTCAATACCGTGGCCACCGGCGGCAATACCCAGCTGTTTACCCTGGGGCAGTAACACCTCGCGTAAACAAAACAGCCGGGCAATAAAAAACGGGCGCACTCGAAAGAGCTGCGCCCGTTTTTCGTTCAATCACACTACTGTGAGATTACTGGTTAATCACACCCTTGTTAGCATCACCGAGCTGGAAGGCAACGGCTGTCTCGTAAGACCCGGTCTGCATGGTCTTGTGTACGTTATACGAACCCAGCTGTGTAGTCAGGGAGTTGTGTCCGTATTCTTCCTGCATGGTTACTGCGCGGTTGCCATGGCCGTACTGCACCGTGACCTGATTCAGATCCTCGCCCCACTGGTCGACTTTCGCTCGGTTATATTCGCCGTGTTGAAGAATCAGGGATTCATTGTAGAAGCCGCCTTGGAACACATTGGCGCGGTTACCTTCACCGTACTGGTAAGTGTAAGAATTAGAAGCAGAGGTACCGAACTGTTCGGTGCGCGCACGGTTGTTCTGGCCATGCTGCTTGATCAGGCCCACAGAGTAGTCGCTATACCACTGATCAACCCACGCCTTGTTGCCCTCTCCATCCTGGGTAATTGTGGCCAGGTTGTCGTAACCCCACATCTGATTAATTTCAGCGCGGTTGTAGTTACCGAACTGCTTGACCAGCGCATGATTGCCCACGGTCAGCACCTGAGCAGTGAACGCCTTGTTTTTAATACCCAGCTGCAAAACGTCGGTTAGGTTGCCATAGCCATCTTCCTGCACGGAGGATGCTTTATTTAACTTTCCGATCTGGGTTTGGAAAATCTTACTGCCGGTCTCGGTGCCATCCTGAATTGCTTCCGCCTTGTTTTTAAAACCAAGTTGCGTTTGCATAACGAAGTTATAAAAAGCAAGCGGGCTATCTTGCACCGCATCCGCATGGTTCAATCCACCTGCCTGAACTTGAATCGCCGTATTTTCTCCAGCCATGGCAGCTGAGCTGACAGCAAATACGATTGCCGCGGCTATCGGGGTATACGCCTTCATGAGTATCTCCTTAAACATCAACAAGTCGAGTTGCGACAACGCCTTCATCACAAACCGACTAAGGGTGCACTCCCGCACCCAGTTTTGGTGATTCACAGATTACCCGTCGAGCCGCCAGCACCGCTCAGAAACAAACAGGTTAAAAAAGGCGATTTTTACTTCCCAAATCACCCCGGATTTACCCGAATGCACGCGAGTCGATACAGCAAACTCAGTTGTCCGGTGAAAACTGCTTGGTTAGACAAGGTCCGTGCTAATTAAAACCAACCCGTGTGTGACAGCGAAAACTACATCACTGGATGAATTAGTCGTCTTACCCTGCGCAGACTGATCTTATTTCGTACAACGAGATCGAATAATGAACAATCGATATTCAGTCTTGAACGCGGACGCTAGCCTCGCCATAGGAGAGAAGTTCTATTTGCTTAGGAAAAAAGTTACTGAAAAATAAAAATGGCGCAGTGCCCAACAATTATAAAAAATCGCACGTCAAAGCCTTATGCCCCACCATTCCAGGAACACAGCTTCGCCCTTTACCCAGCGCTCAAGCACATGGCCTCGGGTCAAATAGTTCCCTGTGTTTTAAAAAACCTCGCTCCAATCAAATGGATGTAAAAACAGAAGATTAAATAACCCCAAGCACCAGCATAAAAATGCGACAAAAAAACCGGTAAATTAATGAATGGCCCTTTCTAGCTAATGTGCATAATTTTTCGATTTAAACGCACACGAAAATACACCGTGAAATAACCTATTTTGGTGCAATCGTTACCGGTAATAAATTATGCCCGTAATAATTTCTCAATTTATCCCGTAGCAAAGATGCGAATAAAACTTAATTAACCGGAATCCCCCATCGAACGACCGCCTGACGATCAGCGCTCTTAATACTTGATTTATTTCACATTTCAAAAATTCTTCGTCGCCAAATAATTCTTTTTGGCGCACAAGCCGTCAAAAATTTTTGATCGGTTTTCTCTGCCGCTGCACAGGGCGACAGGTACTTCTTTCTCATCCGTTATAACCAGTACCCCCCAAACCGATTTGTCATATGCAAAACGAAATTCTATTTTTTATATGTTGCCTAAAAAATGTTCAACTCGATCATTAATCAACCCGCGCACTGTTCGGGGTGATGCCTGCCGAGCGAACCTGAAAGGTAACAAGGCGTATCGATTAGCGTAACCAGCGAGAGGGATCTAGCCATGCCGTTCCGTAACGGCGATTGCCATCCGCATTCGGATAACCGGTCAATCGCACCTCCAGACCCAAAGAAGAAACGAACCCCCGGGCTAAGGAAGTCCATTGCCCGCACCTTTTTGCAAAGGGGCGGCGCCTGGGGATTATCGTTGTCCTTGATTGCCGGACCAGCATTGGCTGATCCACCCCCGCTGAAAAAAATCACGGTGCCCGACGTCAATATGCTGGGCCTGCTGGACGGCCAGGGTGAAGGCGTCAGCCCATCGGAATGGGAGCAAATTACCAAGCCATACAAGCGCACCAAGCTTCAACAGCTGGGCAAACTGTTCTTCTTCGATATGCAGGTGGGCAGTGATGGGGTACAGGCCTGTGCCAGCTGTCACTTCAACTCCGGTGCCGATATCCGCAAGGTCAATAGCATGAGTCCGGGCCTGCGCGGTGGAGACATTTCGCACCAGCTGATAGGCGCCAACAAAAAGCTCACGGTATCACAGTACGGTGGTGCCAATTCTCCGCGCGGCTTGCCGGTGAGCGAGAGCACCCTCATGGCCAATGGCGCCACACCGGATCAATCGGATGGCACACCCGGTTCGCTGGTGGACAATTCGATCCTGAACAGTATCGCGGGCTACGATGTCAACGATGTGGTTTCCTCACAAGGGGTGCGCGCCACACTGTTTACCGGCCTTATCGCGGGGTCAGGCCAGGACGCGGGCACCATCGAACTAGAGGACGACGGCTTTGACTACAAAGACGCCCTCTTCCCGGTGGATTTTCCCAACGACCCGCTATTTCAGAAAACCGTGCGCCGGGTGGAACCGCGCAACACGCCTACCACCTACAACGCCATCTTCAACCAGCGCAGTTTCTGGGATGGCCGCGCGGATATGTTCTTCAACGGCGTAAACACGCTCGGCTTCCGCGATCCGGATGCCAAATTGCGTGTTTACTACGGCGGGGACTATGCCCAGAAGCACGGGGTGCTGATTCCATTCTCGTCACTTGCCTCCCAGGCCGTTGGCCCTACCGGCAGTGACCTTGAAATGGAATTTATCCACCGCGGTGGCGGTGGCGGACTCGCTTATAACCTTGGCCGCAAAATACTGCACCTCTCCCCCCTCTACGGGCAGTGGGTAAACTGCAGTGACTCGCTGCTGGGTGATCTGACCACCTGCGGGCCCGGTGAGTATCAGGTGCGCGGTATTGATCACAAGCTCTACTCCGATTTTATCAAGGACATCTTCCTTGAGAAGTTCTGGGGCGACGGCAGTGGTTACAACGTGTGCCTGAGCAAAGCTTCCGACTTTACCGAAAAAGTCGACATGAGCTACTGTGGCTACGACTCGGAAAACAGAACCCTGATGGAGGTCAACTTCAACTTGTTCTGGGGTCTTGCCGTCCAAGCCTACGAGGCAACCCTCACCACCGGCAACACCATTGTTGACCTGATGGCGGGCGGCATGATCGATTCGGATCCGCAGGGCAACAACGGCCCTAAAACCCTGATCGAACACACCAGTGCCGATGGCAGAGTCCTGGTGAAACTCGATGTGGGTATGGGTCGCCCCCCTGCTGGAACACCGGATCGCAAGTTTGAACGCGTTAACGGACGTTTCATGATGGTGATTGACTGGACCGGCATGCAGCCAGCAGGTGATGGCGTCGCCTTCGCCGACTGTACCGCGATGCTGCCGCCAGATACCAGTGCCGTCGAAGCAGGTGCTGCCTACGACTCCTGTGCCTACAAGTTCGCGGAGTTTATCCATCCCAAAGCGGAAACCGGCTCCGAAGCGCCGAAAGCACCGAACCAGCCTGCAAGTGGCCTGTTGATGGCCGGCGAAGCGATCGGTGGATGTACACCACCGTACGACTCTCGGGTCTGTGAGGCAGCGGCAGCCACTATCGCCAACATCGACGAGGGTATGGGACGCTTCCAGGCCGGTGCTACCGACTGTGCGGCCTGCCACTCTTCTGCGGAGTTCACCGGTGCCACCATCAGTGCCACGGTTGGCTTCGGCGGTGACCCAGTACCTGGCGAAGAGCCCCCGGCCATCCTCGAGCGGATGAATACCTTTGAAAATCAGGGTGTCTACGACTCGGGCTTCTACAACATTGCCATCCGTCCCACCAAGGAAGACGTCAGTGTTGGCGGAGACATAGAGACCAGCAGCGGCGGCATGATCCCGCTCTCCAAAGCGCGTCTGGCACAGCTGATGGGCATGTTGCCCGGACCTCTGCCCTCCCCCTACAACTCCACCGCATCCAGAGCAGTCCTGCAAAAAATCAAGG
This sequence comes from Microbulbifer sp. ALW1, assembly GCF_009903625.1. Lineage (NCBI taxonomy): Bacteria > Pseudomonadati > Pseudomonadota > Gammaproteobacteria > Cellvibrionales > Microbulbiferaceae > Microbulbifer > Microbulbifer sp. ALW1. The sequence continues at coordinate 2,833,610 of NZ_CP047569.1, read as the reverse complement.
ACCGACTCCAGGCCGGTGTAGGTGTAGGTGGCATTCAGGTGCCCAAGTCGCCGAGCGACCTTTCCGCCAAACCCTTCGCCATGAACCTGGCGTGTGACCCGGAAATGGATCCGCCCCCGGCATTCTGCGATCCAACCGTGCCTCCTGAAGACTTGGCGCTGCGCAATGGTTTCTTCAAGACGCCAACCATTCGCATGACCAAGTTCACCGGACCGTTTATGCACAACGGTGCCAAGATGAACCTGCGTCAGGTGCTGGAGTTCTACAAAACCATTGTTGACTTCGATGCGGACGACGACAAGCGCTTCGGCTTCTCCAAGCTGAACAAAGCCAATCTGGATGCCGGCCTGCGCATCTTTGATGTGGGCGCCGATCGTGAAGCCGCGATGATCGAGATGATGGAAACCGGCTTGACCGACTGGGGCGCGGCCTATCAGGAAGGCAAATTTGACCACCCGCAAATTTGTGTTCCCCATGGTCATGACAAAAAAGGTCGCACCATACTGGCGGATATTCCGGCGGTGGGTGAAAACGGTAGTGTGAAGCGTATTAGTACCTTCCAGGAAATTCTGGAGGGAAATACGTACTTCGAGCACAACCTGGAAGACCATTGCGATATGGATATTTCCAACACCAATGGCAAATCCAAAATTGAAGTGCCCTATCCCGCACCTCCAGTCATGCCCTAACCCACTGGCATAACGGTGAGGCCCGCACGGCAACGTGCGGGCCATTTTTATTTCCACATAAAAAAACCGGAGGAATAATCCTCCGGCTCAAGCCAAGTCCTGTGAGTTGCCGAATAGCACTTGGGATGAATTCGCTCAGCGGCCAGTCAGCACTAGCCTCATTTGGCCGCTACCTAATTGAGTACTCGGTATCCGCGACCACGCAGGCAGTTGCGCGTAATGTAATTGGCTTCCGCATGGGCACTGCCAACACCGCTGACACCCCCTATTACCGCCCCGGCTCCGGCCGCCGCAGCCGCGGCACTGCTGGTGTCGCCGATGATTGCACCCAGCGCACCGCCGAGGAGCGCACCGCCAGCGGCACGCGTCAGCCCTCGACGGCCCTCATCGCGCCGTGCCGCCGTGGCCAGGCCATTGCAATCCGCCAGATCCAGCTGGTACTGGCGCATGTTCACGCCGTAGGTATCAATAACGATTCCGCGCGCGCCTGGCACCTGCTCCTGTTGGTAGGCACACCCCAACAGGGTTGCTGCGCTCAGGCCCACAGCGGCCATGACCTTCAGTTTGATTGGCAGTTTCATTGGCGCTCCTCACCACATTTGTCGCCTGTGTCTACTTAGGTTTAGACCAGCGTAGAGAAGCGCGCCACCCCAATTGCTCATTTACAGGATGCTGCAAAGAACGGAGTGATTGATACCAGGGATGGACTTTTCTGGAATAGAGTCTACAGGGCGAGGGTTAAAAGCTGTTGAATGAGGCCCTGGAGGCCCGAGGAAAATCAGCGGTAAAAATAATCGATCTGCAGGCGCTGGGGCTCTCCGGAGTCATCCAGCAGGTTACTCACCCCGGTAAACCGCTGCAGACGAGGCATTGGGGCGAGCGCGTTTTTGTCCTTCGTCACGCCGTCACTATCAACGGTACTGTAACGCAACAGGATGTCACCGCCGGCGATCCAGCGCAGTAGCGGTTGGGCGAGATCCACGCGCACACACAGCGCCGAGTCCGGAGGTTCGCAAGCCACAGAAGTGGCACGCAGGCGAATGCTTCTACCGTGGGGCGGAGAGGCAAACAGGAATCCGAGCTCTGCGCCGCTCGCTAACGCCTGCCAGTGTTCCCGCACATAGGCATCGAACCCCGCATCAATGACATCAATTTCTGAATCGTCAATCACCACTTCGCGAAGCGCCTGGTTTTCCGCCTTCTGGTAACGAATTCGCCAGGCACCAGATTCCCACACGGTTTCGCGCAGCTCACCGGAGCGGAAGTCCTGCTGAAACACCTGTGGCAACCGTTGTTCCTGAATCGCGCTGCCGGGTGCAATGGCCTCCAGTCGTTTCTCTGCAATCTTCTCGCCGTCGGGAGCAAAGTAAAGAACATGCATTGTTCCCGGGTCCTGGGGCAAAAAATATTCGCAATAGACGGTCTCCGTCTCTCCGGGAATCACCGCCCTTCCCGCGACTATCGCAGACGCAGTAATCTCAGCGGGCGCACTACACCCACTAATGACCAATGCTGCAGCTGCGATCACACTCATCACTGACTTGTCCTCTTCAATTGCCTAGGGCCCTGCTCACAAAGTGCTAAATCCTGAAAAAGCGACGCCGGGCCCAGTAGGCCATTAACACCAGGAAGACGGCCCATAAAAACCCGAGTAATCCGAGTGATAACCAAAGCGGTTCGGCAAGGGTCACCCTTCCGCCTATTTCAGCACCGATGAAATAACTAAGAGGACCACCGATTAACCCGAACAACGCCGCAAGCAGCAGATGCTTCTGGAGAAAGACAAACGCGAAACGCAATGCGAGCGCAAAGTTTACCCAGAGCATGGCAAGCCAGAGCGGGATGATGCTGAATTTGTCGGGGGTCTGAAAGAGTCCGTACTGAAACAGGAGGCTGTCCATAACGACACCCAGAGTTGAGACCAGGATCAGCCATAGCAGTGTACGCAACACACTATCCGACACCCTATGCGACACCCCGCTCTCAGTTCTAGGGCCACAAAATAACCAGAGATGACACAGAAGGTTGGCCGCCGTGAACAGCACGATAAGCGTACTGGATGGCGCCATCACACACAGGAGCCAGATCCCCTCGAACAGGCACCCACTGATTAGCATCCGCCAAAGCGGCAGGTTCCCGGAACTGCTCATCGCTTGAGTCGCCACGATTCACCACTCACATAGGGCTAAATTTCTAAATTGCTAGCGTGGAAGTGTCCGGCAGCGCGGTTTGGCAAAGGTAAACTGGGCAGTGCTGATCACGCGCTCAAGAAACCCACCCTCGCAGTAGCACAGGTAAAAGTCCCACATATTGATAAAGCGCTGATCAAACCCCTGCGAGCGAACCTCCTCAATACGTTCAAAAAAAGCCTCGCGCCACGAGCGCAGGGTTCTGGCGTAATCAAAGGTGATATCGTCCATGCCGACAATCTGCATGTCCGTATCCCTCGCGATATGCGTGGCAACCACCTGATTGGATGGCAGGCAGCCTCCGGGGAAAATATAGCGCTGGATAAAATCGACGCTGTTTTTGTAACTTTCGAATCGCTGGTCTTGAATGGTTATCGCCTGCATGACCATCAAACCGTCGGGCTTGAGTAACTGGCTGCAGCGCGAGAAAAAGGTGTGGTAATACTGGTGCCCGACGGCTTCGACCATTTCAATGGAAACCAGCTTGTCGTACTGCCCCTCAAGCTCGCGGTAATCCTTTAGCAACAGGGTTACCCGATCCGAAAGCCCTTCCCTCTCGACCCAGGCTTTGGCGTATTCGTATTGCTCCCGGGATATCGTGGTCGTGGTCACCCGGCAGCCGAAATGCTTGGCCGCGTAAACTGCCATACCGCCCCAGCCGGTACCGATCTCCAACAGGTGATCGGACGATTTTAACCGCAGCTTGCGGCAGATCTTGGCCAACTTGAACTCGGAGGCTTCGGCAAGACAGGCATCACCATTGGGAAACACCGCCGACGAGTAGAGCATGGTCGGATCGAGGAAAAGGCTGAAAAAATCATTGCCCAGATCGTAGTGCGCGGAAATATTGCGACGGGATCCCTTTAGGGAATTGGCATTGAAACGATGCAGCACCTTGAGTGCCAGCTTGTGCGCCAGACTCCAGCGGGAATCCAAACTGTCCAGCAAAGACATGTTGGCAACCATAAGCCGGATCACCTGCACCAGATCCGGGGAAGTCCAGAAGCCATCCATATAGGCTTCGCCAGAACCAATAGTTCCGCTGGTCAATACCTGGGTGTAGGTATTCGGGTGCCGCACGTGGATGTGCGCGACTATTTCACAATCGGCCTCAGAATCGGCCGCCCCCTCCCCGCTCGCAACAGACGACGTCGATGCGCCTTCTGTCTTACCAAAGCGCAGCACTGGCGGATCGTTGGCCGGAAGGCGATCTTCGGCACCGTCACCGCCGACAAAAAGCTCGTGCACATAGAGAGTGCCGATCTCAATAGATTCAAGGCGTGCCAGCACGAGCTTTCTGGCCACACGATCCAGCCAGTGCATTGATGGTGCGGGCACCGCTGCGGCACCACCGCTGATGACCGGGTAATCTGACTGCTCGATACTTGCAGCTACACCCTGAGCACCGGTCGAGTGATTGTTCGGACCTGCCGAAGGGATACCCGACTTGTGCCAAGAGGACAGGTTTTCCGCCAATTTATAACCCGATTTCATAGGTGCCAATCTCCGCTTCCTGTAGTGCTCAAAGTAGTGCTCAAAACAATGCTTTACGTTGTACTATTTTTGCGATCTTTGCGCGCATTCGCGAGTGACTGATGTTTCACTAGCGTACCGTCAATCTATCAAGAAACTTTGTCTGGATGAGTAACCACAGGTACCCGTTTAATGAAGAGCTTCATCGCCTGCCAGTAAATTGCGCTGATGATTTTTACGGTAAACAGTGGAAACTGGATCAGTTTATTTCTCAGCGCCTGCGCACTGATTTCTTCCCGTTTCAGGCTCATGCAGGCATCAAATACACAGTCCCCCGCCTCCATGGAGCGGATACTCACCGTAAGCCGGTCTCCCGGGGTAGTGCTGCGCCATTGGTAGAACTGATCCAAGGGCATAAACGGCGAAACATGCAGCTCTTTTTTAAACAGCGCCTTTTGCACGCGTCCGTTAGGAGACACCGGCAGTACATAACCATGGCGTTCATTCCACGGTGTATTGTGAACATCCACCAGCAGTGTCTGAACACGCTCGCCAGTATCGTCAAAACAGTAATAGATACTGATGGGGTTCATGTTGTAGCCAAAATAGCGCCAGTTCGCGAGAAACGCGATTGGCCCGGTGGGGCGGACACCTGTTGCCTCCTCAACCCGGTTACGAACGGCTTCGTCCAGCGGAATCGCCGGATCACCAAAAAAGTCCTGCCTGCGGTAACGCGCGGGAGCAAACCGGTGATCAGACCACAGGCGGGAGCTTGCCAGTATTTCGGGCAGCTCATCGAGAAAGGCGTACACCATAAATCCGCGGTAACGAAAGCTGTGTGCCCGCGGTTGGTAACGTCTGTGCTGAATCCAGCCAGTGTATAGGCCGCTGCGCACTAGAATTCAACTCCCAGACCTTTGGCGACCCGAATGGCGCTGACAACGCCATCTTCGTGGAATCCATTGGCCCAGTAAGCACCGCAATACCAGGTGCGGTTATGCCCGTTGATTTCTGACCAACGCGCCTGCGCCCGATTCCCCTGCGCTGAAAACTGTGGATGGGCGTATTCGAATTTACCGATCACTTTATCAGGATCGATGGCGTCGTCGGCATTGAGCGTAACGCAATAGGTTTTTCGCGTTTTCAGCCGCTGCAAAATGTTCATGTTATAAGTCAACACCGGCAGCCGGTCCTGCGCGCCCTGAAGGCGGTAGTTCCAGCTGGCCCAGGCAGCCTGCCGCTGCGGAAGCAACCGGGTATCCGTATGCAGCACGACAGAATTCTGCTCATAGGGAATGGCACCGAGCACTTCCCGCTCTGACGGTGCTGGATCGCCAAGCAAAGCCAGCGCCTGATCCGAGTGACAACCAAAAATCACTTGGTCAAACGCCTCTTCCTGTATTCGCCCGGTCGCATCCTGATACGCAATGATTACCTGCTGCTCCCGGCGATCGACCTGTTTTACCGGCGTCGACAAACGAATTCGATCACGGAAGGGTTCCACGAGGGGCTCAATATAACTGCGAGAACCGCCCTTGATTACACGCCACTGGGGACGATTGAAAATATTCAGCAATCCGTGGTTGTAGAAAAAGCGAATAAAAAAATCGACCGAAAAATCCAACATCTGCGACATACTCGCCGACCAGATTGCCGAACCCATAGGCACCAGGTAGCGATTGGCAAATTCCGCTGAGTAACCGTTACTTTCCAGATAACCCCCAAGGCTCATGGACTCGCCCAGTTCACCGCGTTTCCAGTCTTCCACCGCATCCCGGTTAAAACGCACAATGTCGCGCAACATTCGCCAGTGGCCGCCGTCGAGAAGATTCCTTCGCTGTGCAAACAGGGAGTTCAAGTTGTTTCCTGCGTACTCAAAGCCACCGTCGCCACTGGAAACACTGAAACCCATATCGGTGGGCTGGGACTTTACGCCCAGCCGGTCCATCAATTTGATGAAATTTGGGTAGGTCCAGTCGTTGAATACGATAAATCCGGTATCGACCGCGAGCGGTTGCCCCGCCTCCATCAGGTCGACGGTTGCGGTATGCCCGCCCAGGCGGCTGTCAGCCTCAAACAGTGTAATGTCGTATTTTTTGTGCAGTAAATATGCGGCAGTCAAACCGGAAATACCACTACCGATAATGGCGATACGCATCAGGCTTTCCTCAACTTTCTGATTCTTGTTATGCGGGGCGCGCAGAGGCGATACCACAGGGGACTGAGCAAATTGAGAAGCCGTAGCGGCCAACTCAGCCTGCGGGGAAAATCGATCACTGACTGCTTGCGCTCTAACCCGACCAGAATGCGCTCGGCCGCGGCATCTGCCGACATGAGAAACGGCATTTTGAAATCGTTCTGGGTCGTCAGCGGGGTCTCGATAAATCCAGGACGGATTAACACGGGTCGCAAAGACACCTTCGAGGTATCGGCGCGCACCGATTGGATAAAGTACTCCAGCGCAGCCTTTGAAGCCCCGTAGGCTTCCGCGCGGGGGAAGCCGACCACCGACGATAGGCTACCAACGGCGGCAAACACCGGCTGGCGGCTATTGGCGAGCAACGGTTTAGCAACCCGCAGTGTATTGACCACGCCGAAGAAATTAGCGTCAAACACCCTTCTATAACTGGTAAGGTCCAGTGACAGGTTGTCGTCGTACTCACAAATCCCGGCGCAAGCAATCACCAGATCGAGTTCATCGGTGATTTCCTCCAGTCGCCGTTGTGCCTCCACCATGGACGTATCAGACCCTACATCGCAGTCCAGTACCCGGATCAACTTGGCATGCCCCAACTGTAGATCGAGCAGGGCCTCTCGGTTGCGGCTACTGACAATCACATAGTGGCCGTCTGCGGCCAATCGTTTGACCAGGGCTCTTCCGATTCCTGAACTGGCACCGGTAACCCAGACAATTTTCTTGTCACCGCTGCGCTGTAGACGACTCATGACCCACTCCCGTGCGGCACGCCATTCTCGACACCGTCAATGCCGGTATTCGCCAGCCCGCGTTTGATATGGCGGATCACCGAACCGAGTAGTGGTACCTGTTCGTAGATCATGGCACCCAGGTCATAGCAGTCTTCATGGAAGATGATGCGATCCGTCTTCAAATCCATGTGCAAAAGCGAACTACCCCGCAAAGTAAGCTGCTTGCCACCACGCAACCGCGGGTGACGGAACACCATATGCCACCAAAGGCAGCCCTTGTTATCCTCGATCAGTACCGTATCGAAGTGAAATCGACACTCCTCAAGGTTCTGCGAGACCTGCGCAAAATAGGCCTGCATCGCAGCCAGACCATGTACCTCATGCACAGGATCCTTGAATCGGACTTCTGGCGCATAAACGCTGGCGATGGCTTGGGGTTCCGCCAGCATGAAGTCCGAGTAGAGATGTTCCAGGCGCTCAATCAGTTGAGCCATAAGCAGCGTCCCTCAGGTTGCAATTGCCACTGTATAGCTCCCCTTACGCTGGTACGTGAAAAATGGATTAAAAGTCACCCGCAGAAAATCGACCGACAAGTCGCACACTGTTTAACGGAAGCCGCCCATCGGGTGATCCAAACACCATGGAGTCGCGTAGAACCCCACAACCAAGGAACAATCCGTTTAATCTAGCGTGGAATATGGTAGATATACCGAACGGAAAACGCAGGCCATATAGGACTTACAAGGTGCAGCCCTCTCAGCAAACACGAGACGACGAGTGGAGCAACCTACTGCTGAAAGTGGGGCGCGATCGCGACCGCCAAGCCTTCGAGCGCTTATTTGCGCACTTCGCCCCGCTGATCAAAGGCTTCCAGTTCAGCCGCGGCGGGCAGAGTTCAGCCCCCGAGGCCGCCGATGAACTGGTTCAGGAAGTAATGTTTCGCGTTTGGCGCAAAGCGCCCAGCTTTGATCCTGAAAAGGCCGCAGCCAGCACCTGGGTCTTCACCATAATGCGTAATTGCCGGATTGACGCCCTGCGCCGGGCAAGCCGCCAGCCGGATACCGACGACAGTCTCGAGGTAGAGGACATCTGGGATGAGAGTGCGGACAACCAACCCCTCGTTTACCTGCAACAGTCTCGCAACAGGACATCGGTAACCGAGGGATTAAGCAGTCTTCCCGCGGAGCAGAGTCACGTTATCGAAAAGGCGTATCTGGAGGGAAAATCCCACAGTGAAATCTCTGCCGAGCTCGGTCTCCCCCTGGGCACAGTCAAGTCCCGGGTGCGGCTGGCCCTGAAGAAATTACAAAGCACACTTGTCAGGTAGGTCACCATGATTCATCACCACCCCGACAACAATTTGCTGCTGGAATACGCCAGCGGCAGCCTGAACTGGGCACACAGCCTGGTAGTTTCCGCACACCTGCAACTCTGCCCCAAGTGCTCGGCACAGATGAAGTTGCTGAATGGTATTGGCGGTTCCCTGCTAGCAACCAGCGTGCCGGTAAAGACACCGCCCGCCGCCAGCGATCAAGAGTTTTCACGCTTGATGCATCGAATTGATGAGCACACAGATGAGTGTGACTCTGAGGGAAAGGATTGGGAGAGCACCGCGAATCGGGATGGCAGCACCGCCCCGTCTGCGTACAAGCCAACTCACGTTGGCTCCAGTGACCCACTTTTCAGTGACCTGCCCAAAGTTGTGGCAAAACTCGTGAAGCGGAATCCAGCACTGAAATGGCGCCGTCTTTCCAAAGGGCTCAAGGAGGCCTACCTGAAAACGGGTCAGTCCCAGCACCAGGTATCCTTCCACCGCATATCCCCCGGAAACAAAGTGGCAGAACATGGCCACCGAGGAAAAGAGATCACCATGGTGCTCTACGGCAGTTTTTCCGATGCGGATGGTGTTTATTCACGAGGGGATTTTCTGGTTCGCGAGCCCGGGGAAGTGCATCGCCCTACCGCTACCCAAGACCAGGAATGTCTTTGCCTGTCAGTAGTAGAAGCACCGGTTGCGCTAACAGGGTTTATCGGGAAACTGGTCAACCCTTTCCTGTCGATCAAACCACAGTAGCCCCGGCACCGCGTTTCTTCTTATCGTTAACGCCCTGACCGGTTGATCAGTCAACCGATCAGGGCGTTCTTCTACGGGTTAGCCTCGCGCCGGAAGCAAACCACCGGAAAAACGATCACCGCCCCCCGCGAAATGCTGGCGGAGCAACTCCCAGCGCGGCTTGACCGCAGCCATTTTCTCCGCGCGCACGTGGCCGTACCCACGCACCTGCTGTGGTAACGCAAGGAGTTCTGCGGCCATCTCGACATTGGCACTATTCAGTGATTGTGCCACCGCATCAATAGTCGCCTTTACTTCACGGGCCCAGCGCCGCTCTTCACGGCGCTCTGCGGTGTAGCCAAACACATCCAACACGGTGCCGCGCAGCGCTTTGCCTTTCGCCAGTACCGGCAGCAGCTTCGCCATCCAGGGACCCAGCGCAATCTTGCGGATTTTGCCGCTGGCATCCGGACGTGCGATCAACGGCGGTGCCATCAGGAATTTGATTTTGTAATCACCGCTAAAGGTATCCCGTAACTGACGCTTGAACGCCTCGCCGCTGTACAGGCGCGCCACCTCGTATTCGTCTTTATAGGCCATCGCCTTGAACAGGCTGGTGGCCGCTGTCCGGGCCAGACTGCCATCATTCGCCGGCAGACGGCTTTCTGCCTGCTGCAACCCGGCAATCGCCGTGGTGAACTGACGAGCGTAACTCGCGCTCTGGTACTCCGTCAGCTCCTTGGCCAACCGGGTAATCAGCTGCTCGGTGTTCTCGGTTGGCGTAATGAAATTCACTACCTGTACCGGTGTTGTGAGCTGTTCGATCGCTGCGGGGTTTTCTGCCAGCAGGCGGCCGGCACGGAAGGCGCGCAGGTTGTTCTCCACGGCCACACCATTCAACTCCACCGCGCGCTCCAGTGCGCTTTGAGACACCGGTAGCAGGCCCTGCTGACAGGCATAGCCCAACATCATCAGGTTGGCCGCCACGGTATCGCCGAAAAGTGATTCTGCGTAGCGGTTGGCATCAAATGCGAAGTAATTCCCGGCGATCGACTGGATGCTTTCTGCGGTCGCATCCGCGGGGAATGCCAGTTCGTTGTTGCGTACAAAAGCGGCGACCGGCACTTCTGCGGTATTCACCAGTGCCTGCATTTTTCCGCTGGAAAACTTATTGCGCTGTCCCGCGGCAGTAACCATGTCGCAGCCCAGCAACAGGTCTGCGGAACCATCGCGGATACGTGCAGTGGTAATATCCTGAGGACGGTTGCCCACTTTCACATGGGCAACTACGGCACCGTTCTTCTGCGAAAGACCGGTGAAATACAGCGTGGTGCTGCCTTTTTCTTCCAGGTGCGCTGCCATGCCAAGGAGTGCCGCCACGGTTAATACCCCGCTGCCACCGATACCCGCCACCAGAATATTCAGGGGCTGCTCCAGCTGGGGCTTGGGCGCGGCCGGTAAATTCCGGCTCGCCTGATCGATAGCTTCGGCCAGGGTCTGCAACTCCGGCTTTTTCAATTCACCGCCTTCAATCGCCACAAAGCTCGGGCAGAAGCCATCGGCACAGCGCATGTCTTTGTTGCAACTGGACTGGTTTACCTGGCGCTTGCGGCCAAATTCGGTTTCCAGTGGCTCAACGGCAATACAGCTGGACTGCACGCTGCAATCGCCACAACCCTCACATACCCGGTGGTTGATCAGCAGGCGCTTGGCCGGGTCGACCATCTGCCCTTTTTTGCGTCGGCGGCGCTTCTCTGCCGCGCACACCTGCTCGTAAATAATCGCCGTAACCCCGGCGGTATCGCGCAATGTGCGCTGCACTGCATCCAGTTCATCCCGATGGAAAATCTGCAGGGCGGCGGGCAACTGGTCGCGGTGATTGCGCCAGTGATCCGGGTTCTCACTAACCAGGCAAACCTGCCCTACCCCTTCGGCCAGCAACTGCCGGGACAGCGATGGCACTGTGACCTCGCCATCCGCGGGCTGGCCACCGGTCATGGCGACAGCATCGTTCAGCAGTATCTTGTAAGTAATATTGATTTTGCTGGCGACGGCCTGACGGATCGCCAGCAGGCCAGAATGGTTGTAAGTGCCATCGCCCATATTCTGGAAAATGTGCTTATCGCTGGAGAAGCGGTGCAAACCCACCCAGTGCGCGCCCTCACCGCCCATATGCGAGTAAGTATCGGTGCGCAGCCCTTTGCCCAGGGCCATGATGTGGCAGCCGATCCCGGCGCTGCCGGTGCTGCCCTCCGGTAATTTGGTGGAGCTGTTGTGGGGGCAGCCGGCACAGAAGATGGGCTCGCGGGCCAGCAGGCCTGTGGCCTTTTCCGGAGTGTTGCTACCCAGTTGTTCCGCCAACGGAATCAGCCTTGCGGCCAGTTCGGTGTCCGCCAACCAGCGGGTGATGGCTTTGGCTACCTGATCCGGGCCAAATCCCCAGATCGCCGGCAGCAAATCGTTGCCGTCGAGATCTTTCTTGCCCACCACTTTCGGGCGCGCACTGTCCGCCCAGCCGTAGAACAGGTTCTTCATCTGGTCTTCTACCAGCGGGCGCTTTTCTTCCACCACCAGAATGCGCTCCATCCCCTGGGCGAATTCGCCCATGCCCCGGGGCTCCAGCGGCCAGCTCATGGCGACTTTATGGATGGAGATACCGGCATCCAGCAGATCCTGCTCACTCAGGTCCAGGAGCTTCAATGCTTCCAGTAGATCGCCGTGCGCCTTACCGACCGTAACGATGCCAAAACGTTTTTGCGGTGCCGCCACAAGGGTCTTGTCTAGGCCGTTGGCATAAGCGAACGCCTTGGCGGCAGGCAGGCGCTCTTCCAGCATGCGGCGCTCATATTCCATACGCTCGGCGGGCCAGTTCAGGTGCGGGTCGTAATTGAGGCCATGAGCCGGAATCGGGAAAGATTCCGGCAATACGAACTGCGGCAATTCCGGCACCAGAATGGATGCACCGGATTCCACCGTTTCAGTAATGGTTTTAAAGCCCACCCAGAGGCCAGAGAAACGCGACAGTGCGATACCTGCAAGGCCGAGGGTCAGGTATTCATCAATGGTGGCCGGGAACAGCAGCGGCATCATGACCGACTCGAAAATCTGGTCGGTATTGTGGGAGAACATGGAGGATTCGGCCGTGTGGTCGTCGCCACACAACGCCAGGACACCACCCAGTTTGGAGGTACCCTGAATATTGGCCTGACGGAAAACATCGGCACTGCGATCCACCCCGTGGCCCTTGCCGTACCAGATGGAAAAAACGCCATCCCGGGTGGCCTGCTGGCGGTAATGGTCCAGCAGCTGGGTGCCCCAGATATTGGTGGCTCCCAAATCTTCGTTGATGCCCGGCTCAAAGTGGATATCGCGCTCGGCAAGCAGCTGCTTGTGGCGCCAGAGTGTCTGGTCGTAACCGCCCAACGGGGAACCCCGGTAGCCGGAGATGAAGCCGGCGGTATTCAGGCCAGCCTGTTCATCCAGACGCTTCTGCATCAACGGCAGGCGCACCAGGGCATCGATACCTGTGAGAAAAACACGACCCGAGTCCCGGGTAAATGCGGCCTTGAGGGAGTACTCCCGGTCAAAACCCAGTTCCTGATCCGATTCAACCATCGCCATGGTGGGGCCCTTCTCGCTGTGCCGGAATCCGGCAGGACCACGGATATTCAGGTGGCAACTTGGCGGATTCGGTGATGTTTTTTTGTTTTCCGTAAACTATCACCGGACCGACGAGCAGGTCATACCAAATTCACTACTGAAGAGACGCAAGGCAGAAAGAATTCACCACTTGGGATTCCTTTTCTGCAATAATTAAGCGCTAGAGCCGGAAGGTTGAGAATCTTTATCAATTCCTGCCGCAAGGTCTCTGTGGAGGACACCCCCCTCTGAGCGCAAGTGAACCAATGACCAAATTGAGTCACTTGCGGTACCCTAGTGCAGCGCTGGAAAAGAGCCAGATACTGCCACTTGCAGGCAGCCGTAAAGAGACAGGGGTGCATATTTGGCATTCTGAAAAAGACAATCAGGAACACCGGGTAACACTATGGCCTATTTGCTGGACGCCATCGACAAACATATTCTGGAAATCCTTCAGCAGGACGCGACCATTCCCAATATTGAGCTGGCGGAAAAGGTCTGCCTGTCCCCCTCCCCCTGCTCCCGGCGCGTAAAGAACCTGCATGAACAGGGCTTTATCAAGCGCGCGGTGACCCTGCTGGAACCAGATAAAGTTGGCTTACCGGTAAGCGTGTTTATCCAGGTCACGCTGAACCACCAGGTAAAGAAAGAATTGCAGCATTTCGAATCCACGATTGGCCAATGGCCAGAGGTAATGGAATGCTATTTGATGACCGGGGATTTTGATTATCTTTTACGGGTAGTGGTGCCAAACCTGCACGCCTACCAAGAGTTTCTGGACAAGAAGCTGACCGAACTTCCGGGGATCGACCACATCAAGAGCAGCTTTTCTCTCAAGCAGGTGCGCTACCGCACCGAACTGCCACTGGATCAACTGCTGGAAAAGTAAGTCGGCCTAACGCCTTAGGAAACTGAGTATCAGGCTCAGAACCACACTGAGAATAATCATCGAAGTGATGGGGAAATACACCCGGGAACGTTCAGACTCAATACGAATGTCCCCGGGCAGCCGCCCAAACCAACTGAACAAGTTCGGAAAAAAGTGCAGCAGCACACCGATGACCACCAGTGCACCGCCTGCTACCACCAACCATTTCGCCATCGTCCTCTCCCGATCACGCCCTGCAACCCTGACCGTCCGTTTCGGGTTGCGAACTTGTGCAATCACGACGTTTCAAAGTCATCCAGAAGCTTAGTGAAATTCTCGCGGTTCGCGCACAAATAAAAAAAGGCCGCACTGCGTAACAGCGCGGCCTTTTCTTTGGGTACTTATACCGGCGATTGATCCGCTACAAGCTTAGTTTCCAGCAGCGGCCGTGGCCTCTTTGGCTTCACCGGGGACAGGGAAACCACGGTCACGCATCAGCGGCTCAATGCCCGCATCGCGGCCCCGGAACAGGCGATAGGCGTCTGCCGGGTCAATGGCATTGCGAGGCGCAAACAGGTATTTAACCAGTTTCCCGGCCACTTCCTTATCGTAGAAACCGCCTTCAGCTTCCGCAAAGGCTTCAGAGGCGTCTGAGGTCAAGACGTCTGCCCACATATAGCCGTAGTAGCCAGCAGAATAACCTTCTCCAGAAAAGATATGCCCGAAGTGCGGAGTGCGGTGGCGCATTACCAGCTCCGATGGCATCCCCAGCTTGTTCAGGGTTTCACGCTCGAACTTGTCCGGGTCAATGCCTTTGGGATCGGTGGTGTGCAGCTTCATATCCACCAGCGCCGAAGCCAGGTACTCGGTAGTCGCAAATCCCTGATTGAAATTGGCCGCCTTTTTGATCTTGGCCACCAGTTCAGCAGGAATCGACTCACCAGTCTTATAGTGCACCAGATAGTTATCGATGATCGGGTCGGTGCTCAACCAGCGCTCCAGCAACTGAGACTGGAACTCGGTGTAGTCACGCACGCCGCCATTCAGTGTTGGATAGGTAACATTGGACGCCAGGAAGTGCAGCGCGTGGCCAAATTCATGGAAGAAGGTTTCCGCGTCGTCCCAACTCACCAGAACCGGCTCACCCGGAGCACCTTTGATGAAGTTGGAGTTGTTGGAAGCCAATACGGTTTCTTTACCATCAAAGGTGGTGTGATCCCGATACATGCTGGCCCAGGCACCGGAACGCTTGCCAGCGCGAGCGAACGGATCCAGATACCAGAGACCGATGTGCTCACCGCTGGTTTTGTCCGTAACTTCCCAAACCTTGACGTCTTCGTGGAAAACGGGCACTGAACCTTCTTTTACCGGAGTAAATTTGAAATTGAACAGTTCACCCGCAACGTAAAACATACCTTCACGCAGATTGTCGAGCTGCAGGTACTGCTTCACCTCATCAGAATTCAGGTCGTATTTGGCCTTGCGCACTTTCTCGGCGTAGAAGCGATAATCCCACGGCTCGATTTTGATCCCCGCTTTCTCCGCATCAGCCACTGCCTGCATGTCCGCCACTTCTTCGTGAACACGGGCAACGGCAGCCGGCCAAACGGCTTCCATCAATTCAATCGCGCGCTGAGGGTTTTTCGCCATGCGGTTCTGCAGGCGCCACTGGGCGTAATTTTCAAAGCCCAACAGGCCTACACGCTCATCCCGCAACTGCAGAATCTCGGCGATGATCGCGTTGTTATCGTGCTCGTCACCATTGTCACCACGGCTGTAGTAATTGGTCCAAACCTTCTCACGCAGTGCGCGATTTTCTGAATAGGTCAGGAAAGGATCCATGGAAGAGCGCGTATTGGTAATCGCGTAATTACCTTTTTGGCCTTTCTCTTCCGCCAGGGCTGCAGCTGCCTTGACGAAAGACTCCGGCAGGCCTGCCAGCTGATCGCTACGCAGGAACATGTCATAGCCTTCCTCATCCGCCAGAACGTTGTTGGCAAACTTGGTGTGCAACTCTGCGAGGCGCTTGTTGATGGCCGCGTAACGCACCTTGGCATCACCGGAGAGGGTTGCGCCATTGGTGGCAAACTCGTCGTAGGTCAGCTCTACCACCCGCTTCTGTTCCGCATCCAGCCCGGAATCATTGCGTGCGTCATATACCGCTTTCACACGCTGGAACAATTTGTCGTTCTGGATGATTTTGGAACTGAAATCCGCCAGCTTGGGTGCCATTTCACCCTGTACCGCGCGGAATTCCGGAGAAGACATATTGCCGCTCCAGATACCCCAATAGGTGAACACCTGCCCCAGAGCCTTGCCGCTGCGCTCCATTTCTTCGATGGTGTTAGCGAAAGTGGGCGCTTCCGGGTTGTTGGCAATAGCGTCAATTTCCGAGAGGTTCTGGGCCATGCCAAATTCGAGCGCTGACTTCAGATCCTTCACGCTCATTTTGTCGAATGCGGGAACACCGCCATAAGGACCTGCCCATTTCGCCAGCAGTGGATTGCTTTTGGCAACATCCCCGCTTGGCATCGCAGCGGCAGCCGCGGACTGTTCACTAGCGGGCTTTGCAGCCTGCACTTGCTCGGGCTCTTTGCTGCAACCGGCCATGGTTGCCAGGGCGGCAGCGATGGACATAGCGATCAGAGTTTGACGCATCGGCTCGATCCTCTTTATTTGCATAATTGTTAAAATTTTGACCGTCCGGAGTGTACCCCGGGGTGGCAGCTACCGCCACGAGGTGCCGTCAAAGCCGCGATTTTGTCCGGCAAAGTAAAAACTTCGCAGGAGATTCCCCCTCTCCTGTCTAACAGGCAGGAGGAAGTTGTGCGGATGACTGACCACCAACATTTGATAACGGCTTATTAAGTGGTTAGTTTCACCCTCCAATATATACACAGCGCCATACCGAATACCGTTACAGGCAGGGAAATTGACTACTGCGAGCGATGACTACGGTGGGCAATGATTAGTACAGCGTGCAAAATGCACTGGAGTGAAATGAAAATAGATGCCGGCAAGTAATTGGCGGCGCGCTGTGTCAGCGCGCCCGTCGATCTTCCACAATGGCACCAAAGGCCTGCAGCTCCATCTCGTGCTCAGTTTCGCGCCAGGGTTCCACAAGTGCCGCACGGATCCAGGATTGCATGGCCGGAAGGTCTAGCAGCCTTTGACAGTACTCCATCGCTGTTTCGCTGAGGGCCAACTGATACCCCTGCAAACGAATCGCCACCGGCGCAAAAAAAGCATCGACCGCAGTGAATGCCTCCCCTGCCAAATAGGGACCGCCGAACCGGTCTAACCCTTGCCGCCAGAGCTCATCCAGGCGATCCAGATCTCTCTGCAGCGCACTGTCCACTTGGTGCAGCGATATGGTGACACCGCAGTTCATACTGCACTGATTGCGCAGCGCAAAGAAGCCCGCATGCATTTCTGCGGCGGCACTACGCGCCCAGGCTCTGGCAGTTTTATCTTGCGGCCAGACCGCCGGATAAGTTTCGTAGAGGTATTCAGCAATGGCGAGGGAGTCCCACACCGTCACTTCCCCATCGACCAGACAAGGCACCAGCCCGGTGGGCGAGAATTTGCGGAATTTCTGCCAACTACCGCCTTCATCAAACGGCACCAGCTGCTCCTCAAACGGAATTTGCAGCTGGGTGGCCAGCAGCCAGGGGCGCAGAGACCAGGACGAATAATTTTTATTGCCGATAAAAAGCTGAAACATCCCAATCTCCTTTTGACTGCTCTTAATTTAATTCCGGGCGGTTCCGTTGCGGCCATCCCGCAGCATTTCAGAAATACAGAAGGCGAGCTCCAGCACCTGATCTGCATTCAAGCGCGGGTCACACTGAGTGCGATAGCAACTGGCCAAATCGGCGTCGGAAATTTTCCAGGCCCCGCCGGTACACTCGGTAACATGTTGCCCGGTCATCTCCAGGTGAATCCCTCCCGGGTGACTGCCTTCCGCTCGGTGCACCGCAAAAAAGTCGCGAATTTCCCGCAGGATATTATCGAAGTTCCGGGTTTTATAACCACTGGAAGCCTTCTCGGTATTGCCGTGCATCGGGTCGGTGCTCCACACCACTGAGCGCCCTTCCCTCTCTACCGCACGCACCAGTGCCGGTAGTTTTTCACCCAGGGTATCTGCACCCATGCGGGTAATCAGCGTCAAACGCCCGGGCTCGTTGTTCGGGTTCAGTCGATCGATCAGGCGAAGCAGCTCATCGGTGGCCATACCCGGCCCGACCTTGACCCCGACCGGGTTCCAAACGCCCGCCAGAAACTCTACGTGGGCCGCATCCAGCTGGCGAGTGCGCTCACCGATCCAGAGCATATGCGCGGAACAGTCATACCACTTTCCGGTGAGGCTATCGGTGCGGGTCAACGCCTGCTCGTAGTTCAGCAGCAGCGCCTCGTGGGAGGTATAAAGCGTCGTTTCACGAATCGCCGGGGTGTTACTGGAATTGACGCCGCAAACGGCCATAAATTCCAGTGCATCCTGCAGACGCTCGGCCAGTTGCGAGTAGCGATCGCGCTGCGGGTTATTCTCCAGGAAACTGAGGTTCCAGGCGTGCACCTGATGGAGATCCGCAAGCCCGCCCTGGGCAAAGGCGCGCAGCAGGTTGAGGGTGGCCGCGGACTGATTGTAGGCAGTCAGCATCCGCTGCGGATCCGGTACGCGGGCTTCAGAGGTAAAGTCGATACCGTTGATGATGTCCCCACGGTAGCTCGGCAATTCTATGCCGCCCACGGATTCCATATCGGCCGAGCGAGGTTTGGCATACTGGCCAGCCATGCGCGCAACCTTGACCACCGGTAAATTGCCGGCAAAAGTCAGCACCACCGCCATCTGCAATAGCACTTTAAAGGTGTCGCGAATACTGTTTGCATTGAAGTCTGCAAAGGATTCGGCGCAGTCCCCGCCCTGCAGTAAAAACGCTTTGCCCTGGGCAACTTCTGCCAACTGGCGACGCAATTCGCGCGCCTCCTGCGCAAATACCAGAGGTGGATAACCTGCCAGCTGCTGCTCCACAGACTCGACTTCGCTGGCAGATTGGTATTTGGGCTGCTGGTGCGCCGGCAGCTTGCGCCAGCTGGCGGGATCCCAGGGGTTTACTACAGATTCAGGCACGGGGACTTCTACCTCAATTTCCATTTTCGGCTCGACAACACAATTCAAACACAGCACCCCCAGCGCACTTTAGTTAGCGCTGCGGGCGTTTCCAAACAGCCCCGGCCTTCACCGGGGAAATCGATCAGCTTTCCAGTACTTCCGCCACCGACTGACAGAAGTAAGCCATGTTGTTCTGGCTCAAGCCGGCAATACTGATACGGCTCGAATCTACCATATAAATGGAATACTTCTGCTGCAGCTTCTGCACCTGCTCCGGGTTAATTCCCAGGAAAGAAAACATACCCTTCTGCTGTTGGATGAAGCTGAAATCACCGGCCGCACCGGCACTTTGCAGACTCTCTACCAAACCGGAGCGCAGGCTATTGATACGCTCACGCATTTCCGTCAGCTCGGCTTCCCAGTTTGCCCGTAGACTGGCGTCGGTCAAAATGGACTCAACAATAGCGCCGCCGTGGTTGGGCGGCATGGAGTAGTTTCCACGCACCACATTCAACAGCTGGCTCTGACCACGATCCGCCGCCGCGGCATCGCTGTAGATAACCATCGCCAGGCCAACGCGCTCACGGTACAAACCAAAGTTCTTGGAGCAGGAGGCGGCAACCAGCATTTCCGGCACCGACTCGGCCATCAGGCGCAGACCGTAGGCGTCTGCGTCCAGGCTTTCACCAAAGCCCTGGTAGGCCATATCAATGAAAGGGGTGAAGCCCTGCTTCTGAGCCATCTCTGCCAGCACCTTCCACTGTTCACGGCTGAGATCCGCACCACAGGGGTTGTGACAGCAGGCATGGAACAGCACCAGGTCGCCCTCACCTACCTGCTTCAAGGTTTCGACCATGGCATCAAACTTCAGGCTGCTGGTCGCGCGATCGTAATAGGGATAACTCTTGATCTGCAGACCGGCATTACCCAGCAAGGGCACATGGTTCGCCCAGGTAGGGTCGCTCACCCAAATGGTCGCGCCCTCTTTGGCGCGATTGGTGAACTCCGCCAGCACTCTGAGAGCGCCGCAACCACCGGGGGTTTGCGCCGAGCGCACGCGATTCGCCAGCAATGCGGTATGGCCAGCACCAAGTACCAGTTCCTGCATGGCAGTATTGAATCCTGGCGTGCCCGCCGGACCGATGTACGCCTTGGTCTCTTCGCTTTGCAGCAGGCGGGTTTCCGCTTCTTTTACTGCCTGCAATACCGGGGTATGGCCCGCCTCATCTTTGTAGACGCCAACGCCCAGGTCAATTTTGCTGGGGTTCTCGTCACTGCGGTAAGTAGCCAGAAGGCCGAGGATCGGATCCGCGGGTAGGCTGTTCAGGTGGTCAAACATGGAAACTCCTGATAATTAATCGGCGGTGTCACTGTCTTTGCTGGCCAGTGAGGGCCCCTATCGGCCCTTGAAGGGGGCCGATACACCGCCTGGTAAATTGTTGGTCATCGGGATTATTCGTCGTGGGTAGCGCAGTGTTTGGCGATTCGCCGTCACATACAGATCAATCAGGCAGATTAATCGATCAGGCCGCGATTCACCCAGTCCTGGGCGCGCGCCATCAGCTTTTCAATAATATTGTCCAGCTGACCACGCTCTTCCGCCGAGAGAGAACCCATCAAATCATTCTCGTACTGCTGCGCCAGCGGCACGATGCGCTCGTAGACGTCGCGGCCCAGATCCGACAGGTTCAACACCTGGCGGCGACGGTCAGCCAGGTCTTCACTGCGGGTGATGTAATCGTTCCTGATCAGGATCGAAACCGCGCGACTGATGGCAACTTTGTCCATTGCCGTCTGCTCCACCAGGTCTGCCGCGGACAGGTTGGGGAAGCGCCCCAGGATCGCCATCACGCGCCAGGCGGGAATGGTGAGATCGAACCGCGCACCATAGGCGTGGGCAATTGCATTGCTCACTCGGTTGGAAAGCACCGACAACCGATACGGCAGGAATTTTTCCAACCGCAAATCGTCCGGGCGCACCGCATCCATAGGATTGGCGAAATCCCCTTCTGCGGGCGCAGCATCTCGTGGTGTCTTGTCTGTTGTTGTCATTGCGGTTCATTCACCTGCTGAGGAACGGGGTTGTACCAGGTTTCAAATGTAACTAAAATTGGTTTCAAATGTAACCACTGCCGCAGGAATTTTTTGGCAGTTTCGGGCTCGGCAGCCACCGACCGTTATATATCAGGTATACATCAGGGTGGGAGCGGCCGGGATCAGGCCGGAGTGTGCTCAGACGAAATCGGCCGAAGATTATACGAGGTTTGGCGCCATTTTTGTCAGCTTGCGTAGGTTTTCACGCAAATAATTTGCGCCGATTCCCCCCAAGCCTATTAACTTCCCGAGCATGCGCCTACCAGCTGTGGCACCGCAACAACGGATCGAGATCAACCAGACAGGAATCAATGGATATGGAGCTGCACGGCTATTTTCGCTCTTCTGCCAGCTACCGGGTAAGAATCGCTCTCAATTTAAAGGGGCTGGCGTACGAATATCACCCGGTGAACCTACTAAAAGGAGAGCAGCGGGAAGCGCAGTACCGCAAACTCAACCCCCAGGGGCTGGTACCGGCGCTGATCGATGCCGGGCACATTTTCACCCAGTCCCTCGCCATTCTGGAATGGTTGGATGAGCAGCACCCCGAACCCGCCCTGCTGCCCAAAGATGCCCTGGCCCGGGCACGAGTGCGCGCTCTGGCTTACAACCTGGCCTGTGACATTCAGCCAATACAAAATCTTAGGGTGCTCAAATACCTGCAATCTGAATTGGGCGCCAGTGACGAGCAAAAAGTCGCGTGGATCCAGCACTGGATCGACGGCGGTTTTCAGGCGCTGGAAGCCCAGCTCACCGCCCTCGGCAGCGCCTTTGCAGGAGGCGATAATCCGGGCCTGTTCGAGTGCTGCCTGATCCCGCAAATCTACAATGCCGAGCGCTTTGGCATGGACATCAGCAACTACCCACACATTGCCCGTATCGCCAAAGCCTGTGCCGCCCTGCCCGCCTTTGAAAAGGCGCGTCCGGAAAATCAGCCCGACAGCACACTGTAATCACGACGACTCCACTGCGGCGTTAGCGTTACTCACGCCCCAGATCACCCACGATGGGCAGTGGCTCCTTGAAGGTCAGCGTGCGATAAGGGAATGGAATCTCAATACCCGCGTCGTCTAACGCCTTCTTCACTGCAGTGACCACCTCCCCTCTGGAGCGCCTCTCTTCCAGGGGGGTGGACCCTGCCCACCAGGTCACTTCAATATCGATACTGCTATCGCCAAACCCTTGGGGAAATATCTGGATCGGCTCGTCATCCCGCACCGTTTTACACCCGCTCACGGCCTGCTCGATGATGTCGACCGCTGCACTGAGATCTTCCCCGTAGGCGACACCGGCAATGATGGTGATACGCCGCTTGTTACGATCCGTGAGGATTTCACAGGGGTTTTTGAACAGAAACAGGTTAGGAACGATCACCAGCTCCCCGGTCGTTCGCCGGATCGTCGTATTGCGCACCTCTACCGCTTCCACCCTGCCGTGCACATTTTCGCATTTGATCACATCGCCGGCTTCAAACGGGAAACGCCATAAAATCAAAATACCGGCAAAGAAGTTTTCAAACATGTCTTTGAATGCCAAGCCGACGGCAACCGAAAGCAACCCCAGCCCCCCCAGGGCCTTCGCAGGTGTCAGTCCGGGAAACAACACCATCGCGGTAAACAGCAGGCCGAGTAGCCAGATAAAAATTTTGGTCAGTCGAACCAACAGGTCCTGGAGTGACGGACGCTGGGTGGTTTTTTTCGCAAAGCGACGGGTGAACTTCCCGGCAATGGTGGCGATCACCCAGGTGAGCAACAGCATCAGCACGCTGGCGATGAAGAACGGAATATGCCCGAGGAAGCCATCCCAGATATTCACCAGCGAGGCAGAGACTACTTCCACCACATTTGAAAAGGAAGATGGCGGCACCTTGGCAAGCTCCAAGGCGTCGGCAAGCTCTTTTGCCTTCTCAGGGTCGGTCGGTAGCGTCTGCGCCCATTCAAGGCCGGGCAGACCGCTGAGAACACCTGGAGTAGGAAATATCGGCGACAGAGAAATCGAAAACATGGCTCGTAGCTATAGCGAACGGACTGTATCCAGCCTAGCAAATGCGCCGAATTTATCTCGGTCAGAAGCTTTGATTAGAAGTTTCGATTAGAAGTTATCCCGATCAGGTGGACGAGCTGACGTAATCGTGCACCCGCAGCCATTTGGTCGCAATCCACTTTTCACCACTGATCACCGGGCTGCCAGCATGCAAGGTCTGGTGGTCGAGATCACCCTGTTCATTGGCGTAGGAGAAAAACAGGCCACAGCCCTTTTTCGGCAGCACATCCAACCCCACCCTGGGGAAGACTGTGGAACCGCCAGCCTCTACGCTATTCAGGTACATGATCAAAGTGCCAACCCGCTGTCCGCCCATTGAGAGCACACCTTTGTTTCCGGGTCTTTCGGGGTTGAAAAAGTCGTAGTGCGGGCGGTACTCGGCTCCGGCTTGGTAGTGCAGTATCTGCAGCGGCTCGCCACGACTCTCCGGCACCCCCAGCAAGCGGGAAATGCGGGACTCGATGCCCGCAATCAGCGGATTTTCCGCCCGTTTGAAGTAAGTACCGGCACTGGTGCGCGCCTGCCCCAGGTCATAGGTACCGCGTTCGGAGTTAACCACCCGGGACGGCGTTAACTGCGAGCGCGACATGGCAATCAACCCATCGCATTCCGCATCCGAAAGAAGATTGCCAATTAACACAACGTTTGGGTGCTTGAGCGCCAGTAAAATCTCCACCTGACGATCACCGAGATCAATACCGTTTTTGGCCGGGTTGAAAAATCGGAAGCGACTTCCGGCATCCACCTGTGGATTCGTGCCAATGGTGCGACTTTCACCGGAGCTAGAATCACTGGTACGAGATTTACTGGTATGAGAGTCATTGGATGGTGTCAATGGGGAAACAGGCCGCTGCGAAGAAATGCCGTAATCGGCAATACATTGCTCTACCGCTTGGGAAATGGCGGGCTGATATCCGGCCTTTAACAAGGCATCCATCATCACCGACAGTTGCTGGCCGTTGGTGACAGCATCGCGAATCCACTGCTGTAAATCCGGCTGAAGCTTGGCAAACTCCACAGGTCACATCCTTGCTTGCTGACGCTAGCTTTTGGCTTTAGCGATTGAGCCTCGATCCATTGAGGCCCTGGTGCGCCCTGAGTATAGCCTTCAGTGGCAGCCCCCGTGAACTGCCATATAAGCGCAAACGCACCGTAAACCAAGGACCTAACGGGTCTCTCCGAACCCTCTCAGGCAGCTACTGTCTACAGGGGGACGAATAAACAGAACAAGGTTTTCCGGGTAATCACTTTTGGCCAACCCGGTTTCCGTGAAGCACATCCAGATTTACAAGGGGATAACTGTGAAACATCGTATTGACCAACGCTGCGCAAAGAAGCACCAGAGCGAATGGGCATCCGGCTGGAGCCGTATTCGAGGTATCGCCCTGATCTGGGCAATGCTTATTTCCGCAGCCCTGCTCCAGGGCTGCGCCGTGCTGTCGCCAGATTTCGAAAAGCCCGAGGTCCAGGTGACTGCGCTGGAACCCCTGCCAAACAACCACAGCGGTGACCTGCGGTTTCGTATCCACTTGCGAGTTTTTAATCCCAACCGTAGTGAACTGGCACTATCCGGGCTCTATTACACCCTGAAACTTGCGGGGCACAAGGTAATTACCGGTACCTCCAGCGAACTCCCGACCATTCCCGCTTACGGGCAGGAGGCCATAGTGGTAGATGCCTCGGCCAACCTGATGGGCTCCTTTATGGCAGCGGCGGAGCTTCTCAGACTCCAGGGCAACACGGTGCCTTACGAACTGGAAGCCAAGCTGGGTTTGCGGCAGTCAATTCTGCCTTCGATCAAAGTAACCCGGCGCGGCGATATACAGCTGGGACAATATCATCGGTAACAAGGAGTCAGCGTGACAAGGAGTCGGCGGGAGATATAGATAGGGAATTAGACGGGAAACGAGAAAACCAGAAGGGGCCGACTTTTCGTCGGCCCTCTCGCAACGGTTAGATTAGCGGCGTGCAGCCCAAATACCACCGGTCATCGCCACGATAGAGCTGAGAATACCCACCCCCACCAGGCTATATAAACTGATACTTTGCTCCGCCATCTGGGTCAACATCTGCTCCAGCGGGAACTGCCAGCAGACAATCGCCGATGCCGCGACCACAGCAGCGTATTGATAACGGGTCGCCCGGCGCTCAATCCGCTTTGCCGGTACCGGCGGCAAATCCGCCATTACCCGATCACAGAAGCCGCCATCATCGAGATGGGGCTCGCTAAACTGCAACTGCTGGGAAAGCCAGGTGTCGAAATCCGGCTCACCCACTTCGCTAGCGGGCCCTGCGGGCTGCACAACACCGTTTCTGATGACCATACCTGTGGAACTACCCTCTGTTTTGAAGTCAGCCACTGACTACCTCCTCTCGCCAAGCCTGTAGCAGTGTCTGCAATTTGGCCTTGGCGCGGTTAACGTGGGATTTTACCGTGCCCAGCGGCAACTTCATAATGGTTGCCGCCTCTTCGTGTGAAAAGCCGCGCTGCATACACAGATGCACCGCCTGCCTCTGGGCGTCACTCAACTCCCCCATCGCTGAATTCAGGTCCCTGGCCATCCCCAGTTGCTGCGCTTCTTCGACGCTTTCCTGGGCCTGGGCGCGATCGACCGCGTCCTGATCCACATCCGGCGCATTCTTGCGCTTGTGGCTCATGACCAGATTGTAGGCGATGCGATACAGCCAGGTGCTGAATCGCGCATCACCCCGAAATGCCGGCAGCGCCTTGTAGGCTTTGATAAAAGCCTCCTGCGCCATATCGTCCGCCAACCCCTGGTCGCCATCGCACAGCTGACGGAGCGAGAATCGCAGCTGTGACTGATAGCGACGAACCAGCTGGGCGTAAGCCCGCTGGTCCCCGTCGTCGACGACGCGCCTGATCAGATCCTCATCATCGAGGTTCATGGATGGTTGTCCTTAACCGAATTGCTGCTGATCGAGCTTCCAGTTGATGTAGCGCGCCACACCGATAAACAGCGGAATCAGGCCAAGACTACCCGCTCCCAGACCGCCAGCCGCGGTCAGCCAGATAAAGATCGCAGCGCCGACCGCAATCAGGGTAAAGCCCCGATCTTTGGCTTTGCTGGTGCTTTCGCCCTCCAGTGCATCCAGTAACTCTGGCGGAATATCACGGCCTTCCGAGACCATGCGGTTGATGTTCTCCATCACCAGCTGTTTCTTGCGATAGCTGTTACGGGTCGCCAGCCAGACAATCATGATCGGCGTGCCGAACACCGCCAGAATCGCGATGACCGCAATCAGCCACTCCAGATCCTGCGGCCGGTAATTCTCGTAGTGATGGTCATGGTGACTGTCCTCACGTGCTCTTTCTGCACGCTCCCTGGCGCGCTCAGCACGTTCCTCCGCCCGCTGGGCCCGCTCCAGGTCGGCCTGGATGCCAATCTGGATATTGCGCGGCACTGATTCCAGCGCCTCCTCAATAACCAGCCCCTTCTCATCGAGGATGCCCTTCTCCTCCAGCTTCTCATAAATGCGCTGGGTCACCGCGCCGCCGAAGGCCTCACCGAGGTTGATTTCCACGTCGGCGTTTTCGCCATTTTCGTCCCGCGTATGGATACGCAGACTGCCGTCTTCCTGGCGCAGGATTCGAACCTGCTTGGTCACCTTACCTTCCGGAGGCTCAGGTACCACAATCACCGGCGCCGGAGGGGCCGGCGGTACTGGCTTCACGACCTCGTCGCTCTGCGCCAGCACACTGCCGGACACACCCAGACCCAGGGCAACCGCAATCGCAATACCCCAGGCCGGCAGGCCGTTGCGTACTTTTGAATTTCTCGCTCTCATTCGTTTTATCTCGCTCTTGCTACAGGGGGCAAAATCAGCCACAACACCATCTACAAACACATACCCGGGAAGCTAACAAAGGCCATTCTGACCACTTTTTCGCCAAAGCCCCGACGAAAAACGGCGTTCAGCGCCAAATAGTACCTTTTTTAAGCAGCACAGTTCACCGCTTTGCCGCATTATCGACCCAGGGTGGGCTTTTCCTTTCTTCTGAATGGACGCGGGCCAAGCCTGATTTGGATGCAACCCCAGTAAAAAATTCACCAAGAGGAACACATGACCCCAGATTCCAGCCAAGCCTCTGCCCTCCGGGGTACCGTTACCACCTCAGAGGTCCTCAATTTCTGGTTCGGTAGCGACGAACTGCAGGCAATGCCCGATATCGCCAGCCGCAACCGCTGGTTTCAGAAGAGTGACGAGTTCGACCAGCAGATCCGCAAACACTTTGGCGCTACCGTGGAGGCCGCCCAAGCGGGTGAGCTGGATCACTGGCGGGAATCCTCCCGCGGTGAGCTAGCCCTGATCCTGTTATGCGACCAGTTCAGCCGTAATATTTTCCGTGGACAGCCCACAGCCTTTGCCGGCGACCCGCTGGCACTGGATATCGGCCAAACCATCGTCCGCGAGAATCGCCAGGGTGAATTCGGCCTGCACCAGAGGGCCTTTGTGGGCATGCCGCTGGAACATTCGGAATCCGGCGAGATCCAGGCCCAGTCTGTGGCCTACTTCGACCAACTGCGACAGGCGTTCAGCGGCCCCGGGGTAGACGACAGCGACACACAGGCGGCGGAAGGCTACTACCGGTTCGCCGTGGCCCACAAGGCGGTTATCGATGAATTCGGACGTTACCCGCACCGCAATAACGCACTGGGCCGAGACACCTCGGTCGCAGAGCAGGCCTGGCTGGACAATGGAGGGGGCTTCTGATGAGTATTCTGGAATGGCTGTCGCTGGCCGGGGTTTGCGCCCTTGGCGCCATGTCTCCTGGCCCGAGCTTACTCATTGTGCTGCGTCATGCCAGCGCAAGTCTTGTCAATGGTACTGCCTGCGCCCTTGCCCACGGCCTGGCAATCGGTCTTTATGCGCTGCTATCTGCACTCGGGCTGACACTGCTCCTGACCCAGTCACCCGCGCTGTTTACCGGCCTGCAATGGATCGGCGCGCTGTTTTTGCTCTACCTTGGCTGGAAGGCCCTCTCGGCGCCAAGCCCGAATTCCAGTGCAGCGGCGGGCCCCATTGACGATGCCACAGACCAGCCGCAGCAATCGCTGCCCGCTTCACCGGTTCGCGCCGCCATGCAGGGATTCGCCATCGCAATCTTCAATCCCAAGGTAGCCCTCTTCTTTACTGCCCTCTTCAGCCAGTTCCTTAGCGATGGCCAGAGCACCAGCACCAAAATCGCCATGGCGACCCTCGCCGGCGGTATTGATGCCGCCTGGTATCTACTGATCGCCACTCTGGTGTACATTGGTCGTAAGCGCGGCATACGTGGCGGCAGCTGGAGCCATCGGTTACAGCAGTTATTCGGTATTTTGCTGATAGGCCTTGCCGCGCGGCTTGTATGGACGCTCGGTTGACACTGAACATTTATACAGATACTGTACATACATACACATTGACAACAACACACGGTTACAGGAGGCCACTATGGCGGTAGTAGCGGTTTGGAAATGCGATAGAGACGGAGCCATGTTCGACAACAAAAAAGATGCCGAAGAACACGACAAAATGCTGGAACTGGCCGCCAACATCACCGCGCTGATCGAGCGCCATGTTGAAGGTGTTTCTGAAGAAGCCAGTGAAGAAATTGGCTTGATGCTTGCCAAGCGTCGCGAAGTTCTGGCGAAAGCCTGTAAAGGAAAGCCGGAAGAGTTGCTGGCCGAAGACGAGGCCAATGAGCCGTCACCGGTAGCGGAAGAAAACGTCACCCCGCTGGCGGCCAATCAATAAGCGGTCGCCTTCCTGGCGACACACTGATTCCATCCCTGTACTCTGCCCGGCTTGCCGGGCTTTTTTTTTGGGGCTTTATCGGGTGTTTTTACTTGAAACCAAGCTGGATTAAAACAGCCACAGCAGGTTGATTACCGCCAGGGCAAGGATCACGATCCAGGTCAGCAGAGTGCCGACAAAACGCCCCGGGTGATACCCACCCTTGCCAACGGTGAAACCCACCGCGTGCAGAAGTCGTCCAAGGACCAGAGATGCACCCAGGACATGCAGCCAGACATGGGAAAGGCCGTTGATTTCCGCCACCAACAGCAGAATCAATGCCAGCGGAATATACTCAATGGCATTGGCATGGGCGCGGACCGCTACCTCCCCTTCTTTATCGCCAGCGGTCCCTATCCCCACTTTTTTCCCGCGCCGGAAGGTCACCACCTTGAATGCCAGGGCAATCACCAGTAACGCGCACAAGCTCCCATACAGAGCTGTAATCTCAACACTCATCTTCGCAGTTCCTTACTTCAATTATTAAATACATAACTACTGTTTATATCCGTGCTCGGTACCGGCCTTCGGGTGCAGATAGCGATCACGCAATCGTGTCGACCGGTTGACCAGCGACAGGGGTTTACCGTCAATCAACAGCATTTCCGCATAGCTGGTCACCTCCAAGGGGTCACCACTCCAGAGCACCAGTTCTGCGGGACTACCAACCGCCAGTGAGCCACCCTCGAGACCAAAGATCTCCGCCACATTTGCGGTAATTGCGCGGATTCCCTGCTCGTACGGCAAGCCGTAAGCCACCGCATTACCTGCCGCCTGTCGGGAGAGATAGCTGTTGTGAGACCCGGCATAGCCCGGGCCGCTGATGGCAAGGGTCACGCCCGCCTTCTGCATCAAGGCCGCGTTGTCCATCCGTGCCCCCAATTTCTCGAAGGCATCGGGAGTATTACCCAGTGCGTCGATAATTACCGGCACACCGGCTTGAGCCAGCTCATCGGCAACCATCCAGCCCTCTGCAGCCCCCTGAATGATCAGCTTGAGGTTAAATTTTTGCGCCAGCGCCAAAAGCTGCAACAGATCACTGGCGCGGTCGGCGGTGACCAAGATTCGCTGCTTGCCATTCAACACCGGCTGCAAAGCCTCGAGATCCTCCAGCGAGTAATCTAGCTCCCGCCATTCACCCTGGCGCACCGCAGCGCGATTGTCTGCGTATTCCTTTGCCTGACTCAAGGCCTTCTCTACCTGTGCAAAGGCCAGTGCGCGACTGCCACCAGCGAGCTGCGCACCGTACTCACCAAAATACACTTTCTGCACCAGACCTGTGTCGGTCACACTGTCGTAACCCCCAGTGAGCTTGATCGCGAAGCCCTGGCCGGCAAAGATTTTTTCCTCGCTGGACGGCAGCACCACCGCGCGCGTCAAACCACCAGCGCGGTTAAATGGGATCAGTGTGGAGTGCGGATTAAACGCCACTGCAGGATCGAATCCCGCACCGATAGACGTATCCACAATCGCATTGTCATTGGTGGATGCTGCCGCACCGATTTCTGTCAGGCCCAGCTCACTGCTGGGCGCGATGATCCCGGGAGTAACCACTTTACCCCGGCCATCAATAACCACATCCGCAGTCAGCGTACCCAGGTCTTCCGACACCTGTGCGATTTTGCCGTCGCGAATCAGCAGGTCAGCAGATTCCAGAGTACCCTGATTATTCAGGGTAATGATCTTGGCGCCCTTGATCAGAAAAGTACCGGGTTCATGTGATTGGGCCAGCGCGAAGCTCGAGCTCCCCGCAAACGCACTGGCACACGCCAAGGCCACGATTTTCAGAGATTGCATTGCTCTCATGATTAATTCCCCCCTTCGGGTAAACGCTCGCCCTCGGCATCGAGAATGCCCAGTTCAAAATCACTATGGGGCTGGCGCTCAGGATCCTTGCGGTCGTACATCAGTACCCCGTCAATAAAGACCTGATCTGCTTTCGAGTAAACACTGAAAGGGTTGCCGGACCAGACCACGACATCCGCCATTTTGCCTTTTTCCAGGCTACCGGTGACCTCGTCAATCCCCAGCGCCCGGGCGGGGTTCAGTGTCATCCAGGCAACCGCATGGCGCGGTTCGATATGGAACCCGGCGCGCTGCCCCGCCATCATCGCTTTCGCCGTTTCCTCGTTCAGGTGCTGAATCCCGATGGCAGAATCCGAGTGAATCATGGCACAGGCCTTGGCCTGATCGACGATGGCAATATTGGCTTCGGTCATATCAAACGCTTCGTGCTTGAAGCCCCACCAGTCCGCCCACATGGCAGCACACACCTTGTTCTCTGCCAGCAGGTCGGCCACCTTGTAGGCCTCTACCGCGTGGTGGAAGGTAGAGATCTGGAAACCGAACTCTTTTGCCACATCCATCATGATGGCCATTTCTTCGCCGCGATAGCAGTGGTTGTGTACCAGAATATCGCCGTTCAATACGCCGGCGAGGGTTTCCATCTGCAAATCCCGATCGGGCGCATCGCCGCCATTCTTGTGATAGTCATCCCACTTGTCCCGGTATGCCGCCGCAGAGATCCAGGCCTGGCGGTAACCCGCCACATTGCCCATTCGGGTCGACGGCAAAGTACCTTTACCCCCGTATACCCGCTTGGGGTTCTCACCGCAGGCCATCTTCAATCCATAGGGGGCGCCGGGGAATTTCATATCCTGGACACTGCGGCCCGGTACATTTTTCAGGGTGACGCCGCGACCGCCGAACAGGTTCGCCGAGCCGGGCAAAATTTGCAGGCTGGTCACGCCGCCAGCCAGCGCCAGCGCAAACTGGGGGTCCTGAGTCCATACCGAATGCTCTGCCCATACCTGAGCGGTATTCGGGGAGGTCATCTCGTTGCCATCCTGGGATGACTCGATGGAAGGTGCGGGATAGTCCCCGAGGTGGGAGTGCACATCAATGATGCCAGGCGTTACCCACTTGCCCGCGGCCTCCACCACCCGCCCCTCACGAGGTGCTTTTAGCCCCTCCCCAATCGCGGCAATTTTGCCGTCTTTGAGTAACAGATCGGTATTGGCCAGCTGCTCTCCGGTTCCGGTCAGCAGTGTCGCGCCCCGGATCAGTACCGGTGCTGCTTCGCTGGCTTTGTAGCTAGAGGGAAATGCACCCTGGCGGGCATAGTCCGCTCCCTTTCCGTCGCTCTGCTTATCGTCACCGCCACAGCCCACAACCGAAACCCCGAGCACTGCACTGGCAATGAGGGAGAGTAGCCGCCGACTGGAAACGCCCGTTTTAAACAAACCGACATGGGTTTGGGTATGGGTACTTTTTATATATCGTGGATCTGTTTGCATCCCCCCTCCTACTTGTTTTGCTGTTATCAGGAAATTGGCCCCATGCTAGCAGTAATTCAAAATTCCGCCAGCCACCCGGAACGTCAGCCTCCGGCGCACGACGCCAAAATAATGAAGACGTATCAGGCCTAATCTGCAAGGCGAATTACTGCAATAAATCGGCCATTGCCGGAGCAACCCTATCGCTAGACAATTGCTAGAAGCCGTGTTGCAATCTTGTTTCTTTCCCTGGCTCCAGGATGGACGGATGGAAAAAACCTCAGCAGCAGACCCAAGTGGGCTGACAGACACAGAGGCCCCGCCTAAACCCCGGCAGGATTCGCAGGAGGTCTATGAGGCACTCCGCAAAAGCGAAGAGCGCTACCGCGAACTGGTTGAACATGCCAATTCCATCATCTTGCGCTGGGATAAAAACGGCGAAATCACCTTCTTCAACGAATATGCACAGAATTTCTTCGGGTTCAGTGAAACGGAGATTATCGGCAAACACGTAATAGGGACCATCGTACCGGAAAACGAAAGCACCGGCCGCGACCTCCGCCCCCTGATGCAACATATCTGCAACTACCCCGAAGAACACCGCTACAACGTCAACGAAAACATCACCAAAGACGGCACCCGGGTCTGGGTCGCGTGGACCAATAAAATCCTGATCGATGACCATGGCGAGACCATCGGTGTACTCAGCATCGGCAGTGACATCACCAAGCAACGGCTACTGGAAGAAGAACTTCGCCAGGCGCAGAAAATGCAGGCAATTGGCGAGCTGGCCGGGGGCATCGCCCATGATTTCAATAATATGGTCCATGGGATTGCCGGTTTTGCCGAAGTCATTCACCAGATGACCTACGATGCCAAAATCGCCGAATACGCCAGCCAGATCCTGACCACCGCCCACCATGCCGCCGAGCTGACCAAACAGCTGCTGACCTTTGCCCGCAAGGGTTCTTACCAACTACATGATTGCAACACCCACGACATAGTGCGCGATGTGTGCGCGATGCTGGAGCGCACCATCGACCGCAGGATCACCATCCAGCAACAACTGGATGCCGAGCGGCCCCACGTCAAGGGCGACTCGGCACAGCTCAAGAGCGCGCTTCTCAATTTGGGCATCAACGCCAAAGACGCCATGCCTGCGGGTGGCCTGCTGGTGTTCAGCACCCGCAATGTCACGGTGAAGGAAACAATTGCTATATCAGACTTTCAGATTGAGCCCGGCCAATACCTGCGTATCAATGTCAGTGACAATGGCATGGGGATGACGGAAGAAGTGCGTCAGCGAATTTTTGAGCCGTTCTTTACCACCAAGGCCAGCGGGCGCGGCGCCGGGCTTGGACTGGCCGCAGTCTACGGAACCACACACCTCCACAAAGGCGCGATTCAGTGCCGCTCACAAACCGGCAAGGGCAGTTGTTTCGACCTCTATTTACCCATCATCAAAGATTGCAGCAAGCACCTGGAAAATAATCCGAAAGCGGAAAGTCCGGAGCGCACCATTCGTATGATGGTGGTCGATGACGAAGCCATTGTTCGCAGCTACTCCAAAGCCCTGTTTGAGATGCACGGCCACCAGGTAGAAACTTTCGCGACGGCAGAAGAGGCCATCGCATTCTACCGGGACCAATTCGCGGAAATCGATCTGGTGCTGCTGGATATGATCATGCCGCAAATGGATGGGCAGCAATTGTTCTCAGAACTAAAAAGAATCAATCCCGGTATCAAAGCCATGCTGTCAACAGGCTACAGCGTGGAAAGCAAAGTACAGGAAATTCTGGCGGATGGGATTCTCGACTGCATCAAAAAGCCCTTCACCTACGATCAGTTGCAACAGAAAATTTCAACCATGCTCGCAGATGGGCACCTTGCGCCGGAACCCGTAGCCTGACGCAGCCACAGGCAAAAGTCCGCAGATAAATGGTGCCCTGAGCTTTGAACTGTCTGGGCTATAAATGGTCCGGTAAGATTAGTAGTGCAGTATCTTGATGATTTTTTCCCCATTGTCGCACTCACCGACAATTTCCGGCTCGGAGATTTTCGACCCGGCCTGAATCACCTTATTGGAAGGATAAGAAACGAAGCAGGCGAAGTTGAAATTCACCGCCCAATTACAGCGAAGCAGACCATCATCTTCCTCGTAGAATCGCTCCTGGCAAAAGCTCAGGTTCGGGCTCTGACCGCCGCCGAGCTGGGGCTGGCCGGGATCTTCCGTTTGCGCATTGAC
This sequence comes from Microbulbifer sp. ALW1, assembly GCF_009903625.1. NCBI lineage: Bacteria > Pseudomonadati > Pseudomonadota > Gammaproteobacteria > Cellvibrionales > Microbulbiferaceae > Microbulbifer > Microbulbifer sp. ALW1. The sequence continues at coordinate 2,799,205 of NZ_CP047569.1, read as the reverse complement.
TGAAATCGACAACAGGGAGAAACACAGCCCGAGGGCGATGGCCAGACTCCAGCGATTCATAACCTTACCTGTGAATAGTGCTCACTACTTTATTGAGGTTAGCAGCTGTGGCGCCGATTTCCCTGCAAAGACTGACCTGCCAGTCCCCCTCCTCCACTGCTATCATGCCGCTATGCGCCAAAATCCAGGAAGAAGTACTCCGAACCATGTCCCAGCCCTGCCCCTGTGGCTCCGCAAAACCAGCTCCCCAGTGTTGCAGCCTCTACCTTAGCGGTAAATCCTACCCCAATACTGCAGAAGCCCTGATGCGCAGCCGGTTCACAGCTTATGTCACCAAGAATATTCCCTACCTGCAGAAGAGCTGGCATCCGGACACCTGCCCGGAACTGAACGCCGAAGAGTTGACCACCGACTGGTCAAGGCTAGAGGTCATAAAAAGCAAGCAGGGCCTGAAAAAATCGATCGTCGAGTTCAAGGCATGGTACCTGGACGACGGTCAGGAATACGCGCTGCACGAGATATCCCTGTTCAAGTTACACAAAAAACGCTGGGTATATCTCGGCCCCCTGGACCAGTGGCCCGAATGAATCAGGAAGCAAGCCCGCTAGCCTCTCCGGAAATCCTGTACCAGGACGATCAGCTACTCGCCGCCTACAAGCCTGAAGGCTGGCTGGTGCACCGCTCTTCCATCGACCGCCACGAGACCCGGTTCCTGCTGCAAACCCTGCGGGATATGGCTGGCTGCCACTTGTTCCCCATTCATCGGCTGGACAAACCCACATCCGGCGTCATTGTGTTTGGCAAGAGCAGCGAAGTAGCAGCCCAGGTGCAGGCTCAGATGGAGAGTGACACAACCGTCAAACAGTACCTTGCCGTCTGCCGCGGTTACTGCCCGGAAAGCGGCACCATCGACTATCCACTGCCACCAGTAAGCGACTTCAAACACCAGCGCAAACGCCCCAAGAGCGAGCTGCCACGCCAGGAGGCGGTTACCCTGTTCCGCAGGCTGGATACCGCTGAATTGCCCATCGCGGTAGACCGTTACCCCAGCAGCCGCTACTCATTCGTGGAAATACAATTGAAGACCGGCCGCCGCCACCAGATACGCCGTCACTTCAAGCATATCCAGCACCCGCTGATCGGCTGCCCCAAATACGGCAAATCCGTGCATAACCGTTTCTTTGCGGAACATTTTGGCTGCGGGCGATTACTACTCCACGCTCACCGTCTGGAACTGGATCACCCGGTGAGTGGCGCGCGCCTGAAACTGGAAGCACCGCTTCAAGGGTGCTTCCGTTCGCTGGTTGAATCCCTGGCTTGGGAAATGCCCTAACCCGCTTCACAGCGACGAGCAGAGAGAATCAGAAAAATCAGAGAATGATATGAGGCAAGTAGCGGCTGGAATCCAGGGTGATCAAGCCGCTGTCTTCACGAATGGAAATGCCGGCAGCCTCATCGTCAATCAGCCAGCTGCCAATCAGGGTGTAGTTATTGCCAAATTTCGGCAGTGGGTACAGGGCCTGATAAACATAGCCCTCTTCCCCATAGGGCCCATCGGACAAGGCTTCCGTTTTAGAGGAAGAGTCTGCTGAGGCTGCCGATTTTACAATCGAGATGTTGGCCCCCTCGCGGGAAAAAATCGGCTTTTTCACCAATTCGCCAAACTCGCCGGCCCGACCCAACTCATCCTCAAAGAATGCCGGCAACAGGTTCGGATGCCCGGGAAACATTCGCCACAACATCGGCAACAGCGCTTTGTTGGAAAGAATGGCCTTCCACGGCGGTTCCAACCAGCGGATGTTATTGCCGCCCAGATACTCGCCGAACTCCTCGCGGAACATAAACTCCCAGGGATAGAGTTTGAACATCCAGTTGATCACCCGATCCTGTAAATCGGTGAAGCGCCCCTCTGCATCGCGGCCAATATCTTCCACGAACACAAAGTGCTCTTCGATCCCCGCCTCCCGCGCACAGTCCTGCAGGTACTGCACGGTACCGCGATCTTCCTCGGTATCTTTACAACAGGCGAAGTGAAGCGCACGGCCAGGCGTCAGGAATTGCAGGTCGCGGAAGCGATTAACGAGCTTTTCCTGCAGGCTGTTGAACTGGTCGGCCTGACGTGGCAAGGCCCCGCGGTCGACATTATCCTGCAGCCACAACCACTGCCAGAAGCCGGTTTCAAATAGACTGGTGGGGGTATCGGCGTTGTTCTCGTAGAGTTTTGCCGGGCCCTTACCGGTGTAGGCAAAATCCAGGCGGGAGTAGAGACTGGGATCGCCATTCTCCCAGGAGCTGCGCACAAAATCCCAGTGGCGTTCGGGTATACAGAAGCGATGCATCAGCTCATCGTCCGCCAATACACGGGCAACGACTTCCAGACACATCTGGTGAATTTCTTCGGTGGGGTCTTCCAGATCCCGCTCTATCTGCTCGAGGGTGAACTGGTAGTAGGCACTTTCATCCCAGTAGGGCTCGCCATACATGGTGTGAAAGCCGAAGCCGAACTCCCGCGCCCTTTCCTTCCAGTCCGGGCGCGGGTTAATGGGCATGCGCAGCAAAGCTTAGCCTCCCCAGCCCCCGGAACGACCGCCACCCCAGCTGGACTTGGCGGACGCAACGGAACCGAAACCGCCACGGGACACGGTTTTGGTCACTGTAGGTTTGGGCTTGGTTGCCGAGCTTGGCACCGTGTAGTTCACCTTGCCGGAACGACCAAGCACGCTACCATCGGAGGTCATCAAACGGTCGTAATTCCCGGAATACGGATTGCTATAGCGGTAAACCGGGTTGTAGTAGTAATTGCGGTCACGACTGTCGAGCATCTGTCCGACCATAAAACCGGTCATCAATGGCAGCCAGAAGCTGCCGGTCTGCCGGCAATTGCCAAACTCTACTTCACACAGATGGCGCGAGTCGTATTTCGGGCCAGTGCGCTCCGCTTCACGCAGTGCCTGCTGGTAAGCGGCCTCGCACTGTTTCTGGTCGAGTTCTGTCTGATTGACACAGTCCTCTACAGAAGCAACAACTTTCACCTCTTCTTTGGAGCTACACCCCATCAGGGCAGCCACGATGCCGAGCGCAATCGGACGCAGAACAAAATTACGCGCAGTGGATTTGCGCATCCGGTCGAGATCGATCGTCGCGGTACGTTTCAAAGATTTCATTGCACGGCCTCCACTCAGTAGGACATGCAGGCAGCGTTCAGTACGCCGACCGCGATGGTGGTAGCGGCCAGCATGACACCAGCACTGATTTCACCCTCTTCAATGCGGGAAACGATGCGCGGGATAAACAGGAAGCGAGTAATCGCGAATGCCAGCAGCTGGGCAACCAATGCGATAACCGCCCAGGTAGCGAAGTCCAGCAGGGATACGGAGTTGCTTGCGGCACCCCCAAGGGCAATAGCAAAACCCAGCACCGCGCCGCCGAAACCAATGGCCGCCGCGACGTTTTTGTCTTCACGGATCAATTTCCATTCATCGTGGGGCGTGACCAGCGCATACAGGTACTTGAAGGCGATCAACAACACCAGTGACAGGCCGAAATAAGCGGCAAAATGCAGGATACCAGTCATTAATTCGTAAGACTGTTCCATGGGTACTACTCCTTGTTATCCGTGAATGGTTATTTGTGAGGGTGTGAGAGAAATACCGGTACTGAGTACCAGGCAGCGGCTGAGGTAACCCCCGGCCTCCAGCTTTTCTTCCGCAGAAAGAAATAAGGATTCGGTGCGCTGATCCGACAGCGGGCGCTCAAACAGCATGGTGAACTGATCCGTGCTGGAATGATCGCCGTCTTCGTCGTAGGTGGTTTCCACCATATGTACCGGGTTGTGGTAATCCCCGGTGGCGGTCCAAACACGCTCGTAATTGCGACCATCCAGCGTATAACTGGCGGCCCCAATTTCGCGATTCAAAAGATTATTCCAGGCAGTGTCGGTGGCGACATCGCGAGTGTCATAAAAATGGAAGAGCTTTACATCCACCACATTTTCGTCCCGCTGACCGCCCTCTGCGACCACCTGTAACCAGGCATCGTCATCGGTATAAAAGCGATAAACCCAGGTGCCATCCAGCTCGACTACACCGGCCGCCTTGATGATCTGGGTAGGTTCAAAGGTCTCAATCGCCAGCTCATCCAGTATCAGGCGGATAGCCAGAGGGTCGACTTCAAAGCTTGCCCCCATCCGCAACCCCATGATTTCTGGAGTTTGCGGTTTTACTTCTGGCTTTTTGAATTTATTGATCAGTTTGTCAAACATTCGCCGAGCGCTTCCCTGTCGGTAATCTTTATGTCAAAACAGCGTTTTTCCGGTAAACGCTCTGCAGCGATGTAGTAGACGGTATCGCCGGGGGCGACATTCTCGTTCAGTGCCGGATTAATCGCAATCTTCTGTTCCCCCGATCGGCGCACGCCAAGTAAGGTTGCAGATAGGTCATGCTTGAAATGATCAAACAATGCGCCCACTGGGAGAGGCTGCTCTCCACGATACTCCACGCTGTACTGCGTCATACCATAGGTACTGTCCAGCAATTGCCGGTGCAAGCGGGCAGAACCCGGATCCAGAGAGGATTTCGCCAGCAGTTCTACCGCGACCGAGGGAATACACTCGATGTTCGGGCAGTGGCTGCGCAACAGCTCGCCGACATTTTCATCCTGGAAGTACGCGGTTTTATGGCTGTTCGGGCTCAACTTTTCACAGAAAAGTGCGGTAGTCAGGGTGACATCATCCAGAGGGTTATCGATGATGATCCGCGCCGCCTTGTCCAGACTGGCACGCTGCATACTTTCCGCGTGAGAAAATGACTCCACCCGTACAAAATCGATTTGTTTGGGCATGGGATTTTCAATATCCGCCTCAACACACAGCACTATCTCAGCCGAGTTACCATTGGTCTTGGACAGTAGCAGCTCGATCAGGCGCACAGTCCGGGTGCCGTTCCAGCCGATGATCACGGTATGGTTTTGATGGCTCATTTTGCGTAAACCTTTCTTGCCCCGCTGTACAAATTCCGAAATACCGAAGCCCACGCGCGTAACAATCATCGCAAACAGGCTCAAGCCAAGGGGGATAACCCAGAGACTGACGGCCAACTTACCCATTGGTGTGCCCGGCGAAAAGTCGCCAAAGCCCACAGTGGAGGCAGTCACCACCAGCCAGTAGAAGAAATTCTCCGGCGCGGTGATGTCCGCCTCTCCGGCAAGTGAAAGCAGCAGGTAGCTGCCCAGCACATAAATTGCCGAGGCGAGGATAACCGTCGTTCCTGAGGCCCTAATAAAAAGCGACGCCAAAAGGCGTCGCACTTTATACAAAACCATGCCTTAAGCCTGGGTACGTTTGGCCAGCAGCTGCGCCAGCTTGTCGCTACCATTCACCTGGCCACCGGGCGTAATGCCGGCTTGCTTCAGTTTGGCGTCCAGACTGGAGCCACTCTCTTCCGTGGCCAGCTCTTCCGCCGCTTCCAGCTCAGCCGCGCGCTGCTGCTGCTTGGCCTTGATACGCTCCATGCTGTCCAGCGCGGTTTTCACCTTGCTGTTGGCACCCATATGACGGGAAGACACCGCCACCTGGGCCTTCTGCACGGACTCGGTCGCTTTGATCTGGTCGATCTGCTGCTCCATACGGCGCACATTGGCCTTGGCCTTGGAGATATTGCTCTTCAGGGTCGTCTCGGAAGACTTGAAACCCTGCAGAATGCTCTGCTCCATTTCCAGCTGGGACTCCAGGTCGGCGACGCGCTCAGCGCACTCGATCGCCAGGGCCTCATCGCCCTTCTCGCTGGCAGCAATGGCATGGTTGGTGTAGTTGTCGATATCCGCCTGCAGTGCACTCGCCTTATTCTCGGCTAGCTTGCGCTTGGCCATGATTTTGGTCAGGTTTTCATCACAGGCTTTCAGCTCGGTTTTTGCATCGCGCAGTTCCTGATCCAGGATACGCAGAGACTGGCTGTCGGCAATGGCTTCGGTACCTTCATTTACGGCACCACGCAGAGCGGTCCAAAGTTTTTTCAGGCTCATGCTACGCCCTCCAATTCAAAATGTGCTGAGTACAAATCCAGGAAATCGCCCACGTTGCCGAACAGGGTTTCAATTTCTTCAATCACGACTTCGTCTTTACTGGAGACGGATAGCGCACCGAAGGCAACGTAGTATTCTTCACCACCGATATTCTTGATCGCCACGGTGGTCAGCGGCACCAGCTGGTGCGTCTGCAGGATCAACTTGTTCAGTGCCGCCGCATCTTCTACCTGGCTGACAGGAAACAGGATGCTTTCGACTACGATCTGCCGTTCGCCCACATAAACAAAGGCATCGACGCCTTCATCATTGGAAACACTCAGGCAATCGCCCTCCGCCTCGACCACCCAGTCAGGATGCTGCTCGGCCAGCTGGCGCAGGTTTTCATTGTTCCAGGTCATTTCAACTCCCTTGTTGATGTGGAATATGAGTCACAAATATAACAGTAAAAATTTGACGGTCAATGCCTATCAAGCACTTTTGTTGCAAATAAGACACATACGGTTATTATGAGCAACAAATCAGAGAGGACACTATGGATCACAAGCAAAGCCTCGATAACCACCGCGCCCTGACCCCCTACAAGCAGGCCACTGCCCGTTACATACGCGCCTCTATGGCGCTGAAAAACGTGCGCTACAACGACCTCGCGGATGCCCTTGCAGAACGGGGAATCACCGTTACCGCGGAAAACCTGCGCAGCAAAGTCAGCAAATGCATGTTTTCTGCCGACCTGTTTATCGCGATTCTCGATGTGCTCGGGGTCGAGGGTGGTGCGCTGACCGATATTCTCAAGCAGACGCGAGAATTGCAAAAACAATGATGAAATCCTGCCGCGGCCCCTGCCCCGGGATAACCGGCTGATTTTTAAGAATTTTCTGAAAATTTACTTGACCTGATCCACTACGATCCGTATTGTTCGCCTCCCAACGCGCTCGTAGCTCAGCTGGATAGAGTACTCGGCTACGAACCGAGCGGTCGGAGGTTCGAATCCTCCCGAGCGCGCCATACAAAAAAGGCCCGATCCGTAAGGATCGGGCCTTTTTTGTATGGCGCTCTTGGTCGGGTGAGAAACTCCCAGGTTCGATTAACTCGCAAAGCGAGTTAAGACCGAGCAGAGCGAGCCCGCAGGGTCAAAAAACACCTTAGTGTTTTTTGAGTCCATCCTCCCCGGCTGCCCTGCTGCCCTGCTGCCCTCACCTTAATGGATAAAAGATCCGAACCAGCAGGAGCGAACCTTGCCCATGTTTTATCCGGCCATTCACTGAAGGTTCAACTCGTAAACCGCCTCATTGCTTTCATTCACCTCAAGGAACGTAGCCTCAGGCGCCTGGGTGGCAACAAAGTTTCCAGCCCGATCGGTATTCGGTACCCGAAATACAACCTGAAGATCAACCCCAGTCTCCATCGGTGCAAATGACCAATTGCCGTCGGCAGTAGGCGTTACCGGGCTATTTTCTTTGATGTAATTGGACAATACCGTGCGGTTCTCATCCGGAGATTCGATAACGATGTGCTCGCCACCCGTGCCGGCAAACTTACCACCACCCGCGCGGTAATTATTCGTCGCAACCAGGAATTCGTCGCCTTCCGCCACTAGTTCGCCCTGATACTGGAGCTGAACAATACGGCTGCCATCACTGATTTTCACGCAGTCGCGGTCATAGCGCGCCGGCTGGGTGACATCAATCTGGTAGGTCACGCCATCCATGACATCAAAGTTGTAGGTGGGAAAACCGCTGAAGTTCACCAGTTCCTGGCGCGCGCTGGAATTCGTATCAATCTGGTTAAACTGGGAAGCCGAGCACTCGAGCCATTGAACCAGCTCCGCACCGGTTACCTTTACCGCCATCAGGGTATTGGGGTACAGATAGAGGTCGGCAGCGTTCTTCACTTTCAGCTCCCCCTTGGAAACCAGGGTGAAACTGCTCTCGTCTGCGCAGATGCCATCTCGGGTACAGGCCTTGAAGGGCGCAGCCGCCGAGAGTACCGGCAGATGCTGCAGGTTCACATCCCCTTCAATCAGCTTTTCAACATACGCCTTCTGGGCATCGCTGACGATCTGCACCGATGGATCATCCTTCACCAGCGCCAGGAAGCTGAAAATATCGTCGGTGGACTCGCCGATGGGTTGGTTCATGTAATCAATGGTCGCCTGGTGGTCAGCCGCCAGCATCGCTACCAGATTCGCATCTGCCTCGATCGCAGCTGCATTGTCGGCAAAGATCGCCGGCGTGGACACCGTGCTTTCAGTGATCACCCAGTTGTCGGCGCCGATATCATAATCGAGCACCAGGTCGATCACCCCGAGGTGGCTGCCCCAGTAACCCGGCATGACCGCGGGCACGCCTTTGATGGTGCCACGTTCAATGTCTACACCTTCGGTATTTTCATAATTATTGGAAGGGAACAACAGGTGGCTATGGCCGAACATGATGGCATCAATACCCTCAACGTCCGCCAGGTGCCAGCTGCTGTTTTCGGCATTTTCCGCCGCCCGGTATTCCCCTGTGCTGATACCGGAATGCGGTATGGCAACGACGATGTCTGCGCCCTGCTCCCGCATCTCCGGTACAAAGCGCTCTGCCATGGCCCGGATATCATGGGTTTTCACCTTGCCTTCCAGATTGTTTTTGTCCCACTGCATGATCTGTGGTGGCACAAAGCCAATAAATCCGATGGTGATGTCACGAGCATCGCCGTTGCGATCCAACAGCGTTTTTTCCACCAGTTTGTAGGGCTCGAAGTACAGCTGATCGTTGCTGTCATCGCTATCGCCATCGTCGACAAAAATATTGGCGCTGATGTACGGGAAGTTGGCGTCGTCGACGCTTTCCTCCAGGAACCCCAGGCCGTAGTTGAACTCGTGATTACCGTAATTGGCCACATCGTATTGCAGCTCGTTCATCACCTTGAAAACCGGATGGACTTCACCTTCTGCCAACCCCTCGGATTGACGCCAGTCGCCCATGGGGCTGCCCTGAATCAAGTCTCCGTTGTCGACCAGTACGCTGTTCTGCGGATTGTCGAGCTCTGTGCGCGCGTTTTTGATCAGCATCGCGGTGCGCACCAGGCCCACTTTTGGGTCTGTGGCATCCCCGTAATAGTTGTAATCCATCACATTCGCGTGAATGTCGGTGGTTTCCATCAGGCGCAGATCGGCCTGTACCGTGCCGCCAACACCTTCGCCAGCATCGACGGGTAACGCCAGGTTATTGCGGCTGCTGTCACTGCAACCCGTTAGAAGTGCTCCTCCCACGACGGAAAGGGCCAGAAGTGCTCGAAAATAAAACCGCATTATTTTTTCCCTTGGTCTTTAAAAAGGCGCGGCGGTTAGCCCGCCGCTCTGGTTGCGATCCAGTTACTGGTTTAATTGGAGTTATCAGGCGTACTGTCAGGGGCAATCGCCCACCTCTGTCAGGACACTCACTGATTCCAGGCTCGGGTAGCTCATATAGAGGTCGCGCACACCCGCTACTTCCAGTGTTTTACCGACGATCGCGGGGTTGTTGGCCGGGCTGAATTGAGCGCGCTGCGCAGATTCGAGCTTTACGTAAACCGAAGTGCTGTTATTCAGGTCACCCAGCTCCAGGGCATAGGGGTCATTAACGCCGCCGATCACCTGCCCGACCACGGTTAACGCCGTTCCCTGGTTGCTGGCATAAGCCGTGGAAACCGATACGGCTTCCGGCGATGCACAAGTGCCGCTCTCGCCGCTCTCGCCGCCCTCGTCGTCGCCGTCTCCGCTGCCCGCGCCGACAAGCTGCATATCGGTTACGTATTCAATACTGGGCTCCGACATGTAATTGTCGCGGGTGCCGCTCACGTATAGCGTTTCCCCCACTACTGCCGGGTTATTGACGGGACTGAATGCATCGCGGTACTGACTCTCGAGCTTGACATACAGACTGCTGACGCCAGCGGTATCCTCGATTTCCAATGCGTATACGCCATTGATCGCCTGAGTAATCACGCCTTCCACAGTCACCGGGGTACCGGTAGGGAGCGCCAGCGCTTCGCTGACAGAAAGCGCACTGGTATTACCGCCACCCCCACTCACCGGGCCGGTAGCCGCTCCGTAGGCACCGTAATCGAAGGTGGATGTGTCCCAAGGGTTGTAGCCACCAGAGGGGGTACTCCAAGGCTGGCCGTTGTCCGGGTCGTCCAGCTCTTCCGTGGCCATGGGGTTTGGTGTGGCGGTGCCTGCCGGGTGGGCACTGCTGTTGAAGTGGGTGTAGCTCTCCGGGGTTGCCAGCCAGTCCACCAGGTTCAGGGCGAGTTGTGCCGCATTACCGGCATCGGTCCAGCCCGGATAAGTACTTTTGGTGTTGCCGTTATCCTGGCGCTTGTACTTGGGGGAGCTGTCCTCGATGGGGCTGGAATCGCCGATGAATGCCGCCTTGCCCGCGCCGGACTTGGCAATGGCCACATAAGGCCCTTCCCCGGTGCCACCAAAGTAAAGGCCGGAGTCCACCGCATGACTCCAGGCGCTGGGATTGTCACTACCAGAGAAATACACCAGACCTTTTGCCCGGCTCGGGTCGGTCACAGCCAGGGTGGCGCCACCGGCCATCAGAACCGGTCCCACCCCATCGGTAAGTCCCTCTACCTGTGCCGAAGGCTCAATACCACTGGCACCGGTGTGCCAATCGATAGCATTAAAGCGAAAGCGGATACCGAACTGTTGCGCCAACCAGCCTGCGCTGGCGGAACCAGGGTTACGTAGATCGCCATAACTGCCACCGATGTTGAACTGGAGCAAGGTTGAGCGGTTGTAACCATTAAACACCTCGGTGCTATCCCAACTATTGAGATTGCGGTCGGCGTTGTAGTGATCGGCAATAAAGAAAATGCCTTTACCATCGGCAACGAAGTCTTCCAGGGCCTGGAGCTCCGCCTGGGTAAAGGGGCGGTTGCTCTCCGCCAGTACCAGCACATCCGCATGACTGATAGCGGCGTAACTAATCACCGCCTCGTTGGCATTACTGTTTGATGAGCTCGGGCTGGTGTAATCATCGACAAACTGGATGATGCCATCGCCATTTTTATCCCGTCCCCGGTACTCCTCTACCGTGTAACCGGCCGAAACCAGGTCATCGGCGAAGTCGGAAAAGGCCCCGTCGATCACCCAGTCCGCATTCCCCTCGGTGCCACCATGGGAAACGTCAAACAAGACCAACTTGCCGTTGTCGTTAGCGCCGGGAAGCTTGAGCGGAGCCGGATAGTTCCATTCGTAGGGCGCGGCCTGGGCCAGGCCGCTGCAAAGTAGCGTTGCCAGTAACAGTTGTTTCATCGGACCATCCTTGGTTGGGGGAGTAGCCCACAGACTGCGCGACGAAGAAGAAGATTTGGCTAAATTTTGATAACGTTTTTGTTAAACACCCTTATTACTTGGTTCCGCCATGGACTACACTGGATAGTGCCGCTGTGCGGCAAATTCGATAATTACAAGCGATCACGCTTTTTGGGGGTTGCATGTCCACAGAACTTATTGATGCGCAGGTGTCTCCAACCGGCCAGTTCGACATCCTGTCCAAGTATGAAATCCACAAGCTACGTGACGAAAGTCGCGGCCCGCAATACCAGATATTTCGCAATTGCGCCCTCGCCGTACTCAACAGCGGCGGTTATATGGATGACGGCAAGGAGCTACTGGAAACCTATGCCGACTTCGATATCTCTGTCATTCCCACCGAGCGCAGCGTAAAACTCGAGGTACACAACGCTCCAGAGAGTGCATTTGTCGATGGCAAGATGATTCGTGGTATCGCCGAACATCTGTTCGCCGTACTGCGCGATATCATTTACGTGAACAGTGAAATCACCGGCGATCCGCGCTATGACCTGGTCTCGGCCCAGGGCGTGACCGACGCGGTGTTCCATATCCTGCGCAATGCCGGTACTTTCAACCGCAACCGGGTACCTCGGCTGGTGGTATGCTGGGGTGGGCACTCGATTTCTGCGGAGGAATACGACTACACCAAGAAGGTGGGCTATGAACTGGCCCTGCGATCGCTCGACATCTGCACCGGCTGTGGCCCAGGTGCCATGAAGGGCCCGATGAAAGGCGCCACCATCGGGCACGCCAAACAGAGGGACAAGCACGGCCAATATCTGGGCATTACCGAACCGGGGATTATTGCCGCAGAAGCCCCTAACCCCATCGTCAACCAGCTGGTGATCATGCCGGACATCGAGAAACGTCTGGAAGCCTTTGTGCGTACCGGCCACGGCGTTATCGTGTTTCCAGGTGGCGCCGGTACCGCAGAGGAAATCCTCTACCTGCTGGGCATACTGCTGCACGAAGACAACAAGCAACAACCCTTCCCGGTCATATTTACTGGCCCGGCAAGTGCCGCGGATTACTTTATCCGTATCGACCAGTTTATCGCCTCTACCCTCGGTGAATCGGCCAGATCCCGCTACAAGATCATCATTGATGACCCCGCGGAAGTGGCCCGGGAAATGGCCGCTGGTATCGAAAAGGTACGACAGCACCGCAAGGAAACCGGTGATGCCTACTACTTTAACTGGCAGCTAAAGGTCTCGACCGAATTCCAACGCCCCTTCGCGCCTACCCACGACAATATGCGCGAGCTGGCACTCCACACCAACCAGGAACCCTATCTGCTCGCGGCCAACCTGCGTCGCGCCTTTTCCGGTATTGTTTCCGGTAACGTGAAGGACGAAGGTATTCGCAATGTGGAAAAGAATGGCCCCTATGAACTGTGTGGCGACCCGGAACTAATGCGGAGTATGGACACCTTACTGGAGTCTTTTATCAAGCAGCAGCGAATGAAACTGCCCGGAAAGGCCTATATTCCCTGCTATCGAATCAGCCAGGGCTGAAATACAGGCTCAGTAAAGGTTCCGATTACCCCGATCGTTTTGCACGACCAAAAAGCCCCGGCCTAGACCGGGGCTTTTTATTACTGAGCCTCACTCCGGATCACCAATGGTGCACCCTGGTGGTCATACAGAATAATGTGGTGATGATTGGCCAGAACCTCATCCAGATTAAAATCCTCCGGAATCGTGATATTGCTTACCCAGTTACCATCCGGGTCAAACTTTGAAACCGTGGTTTCATCCGAATCAATGGTGTAGATACCACCGGTTGTCCAGAAAACATGACCGCTCATGAGTGGAATCGTCTGCGTGGAAAGCACGTTTCCCGCGGGGTCAATAATACTGCCATCGGCAATCACCGCCCTGTTTCCATCAGGCGAGACGACCGGATAGATGCCCCACACAGAGCGCATTTCGCCGCACACATCTGTATCCGGAGTCTCTTCCGCAGCGCTCAACAACGCAAAGAGGCCAATATCCTGATTGAAAGCCATACCGATTCGACAGAAAGGTGCAATTTCAAAAGGTATATACTGCGGGTCAAGGTTTTCACCCCACACCGACCTATTGTAGGTATCCAACAAAGACCCGCTGTTATCGAAAGCCCGGTAGATACGATCGAGAGCCCGGCCACTGAATACGATGCCATCCCCAGACATATCCAACCCAAACGACAGTACTCGCTGATCTCCGAGCCACACAGGCTCTTGAATGAAGGGGACCTCGATATAGGGTTCACTATTAAGGTCGATCTTCGTGAGGCCGCTCACCAAATACCCCGCATAAAGCACATGCTGGGCTTCCGAGTAAAACAGATAATCCGGATTGCTGTTCGCTCCCACCAATCTCGGATCCAGCTCAAGTGTTTCCAGGAAATGTCCTGTTGTAGAATCCCAACGCCACACTTCTCGACCATAATCGCTGAAGTAATACACCACGCCATTGCGATCAATGTTTTTGGACCAGATCGGGCTACTGAAATCCCACAAACGGCAGCGCTCACCATTACCATCGGATGCCAGGTGGCACAGACGATCCAGAGGGTAATCATCTTCCTCGTCAGCGACGCCATCATTGTCGGCATCTTCATCGCGGTTATCGCCTACCCCGTCGCCATCGGTATCTCTCGACTCACTCCGATCTTTGGGGAAAACATCGTCATAGTCACTGATACCGTCATTGTCGTCATCGGAGTCGTCTTTATCCGGCTGTCCATCGCCATCGGTATCTCGCAATACCAACAGATCGAACTCCAAGGGCTCCGGGCTTTCCGTCTCTGCAGCGTTCTGGGCATAGCCTTCAAAATAGAAGCGGACCTCATTGACATTCAGGCCACCGGCTGAAAACTGAAAATCACCACCCCCCAGGTTCCCCAGCTGATATTCGGGAGCAACGAACCCTTCCCGCTCCTCACCAAATGCGTTTTCCGGCAGTATCTGGCTAATGTCCAAGCGAAATTCCAGTAACCGGCCGTCGCTATTGCGGAAGTAGTCCAATACCGAAAACTCAAATGACTCATCTTCGAGCAATTCTTTAAGAAAAGCCTCTTCAACAAAAGTACGGCGCAATTCAGGCACCGATTCTGCGGCACTGAAAAACTCCATACCGTCTATTTCTGCCATGGGAAAGAAGAGCGAATAATCCCCCTGCCCGTCTGGCTGCACGTCCAGTGCCACGGCGACACCTTCATTGCGAAGCTCCAGTGATCCCGTCGCTGCCCCAGCTCCCTGAACATCGATTCGATCTTGCTCGGAACCGTTCAGCATCACGTTGATATGAGAATCGAGTGCCACTTGCCCACTGGCCAGATGAATGGTCGACAGTGATTCGGAAAACAGGCCACCATCGTCTAGTTGAAAGCGAAAATTCTTCACTCTCAGGGTGCCGTCCACCGTATTGTCAGCCCTTAGATTCAGGTCGAAAGAAGGCTGGAAATCACTCCCCGCAGAGATGCCGCCATTAAATACAATGACAGCTTCCAGCAATTCCTCTTCCATTGAGTTGGCCACTGAGTAATCACGATATACAGATCTGACCCGAAAAGTGCCGTCATCGCCGATACCGGAGAACTCGGTAAGAACACGGCCATTGACGGTGACAAGCTCTCCATCCAGGGTGAGGCCGCACTGGTCATATCGCTCGACCATACGGGTGCGATCACTGTTTACCTCCAGCTCGAAAGAACCTTTGTGATCGCAGTTGTCCCGGGTAACCCCTTTATCCAGCTGTTGCAGCAAGTCCCCCTTCCACCAGAGGCCGTACGTCTGACGGGCTAGCTCCAACGCGGCCAGTGTGGATCCGCTGATAAAGCGCATTGATGCGCGGTCGACGGTGCTTAATGGCGCGTCAATCTGGATTACAGGTTCAGAGAAATCTTCTTCATCATTGGAGACCGGCGGGCGAACCGGGTCGCCGGAATCGCTACCGCCATCAGAGCCACCGCCACCACAGGCGGCCAGCGAAATGGACAATACGAGAAGAACCAGCGGTGCGAGGAATTTTTGCATATACATCCTGTAAGCCTTGAAGGATTTACAGCCGCCAGCTACTCCCTTGGCGACGGAACGTGATGGCATCAAAATGATCAAAGCCTTCACGCAGATGTCGCAGTATACATCCCTTCGCCACCCCCTTCATCTTGGGGCAATTCCCGATAGAGACGCCCCGCGCTGATGATCAGTGCAAGCAGGTGAAATCGATAATATGCTGAACTGCATCTGTCACGGAGAAATATCAGTCAAATGTGCAGCCTATTTGATGCCGATGATCACGCGGGCCTGGAGCGATTTGTCGAGGAACATGGCATTCATCACCCCCAAAATTTGATCTTCGGCCGCCGGCAGCGCCCCACGTCGCGAGTGAGTATCGTCACTGCCCGACATGGCGCCCCCTCAGTAGAAAGTGCAATCTGGCACCTGTATCTGCAGCGCGAAGGCGACAGCTGGAAGCCGCACAAAAAGTACTGGTCCATCAACAGCAACTGGAAAAAGCTGGGGCAGCGGCCCGAGTACCGCAAATCTCGCTGCCTGATTCCCGCAACGGCCTGGGTAGAGAGCCAGAACGGTAAAAATCCAGTGGAATTCTGTTTCGGAGACCACGCCCCCTTCTTTTTCTGTGGGCTATATAAGACGTGGGGGGAAACAGTGAGCTGCAGCATTATCACCCTGGACGCCCACCCGGATACCAAGCAGTTTCACGAGAAAAGCTTCCCGATGATTGCCCCAGATAAAGCGGACTTTATTGAGCGGTGGTTGGGGTCAGATGAAGATACGGCGGTGTTTGAGCCGTACCTCCATCCCGACAAAGAAGTTGCGGGCTACCCGCTTTCCGTACAGCCAGTAACGCGGGCGACCTCTACAGAATATGCCGGACCCAGGCACAGGGTGTGATGCGCCGCACTTGCGAAAATCACGTATCTACAACGATATCAACCGGCTCACTGCGCCTCCGGAACCCCCACACTGTTTGACGGACAGCTTTCCTGGTCAAGCCACAAACCCGCCAAAAGACTGACGACACCTGCCTGGTTTTCCCGCCACTGACAGTAAGGTAATGGAAGAAGCGGAATACCCGCTCGATGTAATGCCTGATAAACCGGTAAGCGAAGAAAATCGCGGAATTCCCCGGGATAGCCGATCAGGTCAATGCCGATTAACCGGCCATCTCGTTCGCACAACAAGTCAATCTCATGCCCTGCGACCGTATAACCTACCCAGCAATGGATCTCCTTCTCTGCTAGCGCGCCGCGGACTTCCTCGGCAAATGCGCAGGCACTCTCTTTTTCGCGGGTATCCAGGCTGTAGTGATCGTGGCTCAAGAAGCGCGCAAACAGGTTACTGTCACTCAAATCACCGCCGTCAATGGAGTGAATCACCAGCTGACGTTTTCGCGCTCGGGTGATCGCCACATTAAACATATCCGGCCGATTCAGGTAACTACCGGCACGGGCGCTTGCTGCGTCGATACCCATAGATAGCAGCATCACATCGCGCTCCTCGCCCTGGAAACCATAAGGTGTGGCCACCCGCAACGACATCCGCTCCAGGTCCCGGGCGCTCAGTGTTTTGCGTATCTCCGTGTCCAGGAATTCCGCCTGATCCCGGTATGGCGACAGGACCCCCACCGAAGGCACCAAGGGTAAGTGTGCATATTGCGCTAGGTGACCATGCAACTCGGCCAGTACTTCCTCGCACTCCTCCGCATTTCTGCCGTTGGCCTTGCGCTTGCCATCGACCTTACGAAACGCCAGCCCCGAATCACTGGCCGTACCCGGCCGGGACTGCATAATTTTCAGACGTCCACCGTAAAATTGCGCGTTACTGAAGCTGATCAGGTCGGGCTTGCTGCGGTAATGTTCGTCGAGCATCGTAATCGCCGATTGCCGTTCGATGACATCCGATGTCAGATCCAGCAAAGAATGTTCCCGATAGCTGTAGCGCGAGGGAGGGCCACCCTTTTCGCTCATCACATCGCACCAGATACCTGCCTGCATACCGCGCGAAAGAAATGATACATGCCGCAACTGCTTGCCATCGCCCACGATGACCGCGCGCTTTGCCCGTTGCAGTGCCGGCAAGGCGCTTGCGATATCGCACTGCGTCGCTTCATCAAAAATCACCAGGTCGAACATTTCCCGGAGATTGGGCAAGGTATCGCTTACCTCATCCAGCCCGACGAGCCAGATTGGGTAGGCCTGCAACACCGCGTCAAAATTCAGCTGCGCAAACCGCTCAGCCTGCCGTTTTGATGTACGCGAGCGAAGCGCCTGGTTAAAGAGAGACAGGGTCCCGCGCTGCTTTTCCAATAGGCGGGCCAGGCAGTGATTTCGCGCGCAGTTCAGGTAAGCTTTGGCAGCCGCCTCGAAATTTTCGCGATCCTTGCCGATGCTTTCCCGCAACATCCACAGCTCTTCAATATTTCGTGTGGCGCCAGAAAGTGCACCGACGAATCTGCCCCACCATCCCGGAAGCCCCCCAACGCCGGAGACCGTAGACAACTTCAGGGATTTGACGAATCGTCGTTCGGTAGCCATCAAACGTTTGCGGCAGGACACCACATGACTTTTAGCCTCTGAGAGAGAGCCGAGATCTGCCGGCAGCCCCTCCTTCAACAGGGAATCCAGATGGGCCTTCAGCCCCCGGGAGAGTCCCTCGCTACCCGCACTCACCACGCCGGCCTGCAAGCCGAAAGTGTCGGCCAGTTTCTGGCCCACCACATCCACCGCGTGCCGCGTCTTGGAGACAATCAGCACCGACTCGCCCTGTAAAATACGGTCGATCGCAATGGCCGCAATGGTGTAACTCTTACCGGTGCCCGGCGGGCCCGACACCAGGCTGAGGGTGTTGTGCGCGGCACTATCCATCCCCCGAATCTGCGAATCAGACAACAGGGCCGGAATCGACTCGGGCGCGCTGACAGAAGGTTTCGACACTGGCGTGCTCTGCCCCAATAGCTGCATAACCGGTGCGGAATGCGTTGGTGCCTCGACCAGTGCCCCGAGTTCATGCAAAACACCCCGCACGCCCCGGGAGCGATCCGCAAGCACCACACAGCAAGCGGCACTCACCCGGAGCGCAGAACCGGCAATACGCTGATTGAGTTCCGGGCCATCCAATAGCCGGGGCCAACGTCCCAGCTCCTGCAGGTCATCGACCACGCTGTAACGCTCCAGCCAGCGCCCGATGGCGGTAATCTGGCTGGTGCCCATAGGCCAACGAAGCGGCGGAAATTGATCAACTACGGATGCGTCCACATCCGGCTTCAGCAGATTTCGCAAAAGCGGCAGGTTCACCCGCACATCACTGGCATCCGCCTCGATGAAGAGGTCATCGTCTTTGACAAAGGACACGGGTACGTAAATCAGCGGCGCGCATATTTTGCGCAAGCGGGAAATTCCCGTCGCATTCGACAGGCTGCCGGAGATCAGAAAAGCGCCGTATATCAGCCGGCGTTCGCGGCGGTAGCTATCGGTCAACTCGGCAAGTTTCTCGGCCGCATCGCCAACCATGGGGATTCGATGTAAATCGCCCGAGCCCAAGGTATCTTCACCGTGAATATACATCCGACGGTTTGCGGGTAATTTCGCGATATTAGAAAGGGAGAGATCATAACTGTCCGCCCGGTAGCAACGGCGGAAATACTCGATCAATGCGTGCAGAGGTTCTGACATCAGTACAACCGGAATTAATGAGTCGTTATTGTGCGCACCTATTCTAAGCGCCTTTTTATACGTATTCCTATACGTCTCCCTATACGTCTTTCTCTGTGCTTTTCCCGTCGAACTCATATGTTCTTCCAACACTACAGGAAAGAAAGCCCGGCCATCGCCTGCCACCCGGTTAACACGGACGTACTAGCTAAATGAAGTGGTTCGCGCCATTTCACGCTGGCACGAGCGTGCAAAATGACCAATAAAGGCGGGATAGTCGCCCTATTTCTGAGATCAGCTACTCAATCTCATTCGATAATTTCCAGTTCGCGAGTCTTCTCATCCTCACTTTATTGTAAATGGGAGTACGCGGCGTAGTATCCAGAAGGTCCGGAAACCCCGGACACCTCCGGTATGAGAAAGTAGAGTGCATCTGAATAACGGCAGGTCCTCCCGCCTATTTACTCCCTCGCTTGCGAGTCCCTGCACTCCAGTTCGTCTTCTGCAGTCTTACCTCCCATGTTTTCGATATCGAGTGGCAGTGCATGCACATGCTTCGCGCATTGGTATTGCGTGCATCGCAGAGGCGATCCCTCAGGAATTCGATTCTCGAAAAGCAATCCAAAAAATAAGGAACAATTTGCAATGACGCGTTTTTTAGGAATCAGCTGCACACTTGCGTTAGCGGTCAGTGCCCATGCGGCGGATCGCATTCCGGCGACCCCGGACATGCTTTCCCCGCAATCACTGGCAGCGACCAGCGGCACCGACATCGCTCTGGAAGAAATCCGTTCGCGGACCCTGCCGAATGGCAAAGTCATCACCCGCTACCGACAGACACACCAGGGCATTCCGGTTTGGGGGCAAACCGTCACCAGCTCTGGTCAGGGGATTTCCGCGCAGGTACAGGGTGATGTGCTGATGGGCCTGACTCTGGATGTACCCTCCACCAAAGCCTCTATCCAGGCTTCCAATGCGCTGCAGCGGGCCATGAGCCATAAAATCAACCAGCGCGCGCAGCTGGGCAAAATCAATGGTGCCCTTTCGGTTCCGGCACTGAAGCTCGCGGCCAAAAACCAGAAGGAACAGTTGTATATCCATGTGGATGGCCAGAACAACGCGCGGCTCGCCTACCTGGTGAGCTGGGTGGAGTACGGCGATGAGCCCTCACGCCCCTTCTATTTTATCGATGCCCTGACCGGAGAAGTCATCGAGCACTGGGACGGCATCGCCCACCAGGACGCGACTGGTCCCGGCGGCAACCAGAAGACCGGGCGTTACGAATACGGCACCGACTACCCGGCAATGCAGGTAGATAGCAGCTGTCGAATGGATACCACCAACGTGGAAACCGTCGACATGAATCACCGCACCAGCGGTGGCAGCGTTTTCTCGTTTACCTGTCCATACAATGACTACAAAACCATCAACGGAGCCTACTCTCCGCTGAACGACGCACATTTTTTTGGCGGCGTGGTGTTCGGCCTGTACAACGACTGGTACAACACCGCACCACTGACGCAAAAACTGCGCATGCGCGTGCACTACAGCAACAACTATGAGAATGCATTTTGGGACGGAAGCCAGATGACCTTCGGGGATGGCGGCAATACCTTCCACCCCCTGGTCAGCCTGGACGTATCCGCGCACGAAGTCAGCCACGGTTTTACCGAGCAGAATTCCGGCCTGCAATACTCAGCCCAGTCTGGCGGCATTAACGAGGCCTTCTCCGACATGGCCGGTGAAGCGGCTGAATTCTATATGCGCGGCAGCAACGACTGGCTGGTAGGTGCGGATATTTACAAAGCCAGCGGCGCACTGCGCTATATGGAAGATCCCACCCTGGACGGAAGCTCCATCGGCCACGCCTCCAATTACTATTCCGGAATGGATGTGCACCACAGCTCCGGGGTTTTCAACCGCGCCTTTTACCTGATTGCCAACACCAGCGGCTGGGATACCCGCAAGGCGTTCGACATTTTCGTTCTGGCGAACCAGATGTACTGGAACTCCACCTCCAACTACGTAGACGCTGCCTGCGGCGTCATGTCTGCAACGGCAGACCTGGCTTACGATGCCGCGGCGGTCTCTGCCGCTTTTGATACCGTCGGTGTATCTACCGCCAGCTGTGGTGGCGGTGGTGGCAACCCTGGTGGTGGCGAACTGGAAAACGGCGTGACCGCCAGCAACCTTTCCGGCAGCACCGGTGAAGAAATCCACTACACCCTGAACGTACCCGCCGGCGCCAGCAACCTCAGCTTCCAGATCTCTGGCGGTAGCGGTGATGCGGATCTTTACGTGCGTTATGGATCAGCCCCCACCACGTCCAGCTACGACTGTCGCCCATACATCGGTGGCAATAGTGAGACCTGTAATATCGCCAATGTGCAGTCCGGTACTTACTACGTCATGGTCAGAGCCTACAGCAGCTTCTCGGGCGTCAACCTTGTCGGCAGCTTTGATGAAGACAGCGGCGGTGGCGGTAATGGCGATGGCTGGGTAGAAACCGACCTTTCTGGCAGCCGCAATGCCTGGCAGCATTTCACGCTGGATGTTCCCGCGGGTATGTCGGCACTGAATGTACAGATGTCTGGTGGCAGCGGCGACGCCGACCTGTACGTGCGCTACGGCGCGCAACCGACCACCAGCAGCTACGACTGCAGGCCGTATATCTCCAGCAATAATGAGAACTGCGATATCAGCAACCCACAAGCGGGCACCTGGTATATCAGCATTCGGGGATATCGCGCCTACTCGGGTGTCACCCTGGAGGCCCAAGCCAGCCCCTGAGGCTAACCAGCAATTAACCGGCTAGGGAATGGCAGCCGCGGGAGTTATCCCACTCCCGCGCTGCTTTTCTGGTTTGTTGTTTGCTGTCAAAACGATCGGCAGACTTTGCCCGCACATGGGCACCACCTTTGCGTAACAGCGGGTTTTGCGCAACCGGATTGCCCGGGTTGCGCCGTTCTTTTGCGGAAATATGAATGGATATTTTCCGATCCGCTTTCTTCTTCAATAACGTCTCCTTATAAGATTATTTACCCCTTGATACAGATCACCTGCTTCAGGGTATGCACCACATCCACCAGATCGCGCTGATTCTCCATTACCTGGTCGATATCCTTGTACGCCGCGGGAATTTCATCGATGACTCCTTTGTCCTTGCGGCACTGTACTCCGCGTGTCTGGGCCTCCAGATCTTCCCGGGTAAAGCGTTTGCGCGCCGCAGTACGGCTCATGCGCCGCCCTGCCCCATGGGCACAGGAACAGAAAGACTCCGCATTACCCAGCCCCCGGACAATATAGGAGCGCGCCCCCATGGATCCGGGGATAATTCCCAGCTGGTCCCTCTGCGCACTGATTGCCCCCTTGCGCGTTACAAACACATCGCGCCCGAAGTGCTGCTCCCGCACCACGTAATTGTGGTGGCAGTTGATCGCCTCGGACTCCAGCGTAAACGGCGGCAGCTGCTGCTGCAGTACACCTACAACCAGCTTCATCATTTCCTGCCGGTTCACCCGCGCGTATTCCTGGGCCCAGTGCACCGCCTCGATATAGTCATCAAAGTGCGCATTGCCTTCACTGAAGTAGGCCAGGTCGCGATCCGGCAGGTTGTGCATATGCCCTTCCATATCGCGCTTGGCGAGCTGGATAAAGTGCTGGCCAATGGCATTTCCAATACCCCGGCTCCCGGAGTGCAGCATCACCCAGACCCGGTTGTTTTCATCGAGACAGATCTCGATAAAGTGATTGCCGCCACCCAGGGTTCCCAGCTGGGTTACCCAGGTTTCCTGTGGATTGCGCAGCTTTTTCAGTAATTGTGGGTGTTTGGCAAACAACAGATCCGCACCGAAAGCCAGCTTCTGGGCCGCGGCCTCACGCGCACTGATCCGCTTGTGGCGGGCAAAACCCACCGGTACACACCGCTCGATCGCATCCCGCAACGGCTTCAGGTTGTCGGGCAATTGATTGGCGTTAAGGGAGGTGCGCACCGCATTCATCCCGCAACCAATATCCACACCCACTGCCGCCGGAATAATCGCCCCGACCGTTGGAATAACAGACCCGACCGTAGCGCCAATACCCATATGCACATCCGGCATCGCCGCCACATGGGAGTGAATAATGGGCAGCTGGGCAATATTTTTCAGTTGTTGCAATGCGGCGTTTTCCACGTCTTCGGTGTATATCTTCACCGGCACCGTGCCGGCAGGCGCATTGCCATTGATTACCATTTTTACAGGCATAACTCGTCCCTGGATTTCTCCACGTATATCTTCAAATGCCTTTCAAAAAGCCGGGAAGTAAAAACAAAAAAGCCCCGGCAAAAATAGCCAGGGCTTCTTGGAGATCTGGCTTGAAAGGCGGTATCACCTTTCAAGCGCAAGCACATGAAAGGCCGTTCAATTAGAACTGGGTTTATAACTCCGCAATGACATTTCATGGCTCCTGTTTTGTGTGTGGGTTAACAGCGGGAGAGGATATTCCCTGAAATCCTTTTGTCAACCTATTTTTAAAAAACCTAGACAAGGGTCGGCATTTACCCCCTACAATAACCGCCATGACAAAGCCCACTCCCGAACACCACTACCGCTGGTCATCATTCGATCAACTGACACCCAGTGAACTCTACGAAATTCTGCGCGCGCGCCAAGAAGTCTTCGCCGTGGAACAAGAAAGTATTTACCAAGACGTGGACGGCAAAGACCAGCACGCCTGGCACCTGGCTTGCTGGAACAGCGAATCAGATAGCCCCGCCCTGCTCGCTTACCTGCGCCTGGTGCAGCCGGGAATAAAGTATGCCGAGCCCTCCATCGGTCGCGTATTGACGCGTAAAAGCGTACGCGGCACCGGAATTGGCAGAGAACTGATGCGTCTGGGTATTGAACACACCCAGCGTGAATTTCCTCAGGCACCCATTCGCATTTCAGCGCAACTGTACCTGAAGGGTTTTTATGACGCGTTTGGCTTCACCCAGACGTCGGATGCATTTGATGAAGACGGGATTCAGCACATCGAGATGCTGCGTATTGCCGACACGTAGAAGAACACCGAAACCTTAAACAGTTAAAATGTATTGGTAATGCCAAGTTACCAACTCAGTTTTATTTTTAATGGCCCAGTATCGTCGTATAATCCACACATCTCTTCATAGGGAGTATGTTGTTCCAGCCATACTTCTTCCAGTTTATGACTCCCAAAGTGATCCCGGATTTCCTCAAGACAATGGAACCTGTACGGATTGTTTCGACGGTCAGTTAGGAGGTGTGACCCAGACTCATCGACCGTCCTTACGAGATAAAACTGTCCCTCTAAAGAGAGGATCTGCAGGTTCATATTACCTCCCAGAGCACCCAAGTATCACGGATGGAGTGCCACTTTTAGCTTAGGGTGCCAGAGAGGTAACCGGAAATTTATCAATTCTGGTGCTTAAGCCTCCTCAACGAAGCACTGGTTATGCTCGCCTAACTGTGGCAGTTCTGTGCGAATAGTGGCCGGCTCGTTCAGGAACTGAATCGGATTGCCAAGGTGGTGATTACCCTCGCCGTCTACGAACACCATCCCGCGCTCCGACAGGTGTGCCTCCTCTAGGGCCTGATCGAGCTTGCGAACCGGTGACCAGCAAACATCGATGCCATCCAATAGGGACTGCCACTCCGCCAGATCTTTTTCAAGAAACCGCTCTCTCAGGTAGCTGATTGCTTGCTGTTGCGAACCCGGCGGCTGCTTGCACACGGTGAGAAGTTCCGGTTTTTCCAGCAAGTTGAACAGGTTCTCTGCGAACTTGATTTCACTGCCACCGAGGGTCAGGAACTGCTGATCCTTGGTCTCATAAATCTGGTACATGGCATTGCCACCCCAGGAACGCTCCTGCTTGACCTCGGGCGAGCGGTCTTCGGCAAAAACCGGTCCCAACGCGTTGGGCAGCCAAGCGATCAGGCTGTCCTGCATGGAGATGTCCAGGTAATCCCCTTGGCCGGTTTTCTCCCTGCGCAACAAGGCCATCAACACCCCGGAAAGCCCCATCAGCGACGCCGCCATATCCGCCACTGGCATTGCCGGCATCGCCGGTTTGCCATCGGCGCCCTCGTTCAGGAATACGGTACCGGAATCTGCCTGGATACTGAGGTCGTGCGCAGGCTTCAAACACTTGGGTCCCGTCTGGCCGTACGCCGAAATAGAGCAATACACCAACCCTGGATTGCGCTGCGCCAGCGTTGGGTAATCGAGCCCCAGGCGCGCCATGGCGCCCGGTCGGAAGCCTTCAACAAATACATCGGCTTCATCCACCAGCTGCAATAGCAGCGCCTTGTCACCGGGGTCTTTGAGGTTCAGCTTGAGACTCTTTTTGCCGCGATGTGTGTTGCGAAACCAGACTGAAAACCCGTTCTTCTTCAGGCCGATTTCCCGCGTGGGCTCCCCGGCCGGGGGCTCCACCTTGATGACTTCCGCACCGTGGTCCGCCATCAGCATGGTCAAGTGCGGCCCAGGCAAGAACAGCGATAGATCGAGGACACGAATACCTTCGAGCTTCAAAGTTGCTCCTTAAATTTTTTTAAAACGGGTTTATACAACCTGCGAATTTTTGAGTTGCAAGCGCGCTTCGGCGCCGTATCCCAGCTCCGTCAACAGTGCATCGGTATCCGCACCCAGCGCCGCACAGCCCTGCCCCGCAGCTCGCTCACCAGACAGTTTCACCGGGCTGGCTACAACACGAAACTCGGGATTCGCCGCATGCGGCAGTGACTGGATCAACCCGGTCTGCTGGAGCCAGGGGTTGCTCATGGCCAGGGCAAAGGAATTGACCGGGGCAATGGGTAGCTTGCCATTGAACAGCGCCAACCAGTGCTCCGTGGGAGCACGCCCAAGCGCTTCATCCAGCAGTTCACTCAACGCGGGCCGGTTTGCAAGACGTTC
The DNA here is from genome assembly GCF_009903625.1 of Microbulbifer sp. ALW1. Taxonomy (NCBI): domain Bacteria; kingdom Pseudomonadati; phylum Pseudomonadota; class Gammaproteobacteria; order Cellvibrionales; family Microbulbiferaceae; genus Microbulbifer; species Microbulbifer sp. ALW1. Next base: position 2,773,272 of record NZ_CP047569.1, on the reverse strand, counting down.
TGCCGGGCCAGTGAAACGCGGATCTTCCAGCCACTCGGAATGCCCTACACCGTTCGCCAGCGCTTGCCAGAACTTTTCGGTCATCGCCATCACGAAAACCCAGCCGTCCTGGGTACGGAACATTTGACAGGGTGTGGCCGATGGATGGCCTGAGCGCGCGACTCTAGACACTTCATGGCCACTGTTCAGGTACCAAGTGGCCGGGTAAGTAAGCTGTGTCACAGCAACGTCAAATAATGAAATATCGACGTCCCGACCCGCTGTACCGCGCAAAACACCGACCAGCGCACCCAGTACCCCCATGGCCAGGGTGACCCCGCTCATGAAGTCCACCATGGAGAGCCCGAAACGCGCCGGCGGATTATCTGGCTCGCCTGTGAGGGCCATGTAGCCGGCCTCGGCCTGCATCAGGTAGTCGTAACCGGGCCAGTCGGCCCGGTCATTGTCCCGCCCGTAAGCCGACAGATGACCACATACAATGCTGGGGTTGATACGCCCCAGCGCATCGTAATCCAACCCCAGTTTTGCCGGCTGGTCTCCGCGCAGGTTGTTCACCACGATATCTGCGGTGGCCACGAGCCTTTCAAATACCTCGCGACCTTCCGGCTTTTTCAGGTCCAGCGTGAGACTTTTCTTGTTGCGGTTAAACGTTTGGAAAAATTCGCTGTCGTTGTCACCGAGAAAGAAAGGCCCACTGTTGCGTGCGATATCGCCACCGGTATGGGGGTTTTCGATCTTGATGACCTCCGCCCCCAGATCCGCCAGCTGCATGGAGCCAAATGGGCCCGCACCGTATTGCTCTACGGCAATCACACGCAACCCGGCCAATGGCAAATTGTTACTACTCATGCCCTGCGCCCTTTTTAAACCCTGCCTCAAGCTGCATCGCGCTCGGCCAATTGCTTGGCAATAATGATGCGTTGAAGTTCATTGGTGCCCTCACCCACGCACATCAGCATGGCATCGCGGTAATAGCGCTCGATCTCATACTCGGTCGAGAAGCCGTAGCCACCGAAGATGCGCATAGCCTCCTGTGCACAGAAGACGCCGGTTTCGCTGGCAAAGTACTTGGCCATACCTGCTTCCAGGTCACAGCGCTGACCGGTGTCGTACATACGTGCGGCCTGGTCCACCAACAATTTTGCAGCCTCCACCTTGGATGCCATTTCGCCCAGCTTCAACTGAATGGCCTGGTGCTTGATGATCGGTTTGCCGAAGGTCTCGCGCTCTTGCGCATAGCGCAGCGCGAGCTTCAGGGCCCCCTGGGCGATACCGGCGCCGCGCGCCGCTACATTGATGCGCCCAAGTTCGAGGCCGCCCACGGCCATATGGAAACCCCGCCCTTCTTCGCCACCGATCAGGTCATTGGCAGATACGCGAAAATCAGTAAATACCACTTCACAGGTATCGATGGCGCGGTAGCAGGTTTTCTTGATTTTATTGATCTCTACACCCGGCAACAGCGCGCCGTCATCGTCCTTGGTACGGATGGCAAACATGGACATACCGCGATGGCGTGGTTCCGCGTGGGGGTCGGTTTTCACCAGCAGCGCCAGGCAGTTGCCATTGAGCGCATTGGTGATCCACATTTTGCTGCCATTGATCACGTACTCATCGCCATCACGGCGGGCCACACAGCCGATGGACTGTAGGTCGGTACCGGCGTTGGGTTCGGTCAATGCAATACCGCCACGTAGTTCGCCGATTGCCATCGCAGGCAGGAAGCGCTGCTTTTGCTCCTCGGTACCGAAGCGCTCAATGGCCGCTGCCATGATCAGGTGTGAATTGAAAATGCCGCCCGGCGCCATCCAGGCCGCAGAAATTTTCTGCACGATGCGCGCGTATACCGACGCCGAAAGCCCGAGGCCATCGTAGTCGGTACCAATGGTTGCACCGAACAAACCCAGCTCCTTCATGGTCTCAACCAGCTCATGGGGATATTCATCGGCGAGGTCTTTTTCCCGCGCGATGGGTGCCACGTCGTTCTCCACGAAGCGATCAATCGTATCGAGGATTGCTATCTCGTCTTCAGCCGTCCAGCTCATCGCCACCTCCAGAAATCAGTAGTTGACCTTGTCTTCCATCTCGGTACCGCGCTTCCACACCAGTACCTTTCGGACAAAGGAGCTCACTTCTGTGCCATCCTGCTTGAAACCACGGGTGCGCACGGTGACGATCCCCTGGTTCGGACGGGACTTGGACTCGCGCGCTTCCAACACCTCTGACTCGGCGTACAGGGTGTCGCCCACAAACAGCGGCGCGGTCATCTTGATGTCGTCCCAGCCCAGATTGGCAATTGCCTTCTGGCTGATGTCGGTCACGCTCATACCCACCATCAACGCAACGGTAAACGGGCTGCATACCAACGGCTGACCGAATTCAGTACCCTTGGCGTATTCCTTGTCGAAATGCGCGGGATGGGTATTCATCGTAAGCAAGGTAAACCAGGTATTGTCTGTTTCGGTGATGGTGCGACCCGGGCGGTGCTCATAAGTATCGCCCACCTTGAAGTCTTCAAAAAAACGTCCGAAGGTTTCGCGGTAGCGGTTTTCACCGACCTTTTTTATTTCTCCAGCCATACGGATTTATTCCACTGTTTCTGTTTTTTCTACGTTTGATACTACGTTCGCTACACGCGCCAGCAGACGGCGGGCGCTCTCTACGATTGGTTGATCGACCATACGACCATCTACCGTAACGGCACCGCCGTCGGCAGCCACGAATGCGTCGATTATTTTTTTCGCACCCTGCACTTCGGCTTCCGTGGGCGCCAGAGCAAGATGAATCGCTTCCAACTGACAGGGGTGGATCGCGGCCTTGGCGCTGTACCCCAGTGCGCACACCCGCCGGGTTTCTTCTGATAATCCCGCCGGGTTCTGGATATCCAGATAGGGCACATCAATACAGGGCAAGTTGTGGGCGGCTGCGACCATCGCCAGCTGGGAGCGGGCAATCAGCAAGGGCTCCCAGGCAAAGGTCGCGCCCAGTTCCGCCGCATAATCCCCACCACCGAACATGACAGCCGACAGTGCCTGTGAAGCGCATATCGCATCGGCATTCAGTAGCCCGCGGGGGCTCTCGATCAAGCCGATCCAGCGTTGAGGGCCGGTCGCCAGGGCCGCTGAAACATAACTCAGCTGCTGTGGTGACTCCGTTTTCGCCAGCATGAAAAAGGCAGGCCGGGGACAATCGGCAAGTACCTTCAAATCCAGATTGCAGTGCTCGCCGTTAGCCGCCGACACACGAATCACCAGCCGCTGCAAATCAGCCTGGCTGCATGTGGCAAGAAACGCGCGCACGGCTTCTCTCGCGGACACCTTTTCTTGCAGCGGCACCGCGTCTTCCAGGTCGATACACACCAGGTCGGCGCCGCTGGCCAACGCTTTAGCAAACCGCTCGGGGCGGTGCCCCGGAACGAATAACAGGCTGCGCGCACACCTATCCATCAGTGGTACTCCTCGCCCCCGGAGACATTCATGGACTCGCCGGTAATGTAACTGGCCTCATCGGAACACAGGAAGGCACAGGCCTTGGCCACGTCCTCCTGCAGCCCCGGACGCCCCAGCGGAATACGCGCGCGCATGTCTTCCATGTATTTGTCGTGGCCTTTGCCGGTCACTTCAGAGAAGTGCGCGTTCTGCCAGGCACCGAGGCCAGTGGTAATGTGATTCGGGCAGATGGTGTTTACGGTAATCTTCTCCGGGCCCAGCTCCATAGCCGCAGATCGGGTCAGGCCGACCAGACCGTGCTTGGAGGCGGTGTACGCCGATGCGTGGGGAAAGCCGGACTTGGATGCCTGGCTACCGATGTTGATGATGCGGCCACCGCGACCCTGGGCGATCATCGCCCGCGCCGCGTACTTGATGCCAAGGAAAGCCCCACGCAGATTGACTCCGAGGACGGTGTCCCACTTGTCGTCATCCATTTCTACAATGGGTTGCATCAGGTAGCCAACACCGGCGTTGTTTATCCAGATATCCAGAGCGCCAAAATGACGGCGCGCAAACTCTGCCGCGGCTTCTACCTCGGAGGGTTCCAACACATTGCAGGCAAAGGTGGCCACGTCGCCGCCGGCATCGCGGATTTCCGCAGCAATCTGCTCGAGCTCTTCGCTGGTTCCGATCGCGTTCGCGGGCAGGTTGTCGCCGGCCGCGGCGCCGATATCGGTCAGTACCACCTTCACACCTTCGAAGGCCAGCCGGCGCGCCATCATTTCCCCCAGGCCCTGCCTGCGACCGGCGCCGGTGATCACCGCCACCTTGCCGGAAAGCTCCGGGTACTTGCTTGCCAGTTCCGTCATCGCTAGCTCCTTAGATGCCTCAAATACTTTGGGTCAGCATGAATTTCGGGTTGTCTGCAAACTGCTGGAACTCTGCCGCGACCTTTTGCATGGTCTCGCTCGACACGTCTTCCCCCAGCTGCGGCATGTCGTTCACTTCCAGCAGCTCCACATACTGAAATGGGGCCGGCGCATCAGAGCCGAGCAGACCGGTGGTGCGCAGCACGGAAAACTGGGCAACGGAGGGCAGGCGATTCACATTGGGCAAGTCGGTGGTACGCGCCCACTCCTCGTAATCGGAGGCGTTCACACCGGGTTTTAGGTTGAAGAGGACAACAATCATGGTCATGGCGGTAGCCTCCCGGATACACGGTTGGTAATGGATTTCGAGGCTATGGTCACCCAATCAGCCGGGACCATCTTTGACTTTTGTCGTGTTGGCGGACACTTCACCGGGGTATACCTATGCCATCAAACTGGCATAGCTGACGGTTGTTGACGGAAACCGCCCGGCCATGTCGACAAGAGAGACAAAAACAAGGCTGCAACGATGGAAACAAGCAACAAAACCGCACGCGAGATCTACGAGGAAATCAAGGCCAACCCCGCCCGTAAACGGTTCGGCTTCGGCAGCAAGGCGGTACTGGTGAACGTTGACCCGCAAAAGGCCTACACCCGCACCGATCTTTTCAAAACCGCCTATGAAACAGATCCCAACCAGATGCATTATGTGAACGAACTGGCCAAGGTGTTTCGCGAGAAAGGCTGGCCGGTGGTGTGGACCCAAGTGGCCTATATGGACTCCGGCGAGGATGCCGGGATCTGGGGCACGCGCACGGACACGCCCGACTCCCTGCAAAACATCAAATTTGGCAGTGTGCGCAGTGAGTTCGATGACCGCCTCGAAATAGACCGCCAGCGGGATGTGATTTACTGCAAGAAAATGCCCAGCGCCTTCTTCGAGACCCAACTGCAATCGCTTCTGGTCTGGCACCAGGTAGACACCGTCATCATTACCGGTGGTTCCACCTCCGGCTGCATTCGAGCCACCGCGGTGGACAGCCTTTCGCGGGGCTATCGCACCATCGTGCCCGAGGAGTGTGTTGCGGATAAGCACGAGAGCTACCACTTCGCCAACCTCACGGACCTGTCGCTGAAATATGCCGACGTGCTGGAAGTCTCAGAAGTTTTCGAGTGGCTGCGCGGCGAAGCTGACAATAGCAAAGTGTGAGGTGTGCCGATGAAAGCTGATCCCGGTTTCTACGACTACTGGCCCTACCAGAACCGCCCCAAAATCCAATGGCCCGGTGGTGCGCGCCTGGCATTCTGGGTTGCGCCCAATATCGAGTTTTACGAACTGAACCCACCGGCCAACCCGCACCGCAAGGCGTGGCCGCAGCCCAGCCCTGCCGTCCCCGGCTACAGTATTCGCGACTACGGTAACCGCGTCGGCCACATGCGCCAGATGGCGGTACTGGACAAATACGGGGTGCGCGGTTCCATCTCGCTGTCCACGGCGCTGTGTGACCACCACCCGGAGATCATCGAGCTGTGCAAGGAGCGCGATTGGGAGTTTTTCAGTCACGGTATTTACAACACGCGCTATACCTACGGCATGTCCGAGGCGCAGGAGCGCGAAATGATCCGCGACTCGATACTCAGCATCCACCGTCACACCGGCCAAAAATGCGCGGGTTACCTGGCCCCGGCACTCTCGCATTCGGAGCTGACCCTCGATCTCTTCGCCGAGGTGGGCAGCGAACTGTTTGGGGACGACGCCGGTTTTTATACCTGCGACCTGTTCCATGACGACCAGCCCACGCCGATTAACCTGCGCAACAACAAACGCTTTGTCTCCATCCCCTACTCCCTGGAAATGAATGACACCATTGCTTATGTGGTCAACAAAGTGGAGCCACGCCGCTATGGGCAGATGCTCAGGGACAATTTTGACCGGCTGTACGCGGAAGGTGCTGAGAGCGGCACCGTGATGTGCATTCCCACTCACAACTATCAGGTGAGCTGCCCGCACCGCCTGCGCGCCTTTGAAGAAGCACTGGAATACATCACCGGCCACAGCGATGTCTGGGTGACCACAGGCCGAGAAATCGCCGAGCACTACCGTGCGCACTACTACGATATGGCGCGACAGGATATTGCGGAAAAATCGGGTTGGGCCGCGGCGGAGGTGACGGCATGAACGACGTAAAACTGGACCATTGCCATCTCGAATACCCCCTGCGCCGCCACGGCATGGACCATGACTGGTACGACTGGCAGATGCTGACGCAACGCTCCGCGGTTAGCTGGCCCAAGGGTAAAAAGCTGGCACTCTGGGTCAATGTCAGCCTGCAATTCTTCCCATTGAACCAGCAGGGCAAACCCTTCCCGCCACCGGGAGGCATGACCATGCCTTACCCCGACTTGCGTCATTTTTCCCTGCGAGACTACGGTAATCGGGTCGGCATATACCGCCTACTGAAGGCGCTGGACAAATACGGGGTGCGCCCCACCTTTGCCATTAATGGCGAACTTGCCCAGCGCACACCCTATTTGATGGACCTGCTGAAAGAGCGCGGTGACGAAATCATCGCCCACGGCTGGAACATGGACCGCCCGCACTACGGCGGCCAGCCAGTGGACGATGAGCGCGAGCAAATCCGCGCAACGCTCGACAGCCTGCAGGAAAAAACCGGGCAAGTGGTCAAGGGCTGGCTGAGCCCCGGCAAAGTGCACAGCGAAAACACACCCAACCTGCTCGCAGCCGAAGGTATCGCGTATTTTTGCGATTGGGTAAACGACGATATGCCCTACCCTTTCCGCACCGATACCGGCAACCTGTGGGCCGTGCCGCTGTCCACGGAACTGGAAGATCAGTTTATCCTGCGCAACAACCTGCATTCCGAGGCGTCTTATCAGGAGCAGATCGAGGATGCCTGCACATTTTTGTTGCAAGAAGCCGAGCGCAGCGGCGGCCGCATTCTCGCTCTGAATATCCACCCGTGGATGCTGGGACAACCTCACCGTATCGCCTATCTCGAGCGCGCCCTGGCCTTTATCACCGCTCAACCGGGTGTATTCAGTGCGCCTGCCGGTGAACTCCTCGGCTACTGCAAGCAGGCGCAGTAGCAACGCAGGGCCTTCCGTTGCGGCCAGCTCAGGTATCTGGCTGGCCGCCTTTCCATTTTGGCCAACTGCCTCCAAAACCGCGCTTCTGGCAAAAGATATAAAAAGATATATCATTAGGGCTTTCGCCCCTTTTCAGAAAACAGGAAAGCGCTGGACACATGGAAGCCGTATCCCAACTGTTTACCCGGCAGCAACTCAATTCGCTGTCAGAAGATTCTCACACCCCCCTGTACTTCCAGTTGTATACCCTGCTGAAGACAGCCATTGTCAACGGCACCCTGGAGCGCGGTGCGCAGATGCCCACAGAACTACAGCTGGCAGAGGGTTTCGGCGTTTCCCGTATTACCGCCAAGCGCGCCATGGATGAACTGGCTTCCGACGGTTTCGTGGAAAGACGGCGCGGCAAAGGGACTCATGTGATTTACCAGTACAAGCCGCGCCCGGTGAAGGCTCCACTGGTCGCCATGCTGCAGGAGATTGAGAGCATGGCGCGGCACTCGGACGTGAAGGTGCGGGCCTGTGAGCAGTTGCAACCGCCGGCGGAAATACGTGAGGCTCTGGGCCTGGCTGCCGGGGAGCAGGCGCTTTACCTGGAGCGTGTCAGGGCCAGAAACGGGTCTCCGTTTGGCCACTATGTCAGTTGGACGATCGGGCTGGACGGCAAGATATCTGCCCGTCAGTTCACCAAAACCCCGCGCCTGGAAGTATTCCGCGAGCACGGACTGGAAATAACCCACGTTACCCAGACACTGAGCGCGGTCGCAGCGAGCGATAGCATTGCCGAAGAACTGGACATCGCTCCGGGTGCGCCCCTGCTCAGCCTGACCCGGCGCTCGTATTGCAAACTAAATGGTGAAGAAAGGCTGGCGGACTATATGCAGGTGCTTTATCACCCGGACCGTTTCCAGTACCAGATGGATTTGACCGCGGACGATCTCAAGGCGGGCTAGCGTGGGCGTCCTCCGCCCACACAGGTTTGTTACCGACTAAGCCGGGTTACAGGCCCGCCGCTTGAAAGCCTTTGGGCAAACCCGCATCGGGGGTAAACCCGTACAGCGGGACTTCTGGTAACGCCTCTTGCAGTAGCTCGCGTGCAGCGAGCATTTTCTCAAAATCCACGCCCGTGCGCAGGCCCATTGCCTCCAGCAGGAAAACCAGGTCCTCGGTGACAATATTGCCACTGGCGCCGGGGGCAAAAGGACAACCACCAATTCCGCCCATAGACGCATCCACCGTGGTCAACCCGGCCTCTACCGCCGCCAACACATTGGCCAGGCCCTGCCCGCGGGTATTGTGCAGATGAATTCCGGTCAGCCGATCGCGCCCTACCGCCTCCTGGACACGGGAAATCATCTGGCGTACCTGTACCGGATTTCCATAGCCCGTGGTATCGGATAGGCCAACCTCATCACAGCCGGCATCGATCAATGCCTCCGCCATGCGTACCACCAGATCCTCGCTGACTGCCCCCTCTAAAGTACAGCCAAAGCAGGTAGACAGACTGCCTTCCAGGTGGGGACGCTGCTCTTGGGGAAGACTCCGCAACAGGTCGACCACACCGCGTACCTCATCGAGAACCTGCGCGTGGGTGCGCCGCAAATTTTTCAAACTGTGGGTCTCGCTGACCGACAAAGGAATCGTCAGCTTGTGTGCACCGGCTGCGACGGCATCCGTGGCGCCGCGCAAATTTGGCACCAGCACAGCCACCGTCAACCCGGGAATTTCGCGTGCAAAGCGAACAATTTCCGCCGTATCCGCCAGCTGCGGCAAAATTTTTGCCGGCACAAAAGAGCCGACTTCAATTTCACCAAATCCAGCGGCGGCCAGCGCACTTATCCATTGCTTCTTGTGCGCCGTCGACATGATCTGCGGAATACTCTGTAATCCATCGCGCGGACCCACTTCACTGATTTCGATATCAACTCTGGCCATTTGGTTACTCGCTCTATCGCCTTGCTTAAATGATCTATTGATATATCATACATGCAATTGCGAGGATAATGCTATTCCGCTACATCTCGCCAGCTTTGCTGGCGCTGCGGCACTGACACCGCTTACGAGCAAACATACGTGGGAGAAAACCATGGGTGATACCACCAACCAGCCCCTGCCATTGCAGAGCATAAAAGTCATTGAGTTCACCCACATGGTGATGGGCCCAGCCGCAGGGGGCATTCTCGCCGACCTGGGTGCCGAGGTAATCAAGGTGGAACCCTATCAGGGCGATAACACCCGCCGCCTGAAAGGTTCAGGCGCCGGCTATTTCGCCATGTACAACCGCAACAAAAAGAGCCTGGCGCTGGATCTCAAATCCGACGAGGGCCGCGCACTGGCGCTGCAACTGATCGACGGTGCCGACGTAGTCATCGAAAACTTCCGCCATGGCGCAATGGATCGCCTCGGATTCGGATACGAGGCGCTCAAAGAACGCAACCCCGGCATTATCTACTGCTCACTGAAAGGCTTTCTCAGCGGGCCTTACGAAAACCGAACGGCACTCGATGAAGTCACACAGATGATGGGCGGCCTCGCCTACATGACCGGCCTGCCCGACCGGCCACTACGCGCGGGCACCTCCGTGGTGGATATCACCGGGGGAATGTTTGGTGTAATTGGTATTCTGGCAGCCTTGCAGCAGCGCCAGCACACCGGTGAAGGGCAACGCGTCACCAGCTCACTGTTTGAAACCACCGCGTTTCTCGTCGGCCAGCATATGGCGCAACAGGCGGTTACCGGCGAAGAGCCCCCTCCCATGTCGGTGCGCCGCAGTGCCTGGTCCATTTACGATATCTTCCACAGCGCAGAAGGCGAACGGGTTTTTGTCGGCGTGGTGAGCGACACCCTTTGGCGCGCCTTCTGTGAGGAATTTGGACTCGACAGCCTGGCAGCCGACGAATCACTGGCGACCAACGCGGGGCGTGTAGGCGCACGGGAAACCCTGATCCCGCAGATTGAGGCACTGTTCGCGAGCCTCAGCAAAGATGACATGATGCAGCGACTGGACCGCGCGGGCGTCCCCTTCGCGCCCATCAACAAGCCCGCCGATCTATTCAACGACCCGCACCTCAACCACGGCGGCGGCCTGCTTGACCTGGAGTTACCCGAAGGCGGTAGTGCGCGCCTGCCCGCGCTGCCCATTGAGCTGGGTCATGGTAGCGAGTCCCGCCGCCCCGGTCTCCGCCACGACCTGCCAACCGCCGGCCAGCACAGTGCCGAGATCGCCCGCGCCGCAGGGTTAACAGATGAGGCGATTCACGACCTGATTGAGCGCGGTATCCTGCGCGATGAAGCTGGGGTACAGCAGCAAGAAACGGCGAACGCCTGACTAGCCTCCTGTGGCACTCTCGAACTCGGCCTAAAAAAATGCCGGAGCACAAGCTCCGGTATTTTTATTTCTGCGCTCTGAAAAGGCGGTGCACCGATGCGCGAGATCCTTTAGCGCCTGCTGCTCAACACTTCCCTAAGCGATTCGATCCAATGCGTTAAGGACGGTTGCCTGATCAATTGCAGGGTGGAGTGACACACCGCATCCATCGCAGCATCACTCACTCCCGCCGCCGTCATTAGTGTGCGGCACTTGTCGACAATATCCTCGCGCTCCAGTGGGTTTTCGGGGTCTCCCCAGGCGTCTGCGATTTCCACACTCCGGTTGCTGCCATCGCTAAAGTGCGCACTGACACGAGCTCCAAATTGCTGAGGGTAGGCCCCTGAAATAGCGTGATCTTCCACTAGCCGCACCTTGCCGCGCAACGCCGCCAGGTCCGACCGCTGCAAGGCACCCAAGGTAAAAGAGGACAACTGCGGCCGCCCGTCAAGCAGGCACACAGCAACACAATGTTGCAGACTGAATTGGGCCTGTAGCTGGTCCAGAGGCAATGGTCGATCACAGAAAGTCAGCGCATCGGCATAGGTGGCCACTTCAATGGTGTCGATGTTACGGACCTGTTGCGCATTCAGCGCCAGCGCCAGGGCACCATCAATCGCACTATGAGTATGCCGACAGGCGGGCCACGGCTTGAAGCTACAATCGAAGATCAGCCAGGGGCCCTCGGGGTCTGCGGTCACGGCGTGCGGCTGTGCATCATTTGACGTGGCCGCGTAAAGCCCCTGGGCGCCCTCCAACAGCCGACCCGGACCGCGAAAACCTTCCTGAGCCAGCATCGCCGCCATCACGCCGGTGCGGGCCGCCTCCGCATTGTGCAATTGCTTGCTATCGGTGGGCTCATGGCGCATTTGCCAGAGCCCGCCAGTGCGTGTACCCGCATTGCCCAGCGCCCACACCCATTGCTCCGGCGACAAACCCAGTAAGCTCGCCGCGGCGGCGGCCGCGCCAAAGCTGCCGCAAGTGGATGTGTTGTGATAGTAGCGGTAGTGGCCGCGGCCAAGGGAGCGGCCGATGCGGATCATTGCTTCATACCCAACCACAATCGCCTGCAGCAGTTGCCGCGCAGATGCGCCGACTTGCTGGGCTACCGCCATTGCGGCAGGTATTACCACTGGGCCAGGATGCAAGGTGGAGGTTCTGTGGACATCGTCCATCTCCAGAACATTGCCTACCGCAGCATTCAGCCAGAGCGCATCGGACCATGCATACCTATGTCCATCCACACAGAAGTGCGTGCCGGCAGTGCCGAAGCGGGAAATGGTTCTGGCCATTTTCTTACCCACAGCACTTTGCATGCCAAGAGTTGCGCACCCCACCCAGTCCAATAAATGCCACTGGGCACGAATAAGATCTGCATCGGTTGGAGTGCGTTGCAGCAGCTCAATAAGCTCAGTCAATAGCGATGACTGTGGGCGGTGTGACATAGATTACTCCACTGCCGTGCCGTTTAGCCGAAACGCCCAGGGATGCTCCTTGGCACGCGCCTGCTCAAACCGGGCAATGGCCTCATTTTCCAGTAGCGTCTGCGCAATGGGATCGAGGCCTTTCAGCAGCATTTCGCGAGCGCCGGCGTCCAATGAAAAGTCAAATTCCTCGGTGACGACGCCTTCGCACCTTACCCGCATGTGCTCCAGGTCAACCGTAAGGCGATGCCGCTGCGGGTCCGCCTGCACAAAGTCAGCAAGCCAGGCAATGGCCGCCGCCGGCAATACAACTGGCAAGACCCCGTTGCGAATACAGTTGGTGTGGAAAATTGCTCCGAAACTCTCCGCCACAATCGCGCGAATTCCGAATTCCACCAGTGCCCAAACCGCATGCTCCCGGGATGAACCACAGCCGAAATTCTCTCGTGAAAGCAGAATGGAGGTGTTCGCGTAGCCCGGCTGATTCAGAATAAATTCGGGGTTTGCCTCGCGACCACCGGGTATTGTGTAGCGCCAGCCGGCAAATAACCCCTCCCCCAACCCGAGCTTGGAGACCCGTTTCATTTCCCGGGAAGGAATAATGGCATCGGTATCAATATTGCGGCGCAACAGCGGTGCGGCCACGCCGGTATGGCAAGTGAACGCCTTCATGCCGCGCCCTCCTCGACAATGACTTCACCCTGGGTAGATTCCACGGCCTTACTGGCAGGAGCTTCGGCTGCGCGAATAAACCCTGCGATCGCAGAGGCCGCCACCGTTGCGGGACTGGCCAGGTGTGTGCGCGTGCCGGGGCCCTGGCGTCCCTCGAAATTCCGATTGGTGCTGGAGATCACACGCTTGCCGGGGCCGAAGGTTTCGCCACCGGCGTAGAAACACATGGAGCAGCCCGAATCCCGCCACTCGAAACCGCTTTCAATAAAAATTTTGTCCAACCCCTCTGCTTCCGCCTGTCGCTTGACCCGTCGGGAACCGGGCACCACCACAGCAGATACACCGGCCGCGACTTTCTTACCCCGGAGAACCTCCGCGGCGATGCGCAAGTCACTGATGCGACTATTGGTACAGGAGCCAATAAACGCGGCATCAATGGGTAACTCGGCCATCACCTGGCCCGCAGGGATAGCCTGATACTCCAGTGCTTTTTGTGCGGACTCCGCCTTCGCCGGCGCCAAAGAATCCATAAGCGGCACGCGACCAGTAATCGCCACTGCGTGTTCCGGGCTTGTGCCCCAGGTGACCATAGGCTCAATCAGGGAGGCATCGATGATGATTTCCCGGTCAAACTGCGCACCGTCATCGCTACGCAAGGTTTGCCAGTATTCTGCCGCCAGCTTCCAGTCGTCACCGCGCGGTGCGTGGTCGCGTCCTTCGAAATATGCCTGAGTTACTGCATCCGGCGCTATAAGGCCAGTAAACGCTGAAAACTCAACCGCCATATTACACAGGGTGAGGCGCGCCTCCAGGCCCAGTGCCTCAATGGCACTGCCGGCAAACTCCACCGCGTAGCCACTACCGCCGTCGGCACCGTGCGTGGAAATAAGATAGAGAATCAGATCCTTCGCGGTAACGCCGGCGGCCAAGGTGCCCGTAACCGTCACTCGCATGGTTTTAGGTTTGCGCACCCGCAGGGTATTGGTGGCCAGCGCGTGCTCGGCCTCACTGGAGCCAATACCCCAGGCAAGCGCACCCAATGCCCCAAGACTACAGGTGTGGCTGTCAGGGCAGACCAATGTAAGACCGGGTAATGCTATGCCCTGCTCCGGTGAGATAACATGGGCAATGCCCTGGTCCACATGATTTACATCGAACAGCTGCACCCCACTCGCCCGCGCCGCCTGGCGTGTTGCCACAATAAAGTCGGTGCCGGAAGGCATCAGGGTTTTGTCACCGCGGCCCGGAAAGGTATCAACGATATGATCCATGGTGCAGAACACCCGGGCAGGATCTCGTACCGAGTGCCCTGCACTTTCCAGGCTTTGCAGTGCGATGGAACCGGTGCGTTCATGCAAAAACACCCGGTCGATATAAATCAGGGAGTCACCGCCTGGTAACAGACCCACCTCATGGTCACGCCACAGCTTTTCGAATAGTGTGGTTGCCGTCGTACCGGTTGCAGCGACTGCGCTGGACAATGTCGTACTCATTCGATACTCAACTCCACCAGCTCATAGTGGGTTTGCATATAGCCCGCGACACCTGCGCGTAACAAAATATAGTTATCGTCCGCGGTCACCCAGACATCGTAAGGCGGGTGCTCCTCCGGTAAGTCCGCAGCGGTATCGGTCACCTGGAAATGTCGTGCACGAAACTCTCCCGCTTCTACCTCGATATCCTCTTCGCCGACATATACCAGAGAGAAACCCATAGGAAACAGCATCGGACCGGTAGCGCCGCGGTGATCGGGTGAGGAAAGCATCATGTTGGGGAAGTGCTGCTTTCCAGGCCCCTGCTGCAGGTCATAGAGCTTCATCAACAGGCCATCGCCAAAAATCGGATGGCACTGCATCCAGGCAATGGGTTGTTCAATTTCAATTTTTTGTGTGATGCGCCCATCGCGGTGATTGAAGGTTTCACACTCCACCGCACGGTCGCCAAACCGGAACCAGCCGCTGCCTTCAAAGCGATGCCCCACCGTCAAACGCACCGAGCAGTCTTTGGGTGCTGACGTTTTGTGATCGAGTGCCTGAGAAACATCGCGGATCACCGGCGGCGCATCGTCAATCTCACAGTGCGCCAGCAATACGTCGGTACCATCTGGCTGCTGGGTAAGGGTAAAGTATTCGCGCCCGCGCTCTTCGTTCATTCGTTCCGGTTTTTTGCTGGAGTATTGCAGTTTTCCGCGAATGGTGCGGTAGCCTTCTCTCGCCATGTTATAACTTCCTCAGATTTCACTTTTACAAGCGGATCGCGCGCGTTGTTTGTCAATATTTGGATAAATATTTGAATAAATAGTTAGGTGAACTTGGCGGCGCGTTTCTCAAGAAACGCCGCTGCGCCCTCGCGACAGTCTTCCGCAGTGAATGCCCCGTCGAACAGCTGCTGCAACTGTTCCGGCGTGTGCGCCCCATAGCCTTCGATACTGGCGAGGGTTGCCTTGATGCCGTGCAGCGCGTAGCGCGACGCGGACGCGAGCTTGCCTGCCAGCGTATCGCAGGCAGTCTGCAACTCGCTCGTGGGTAGCAACTGGTTCAACATACCAATTTGCATGGCCCGAGCCCCATCAAACAGGTCGCCCCCGAACAGAATCTCCCGACAATGCGCCGGGCCAACGAGGCGGTGCAGCCGGCGGGTATCCCTTTCGCTGTAGAGCAAGCCCAGTCGCGCCGGGGTAATCCCGAATCTGGCATTATCGGCAGCGAGACGGTAGTCGCAGGCCAGTGCCAATCCACAGCCGCCGCCCACACAGGCACCGTGAATCAGCGCGATGGTGGGACGCGGAAAGGACTCAAGGCGGGCCTGGGCCTGCTGAATGAGCCGGTTGTTTTCCGCCAACTGCTCGGGGTGCGCTACCAACTCGGCAAGTTCGGAAATGTCGGCACCGGTACTGAACGCACGCTCGCCGGCACCGCGCAGCACCAGCACACGTACATCCGAGTCTTCAGCAAGCTCCGCTAACACCTTATCCAGCTGTCGCCACATGGCAGCATCGATGGCGTTGCGGCGCCCTGGATTATCAATCACCAGCGTCGCGACACCTTGGACAATTTCTGCCGTGATACGCCCCGCCAATTCGTTTGCCAACATATGTTTCCGTTCCCTAACGAGGCACCTGGATCAGCGCCTCACTACAATGTTATATACACATATCTTTATAATCAATCAGAAGGTAGACTCTGAAAGCATCACACCTGCAAGTACACCAACTGAAAACTGACAACCGGCAAGCCCGATACAAATCCGAGGGACAAAGATGCATACACAAACTGTCCTTATCACGCTTCTACTCTACAAGCTGTTACTACTGGGCATTGGCCTGTGGGCACAGCGGCGCACACGCAGTAATAGCGATTTCTTTCTCGGCGGCCGCAACCTGGGGCCTGTAGTCGCGGCAATCAGTTACGGGGCCAGCTCTGCGTCGGCCTGGACGCTGCTCGGCATGAGCGGCGCGGCCTATGTGATGGGCCCTGCAGCACTGTGGCTTGCAGCGGGAGCCGTCACCGGTTGCGCCGTTGCATGGCTCTGGATCGCACCGCGCCTGATGGTGCACAGCCGCGAACGCAATCAGCTCACCTTGACAGAGTTCCTCGCTGAAGGCGCCAGCCCCAGACGCGCGCGCCAAATTACTCTGGCGGCCTCGGCGATCATTCTGTTCTCATTTATCTTTTACATTTCGTCCCAGTTTCAGGGTGCTGGAAATACCTTCGCAACAACATTTGCGCTGCCCTCTGCCGAGTCCATTGCGCTCGGTGGTCTGATTATTGTTGCCTACACCCTCCTCGGAGGTTTCTGGGCCGCAAGCCTCACCGACACCCTTCAGGGCGGGCTGATGCTGATGGCCGCTATCCTGCTTCCGGCTGTGGCCTGGCATGCCGCCGGTGGCTCAGAGGGTATACGACTATCCCTCATCATTTCCGACCTCAGTCTGGCGATGCAGTTTACGGCCGGAAATTTCGGCCTGTCCGCGGTCGGTTTCGTTGTCGGAGGCCTGGCAGTTGGCGTGGGCGCCTATGGCCAGCCACACCTGCTGAACCGCTTTATGGCCCTGCGCGACGCTCGGGCTTTACGCCAGGCTCAGGTTATTTCCATCGTCTGGTTTGCACTGGTTTTTGGCGGCATGTTTTTGCTCGGTCTACTGGGCCGCATTTTGCTTCCCGGCGTCAGCGATCCAGAAAGTATTTTCTTTTTACTGACTTCAGAGCTGCTGCCACCGGTATTGGGGGCCGTGCTGCTTGCGGCGGTGCTCTCGGCAATCATGTCAACGGCAGACAGCATGCTACTGGTGGCAGCGAGCTGCGTTTCCCACGATCTGGGCCTGGCTCGACGGTTTCCAGGACACACCCTGTGGATTTCAAGACTGGCCATGCTGTTGGTAGCGCTACTCGCCATTGCTCTGGCAATTGGCCTGCCCAGCAGTATATTTCAGCGGGTCCTGTTCGCCTGGGTGGCCATCGGTTCCGCCTTCGGTCCCATCCTGTTTCTTCGACTGGCCGGGGTTCCCCTCACGGGCGAAGGTGTTCTCACTGCGATCCTCACCGGCTTTACCAGTGCCGTTGCGCTCTACCTCTTACCCAATACACCGGGCGATATTGCAGAACGAGTACTCCCTTTCACCTTTGCAATCTGCGCACTGTTCACCATGCGCGAACGCGGCGTTCCGGTATCGGTCGCGGGCGAACAGATGCGTTAAAAGGTGTCCAATTGCGGCTGAGGGCGGGAGATGAAGCCGGAAAACCACTGCGCAATAGCGGTCAGTTGGAGGTCGCTTCCATGGGGCCCAATAATCTGGAGCCCCAGGGGCAAGCCGCTTTCATCCACCCCCATTGGGACGCTGATCGCGGGGTGGCCACTCATATTCGCCATATTGGTGAGATCGGCCTGCCCGGCCGGGGCCGGCTCACTGAAATCAAACGCACCCTGCGGCGCCGTGGGCAGCAGTAGAAAATCACAGCTTTCCAACCAGTTAGCCATCTTTAACGCAGCGACATCAAGGCGTCGGTCTGCGCTGGCAAAATCAACCGCACCCTTGCCAATACCGTAGGCAATCAGCTTGTGTAGCGCAGGCGAGAAGTATTCCGGGTGCTCTCGCAATGCCTGCTGCTGATCCACAAAGAGGTCCACTTCGCACACAATAAGCCCGGCGCGACGCGCCGCCGCACAGTCGAGACTGTGTAGGTCTTGCTCGCACTGGCGCGCGCCAGCGGCAGCGAAGATCGCAAGGGCGCTTTGATAGGCCCGCTCTACCGCTGCAGCCACGCCCATTCCTCGGGAAACATCCGCAAATCCGAAGTTCAGGTTTTGCACCTGTACAGGCTCTTTCTGCAGGCAAACAGGGAAAGATTGCGCGCAGCCCGGATCGTAACCAACCATTGCCGGAAGGATCATCTCCAGGTCCGCGGCACTGCGTGCCAGGGGCCCCACGTGATCCAGGCGGCGACTGAGAATGCGGGTACCACCAATACTCACAGCTCCCCGCGTCGGCTTGATACCGGCAACACCGCAGTAACTGGCGGGAATACGTACCGACCCCATGGTGTCTGTACCCAGCGCGAAGGCGCAAAGACCCGCGGCCACCGCAGCGCCGGAGCCGCCGCTGCTGCCACCAGGGGTATACCTCGCGCGATGAGGATTGATACAGCGGCCATGATGGTAGTTGTCATTGGTGGCGCCGAGTGCCGCCTCGTGGAGATTGAGTTTCCCAAGCAAGATCGCGCCGGCACGGCGCAGCTTTTCCACCACAAAACTGTCCCGTTGTGCGGCCGGTGTATCCAGCGCTACCCCGAGGCCCGCAGTGGTGACGAAACCCTTCACATCGATATTGTCTTTCACCGCCACGGTAAGACCATCGATGGGAGAAAGCGCCTCCCTCCGCGCTCTGCGCAAGTCCGCCGCTTGCGCCGCCTGCAGCGCAGCTTCAGGATCAACAGACAAGTAACAGTTCAGCTTGGGATTCAGCTGCTCGATGGCAGACAGGATTTTCTGCGTCAGGGCGACACTGGTCAGCTTCCCTTCCCGCAATAATGCCGCGTGAGCGGCGGCATCCTGCAGTAAAAAGGCGTGATCAACGTTTTGCGTAACGCTATCTTCACTGATCAAGAAACACTTCCTCGCACTATTTTTTTAAGGGGGGACACAACCAGTATCAACCTTGCACATGGATATCAGGCAAAGCGCTCATCTTTCAAACGCAGGGGCTTCTGGCGCTTATCCAGCTCGGTCAGTGCCGTCGTACCACCAACCGCCACCAACTTGACCGGCACATCGATACCAACTTTTCGCTTTAGCGTTTCTGCAAATGCCGACTGCAAACCCTCGAAGTCCGATTCCGGAACCTGAACTTCCGCCGTCACCATAAATTCATCGCGACCCTCTGGGGTGCGGATTGCGTGACAGAAATACTCCCCGGCAAACTCGGGATGCTCGGCCAGCATGCCCCCAACACCGTGAGGATAGATATTGATCCCGCGGATCTTCACCATATTGTCCGACCGCCCGACAAAAC
This sequence comes from Microbulbifer sp. ALW1, assembly GCF_009903625.1. Classification (NCBI taxonomy): domain Bacteria; kingdom Pseudomonadati; phylum Pseudomonadota; class Gammaproteobacteria; order Cellvibrionales; family Microbulbiferaceae; genus Microbulbifer; species Microbulbifer sp. ALW1. The sequence continues at coordinate 2,753,896 of NZ_CP047569.1, read as the reverse complement.
CGCGGATACGGCGGAATGGAAGGTCAAATGTGTTTTCACCTGGGATTTCTTCGGTCACATCGCAGGTATTGAAGCGAATCACCGGGTAGACATCGTCTTTATACAGACAGGTCACCACCATGTTTCCGCGCTCACCCGGCACCACCGCCTTGCCGGAATCGACGTCGAGTATTTCCAGGTACTGCGCGTCTTCCCATACGTACAATCCGTCGTGGTCTGGCCCTTCTGCCGCAATACAGCCGGTATCGGCTACCCCGTACCAGTCAAACAGCTCCGCCCCACCCCAGGCAGTGCTCAACGCTTCGCGGGTCTCCTGCCCCAAATGCCCGATAATCATATCGATATTGATATCTTTACCCGGTTCCAAACCCTCCGCGCGGGCAACATCAGCCAGCTTTTTGATGTAATCGGCAAAGCCCACCAGCACGTTCGCGCCAAACGTATGCATCAGGTTGACCTGTTGCACGGAGCGGGTTTCCACCCCGGTACCAGCGGAAAGAAACAGCGCGTTGGTATAGCGGCTGACGGACTCGCGGATATAGTGTCCGCCATTAATCATGCCGTGGCCGTAACAGGACTGTACCGTGGCTGCGGGTTTCAGGCCCATGAAGCGGTAGGAACGGCCAACAAGCAGCGCCTGGACCTCGCGACCGCGGGCACCAAACACAATGGGCTGCGGCGTACCGGTGGTACCGCTGGTGGTATGGAAAATAACCGGCGGGCGCTGCTCCGGAGGCAGGTGCTCAAACCCATTGAAATCGCCAATAGGTGGGTGCTCCGCCACACTGCGCATAATGTCGGATTTGGAGTAGACCGGCAGGCGCTCAATATCGTCGATACTGCGAATATCTTGCGGGCGCACACCGGCATCGCCCCAAAGCCGTTGATAGAAAGGAATCTCCCAGCCCCGCGCAACCAGTTTCATAAACCGGGCATTCTGTTCTTCACGCAATTTTTCGCGAGACATTCCCTGATAGCGTTCGAGCAACGCATCCCCCAGCGGAAACTCCTGCAACATTGCGGGGTAATCAAAACTTTCGTAGTAAGTCGGGTAACTCATTGGATGCTCACTGTATTGCTCGGTCAGTCTCGGCGATTACCGAATTAACCACTGTGGAGTTATGGCACATTTTCTCGACAAGGCTGGCGACATTTTCAAGGTGCTCGAGTTGATCGATGTCCTCAATCAAGCGCTCGACTTGCGCAACCGGTAGAGGCTGCTTCGCCAACGCGCAGCAACGTCGGAATTTCTCCAACTGACGTTCACGGGATAGCCGGCGTTGCGGATGCCCGAGAACCGCGGGCAAGTCCATCGCTAGCTCTCTGCCGTCGCGCAGGCGTATTTCTACCCGCTGAGGTGCCAGCGCATTTGGATCGGTCACTTCATTGGGAACCATACTGATATGAGCAGCCAGGGACAGACGTGCGGGATCGCGAAGCTTCTCCGCCTGGTAATCCGTGAGGTCAACACGACCCGTCAGCAACCAGGTTGCGGCGATGTACCCCATACACAGTTTGGCGTAGTTGTGGCCCATATCAGACAGAGCCGGGCGGTCTACCAAACGGCGCACCAGCGGTGGTGCCTTGATGCAAATACCATCAATGTCATCCACCGTGAATCCATGCGTGGATTGCAGGGTAATAATGCCATCTAGACCACCGTGCGCAGCGCGTCCGGTGGGGAAAGGTTTGTGGCTGATTCGCGTCATTTGCCACTCATTTCCGAGTAACGTAAATGCCGCTTTCGCATTGCCCGCATCTTCCATCAGGCTGAAGAGCCCAAAGGGTCCGGAAAGAAATTCTGCCGGCCCGTCCAGGCCCACTGCGGCCATATCAAATGCCATCACTGCATTGCGCGCATTAAAGGCGACCTGCATGGGTAGCGTGGACGATCCTTCCAAATGTGCCTGCATGGTGCCGCAGCATTGGCTGAAGGCTATGCCCATCGCATGGCGGGTCTGAGCGCGGCCAAAGTTGGCGAGCTTGCACAAGCCGGCTACGGCCCCGAGTGCACCGCAAACGCCCGGCCGGAAGAATCGCATGGGCTGCGTGGCACACTGACCGAGAACGGTTGCCACATCCACCGCAATATTCAGGGCGGTGATCAACCGCTCTCCGCTAACCGGGAGTCGCGCCGTCTCACGCTCCGCGTGGGCAAGCAGGCTCGCCAGAATGACGGCCATGGGATGCACAACCGCGGCTTCATGCACGCAATCAAACTCCTGATTGTGAATCTGATAGGCGTTTTGCATTGCTGCTAGTGGTGCAGACATGGCCTCACCGGTATTCCACGCGCGCGCGGCCGCCTGACACTTGCCACCAGTTCTCCGCTCGCCACCAGCGCCCCAGTCGCCGCTCGCGAGCCCCGCCAACTGCGCAGAGAACGGCACCCGTGAGCCAGCGATACCCACACCCACAGAATCGAGGACAAACGTACGTGTTGCCGCAACGGCCTGCGGTGACAGGTCAGAGAACTCCGTCGATTCGACGTGATCGAGAATTTTTTCTACCCACTCGTCCATGGTATTTACTCGGCCGTGAGAGCGTGCGCACGTCGTTCCGGCCTGGGGGGCTGGTCGGCACACACCTGCGCAAAGTGCTGCGCGATTTCTCCGCGGGTCGCCACCCAAACATCACTTTTCTCGCGTACGTATTCCAAAAATGCACGCAGTGCCCAGATCCGGCCCGGTCGCCCGATAATCCTCAGATGCAAACCCAGCGACATCATGCGTGGCTGCTCTGCACCTTCTTCATACAGCACGTCGAACGTGCGCTTGGCATAGGCAAGCCAGTTTTCCGGCGTCAATGAAGGTGACGTCCAGAACTTCATATCATTTGAATCGAGGGCGTAGGGAAGGATCACCATGGGTTCAGCGCTGCCATCTACGCCACCCCAGAAAGGCGCGTCCGCACTGTAATCATCCATGTGATAGCGGAACCCCTCCTCCTGCAACAGCCGGCGGGTATTCTCAGTATGCAGGTAGCGGGACAACCAGCCCTGCGGACGCTGGCCAGTGGACTGCTCTATGGAGTCGGCTGCCTTGCGGATAAACTCGCGCTCCTGCTCCTCGTCCATGTGAAACTGATGCATCCAGCGATAACCGTGAGAACAGGCTTCGTGTCCATCTTCGCGAATGGTCGCGGCAATATCCGGCGCCCGCACCAGGGAAACCGCCGCAGCAGTAAAGGTTGCACGAATCTGAAACTCCTTGAGCAAGGCATTTATGCGTGGCCAGCCCTCGCGCAGCCCATACTCGTAGTTGCTTTCGTTACCATGCATCCGCAGCGGCTTTTTCAGAACCACACCCAGTTCATCTACCGGCTCAGGACCGCGGTCCCCATCGAGTACGGTGCTTTCGGAGCCCTCTTCCACATTGACGACAATGGAAAGTGCCAGGCGAGCGCCTTTGGGCCAGGTATATTGCATAACGTAGTTCCGTGACTTAATTCTGTCGTTAAATTCTGTGAGATAGATCTGAGCTACCAACCGACGGGACTGATCCGTCCGATTAATCAGATCGCATCATTTGAGTCGGCCTGCCTCGACTGCTCGATTAATTCAATCCACTCATTTGCGGTGCCCCGAATGATCGCGACACGGCGACCGTTGTAGGGGGCTTCGGATAACACTTGTGGCGGTTGCAGCCAGCACATGCCGAGCGCCTCTAGTTGCGCAAGGCTCTCTACCTCGAAACTCACGCTGCCAATACCCGCCGGCATTTTTACTTCCGTCGCAACGCGAGGTTGCGCAGGGTCCAGCTGGTCGATTTCAATCAGGCTTTGACCGCGCAAAGACACGGTTGCGACCGGGTGCTGTTGCTCCAGCGACAACCCAAAGGTTTGATTGACGACGGTGATCCGGGTATCAAATTTCAGGCAGCTTGTACCCGGGAAGCGGGAGTAAAAAGCCACCGATTGCTCGCGGTCAGGCACACTGACCACCGGGATGAACAGCCGATCAACGGCACAGCGCGCACGCGGCAAATCGAAAGGCGGCACATCGCCATCAATGCGAGTGAGATACAAGACCTCCCCACAGGGACCGGCGACCTGGCTCGCACGAATCTTGTCAGAGAGTTCGAGGTCTGCGGCCGGGCGAAGCACCTCCATCCCGGAACCGCCGCCCTCATGCTCAATACACTCCGCCAACCGGTCCACATCCTCAACAACGACTTCCAGCGCCATCCAGCCGTAATGGTGCAAAGGCGTCGTTGAACTCGCAGATCGGTCCTCCACAATCCTGACAAAGGGCTCACCCAATGCGTTCTCCAGCAGGCACTGCCGTGCCCCCTCCCGCACGGAATCCCCCCAAAGGGCAGCCAGGGGCCGACTCACTTTTCCGCTGCAAGTGGCACTTTTTTGCAGGCTCAGAAAGGTTTCATAGGCCGCAATCGCGCGGTCCAGATCGCGGGTCACCAGAGTGGCAAAAACAGATGGTCCCAACACGGGACTAGAGACTTCCGACACGAGCGTGCACCCCAGCTTTCTGGCCTGATTTTTATGTTCAGAAAGCTTAGCGGTACGCTGGAAATAGGGGTTGACTATTGTCAAGGCGACCAGGTGATGGCTGTTTACACTGGATCACTGCTATAGCACAACAACGATGGAAATCCCTGCCGGAGGCATTTATGACGGGTTCGCCCAGCAAGTCGAGAAATACACCACCGGGCTGGCATGTCATTGGCAAACACGGCGTGTTTCCAGAGGCCAGCCACGATGAGACTGCTCGCTTCAATTTTCTCACCAATCTGAACATGCACCTTGCGCAGGAAGTGATGCCCGGGGTCCAGGCCGCTTACGAAAAACGCGCCCTACCCCGTTTCGTCGCAGACAAGGGGCGCCCGCCGGTATCCCGCCAAGAGGTTCGGAGACTGATGGAGGTTGACCCCTACTACCAAACCTGGAGCTCACTGCGCCGCAACACTATGGAAATGCGCCAGCAAAATGGCCGCAGTTTAAGTTATCGACGGTGGGACGACCTGAACCAACGGGCCGCAGCACTGAATGCAGGTAGCCCACAGCTGCAACTGGACCCAAACCTCCCTCTCCCACGCTATGTATCTGCAGTCGACATTCACTGCATGCCCGGGTGCTACCACACAGAGTACTGCGCGGATGACGTCTCCGTGGGTGCCAACTACGACTCGGGTATTTTTGTGACTACGGCAGGCATGCTCGGGAAGTACAGTGACGGCGGTGGACAGGCGATCGTGGCATGGCTCAGGGATCAGGCCGAACTGGGGTTCAAGCCGAAACGCATCCTAGATATGGGCTGTACTGTGGGACACAACATAGTGCCGCTGGCGCAGGCATTCCCTGAAACGGAGATTGTCGCCGTAGATGTGGCGGCACCAGTGCTCCGCTATGCCCATGCACGGGCGAAATCGCTTGGGGTTGAAAATATCACCTTCCGCCAGGCCAATGCGGAAAACCTGGACTATGCCGACGACAGCTTTGATCTGGTCATTACCTGCATGTTCCTGCACGAGCTCTCATCCACCGCACTGCCAAACGTGATTAACGAGACCTATCGCCTGACCCGCCAAGGGGGGCGAGTGCTGCATGTGGAACAGCCGCAATTCACCGACGAAATGCCGCTGTTTGAGCAGTTTATGCGCGACTGGGATAGCCGCAACAACAACGAACCCTTCTGGGGAACCATGCACGATATCGATGTGTTCGCACTGATGGAAAGTGCGGGCTTTGATCGAAACAAGCTTTCATCTATTGGGCTCACGGCCGTCGTCGATACCAGCATTTTCCCAAGTGCCGCCGAAGCCGATGAGAAAACAGAAGATTACGGGAGAAAACCCGCCTGGCATGTCTACGTGGCGGAGAAGTAGGAACAGACTATGAGCGACGACTATATTTCCCTTGCCGGAGCCAAAGCCAAAGGCAAACGTCCACAGTACTTCGAACTGGCGGAAAGCGAGCGCCTGATGAGCATTTTGATGGCGGTCGCCGGAGAGCTTGCAGTGACCCGCGAGCGCATGGACACCATCGAGCGGCTGCTTGCGAAAAAGGGCTTGCTCGACACCGGTGAAATTGAGGCGTTCGAACCCGACGCAAGCGCAAGCGAGGAGCGTGCCCTGCTACATCAGGAGTACATCGCACGCATTCTGAGAATCGTGCAGCAGGAAAAGGAAGCCATCGCCGAGGAGCGATCTGGTAATGCTTCTACCGCCCTGGAGTCTGTCATTCAGGAACTCGCTGAAATTTGATAGCAATGGGTCCCGGCAACCGGGACCCATCGCTTGCCAAAGCTGCACCGCAGAAAATCTTCCACTGCTCCCCTAACCATTTCCCCTAACCATTTCCCCTAACCATTTCCCCTAACCATTTCCCCTGGCCTTTCCCTGGCCTTTCCCCTTAGCCATGCCGCCCCTCACAGGGTATTCCCCATAAAACATGCAGCGTGTTTTTCTGGGCCCATAAAAAAACCCCGGTAAAACCGGGGCTCAAACCACACAAACATTCAAGAAGCCGAATCAAAATACAATGAAATACTAAGCGGTTTCCGCCTGCTTCTGAGTATTACTGATACCACCCTCGACACTTCTGGTTGGTATCAGATCAGACTTTCCCCCGATCATGGGCACCGTATCCAGCGCCCACTTCAAGTCGGGGTTGGTGCGACGCGCCGGTGACGGGATGGTAAACACTTTTTCGCCTTCATAAGCCTTCATCGCGCGCGTATCGATTTTCCAGCCCATTTCAATGTGCTTGCGCCGGATCTGACGCCAGGCGCCCATAAACTTGTCCTGCTCTACGGAAACCTCATTCTCGAGCGTCTCTGGCAGATAATTGGGCGAGAGCGCCTCGACAATATCCGCATCTTGCTGGAATACATTGCGCGTACGCTTGATGGCACCACCATCGAACATAGGGTATTTAAAGAAGTTGCGCACCTGAATCGCAAAGGAGCGAGTGGTGTTTTCATCCACTGGGGTATTCGCATCGAAAATAACCATATCCATCCAGGAATTCACCTTGATGTGCAAGCGCACACAGTGCCCCGGTAAGTAGAACGACGGCGTTACATAGGTCGGCTGCTTGTCCTTGCGGAAGAATTTCATCAGACCAAAGTTGCCCTGCAACTGTGGCGGGTGCAATACGTTGGAAGATCGCCCCCAGTACTCGCCCTTCTCAACATCGATAATTTTGTTCTTGTCGGCCATCTCGGGATAACCGAAGCCCGGGTGGACAAACGAGGTGTGCGCAATATCGATACCGTTTTCAACAACGCGGTCTACTGTGCCTTTCCAGGTAAAGTCCAGAGACACCGGCCGCCAGTTGTCGCGGTCGTCGTACTCAGGAAATTCGGGAATCGGGTAGCGCTCGGATTCCGGCAGGTCACCCATAAATACCCAGATCATCCCGTAGCGCTCTTCGGTGGGATAGGCATCGATACGGGCCCGCTCCGGGATCGGGGCACCCTCTCCTCGGGAAGGAATAAATTGCACCTTACCTTCAGAGTCGAATTCCCAGCCGTGGTAAGGACATGCCACGCAGTTGCGCTCAGTAGTCCAGCCATTGGAGAGTGAGCCGCCGCGGTGAATACACACATCACTCAGGCAATGCACCTTGCCCGCCTTGTCCCGGTACAGTACAAAATTCTGACCGAGCAATTTCGCCTTTACCGGCTTATCTTTCACTGCGTTGGACCATTCGGCCACATACCAAAGGTTGGTCAGCATTTTCCGCTACCTCGATTTATCTGTTTAGGTACCGCTTGGTACGGTTTGCACCACCGCGGAGATCACTGTCTGAAGACAGTCTAGCGCCACAAATAGGCCCTAATTTGACTAATATCAACTGCCGAAACAGCCCCAAAAATCACCTATCCGCGATATCACGCAGAAGCCTTAGTGCCGGCAAAGGCTTCAAATGCAGCCGCGACACCGTTGAGCACTTCCGCGAGCTCCGGAATATTCCGGACCTCCTGCCACCAGGCCGAGAACGCCGGAAACTCACCCAATACAGCACTTTCCCCCACGCCACCGGTCAGCAGCTCCAGGTACAGGATACTGGGCGCCAGAGCGATATCACCAAGGTCCAGGTGACGGCCCGCGATGGGGCCCCGGGCGCCGATCAGCCGCTCGCCCTTGGCGAGCTCCGCGCGCAACGCCGCTTCGGTATCTTCACTAACGGCCTGCCCAGCCAGCGCTGAGCGGAACAGCGGGAACAGCGCGTTTTGGGCGAGGTGCAAATCCGCGTAGCGCGCCAACTCGCGCATCCGCGCGCGCGCCAATGCATCTTTAGGGCTCAGTGAACGGCTGGAAGTAGATGTCTCCTCCAGATATTCGAGGATCGCCCAGCTCTCTCCAAGGCAGCTGCCGTCGTCCAGCTCCAGAATCGGAACCTTGCCGAGGGGAAATCGCCTGAAGAACCCCTCTGTACGCAAAGCTTCGGGGGGCGGCAACACCTCTATCGGAAGCTGCTTCAGCCGGATCAACGCACTGACTCGAGCGCCATAGGGGGAATGGGGAATACTGTAAAGCTTCAAAATTGTCTCCTCAGATCAGCTGATCAGGTGCAGGCCATAGGCCGCATTGGCCAGGAGACCGATCCAGATAACATAAACAAAGGGTCGGCAGGCAGCGATGCTGTTGCGAATCGTCTGGTTCGCTTGATCATCTGTGGTTCCGGCCACAACCTTACCCCAAGCAGCGATAAAGCTTTTCAGGCGCACCCGGATCATCAGGCCACAAAACACCAGCAATGCAAAGATGCCGAGTTTGATGGCGAGCCAGTCAGCGGGAAAAATCGCATTGGTGAACAAGGCGACCAGGGCCACACCCAACAGCCCGACGATCAGCGCCACCCTCAGGCCGAAATCGAGCCGGGTCAGTGCGGGAATAAATGCTTTACCGTGGCTGAAATGCAGTACCGCCACCAGTATGAACCAGGCGAGACACAGAACCCAGGCCGCGGCGACTATCGATACGGGCACTGAGAACTGACCAGTCAAATACGCCAGTTGCAAGCCCAGCGGCAATATCAGTGGCATACAGAATCGAGGCCCCTGATCACACCCCATCATGATGGTGAGCGCCGTGTTGCGCGCCTGCGGGCTCAGGTCATCGCGGGCGACAAAGCGGCTCGCATAAAAGGTGCCCAGGTCACCGCCCAGCCAGTAGACAAAACACAGGTTATGGAAAAACTTGATCAGTAGATAGATGCTCATAGTGACCGTACAGTTATTATTTGTGACTTCATTTATGCCCGACTATATCCAGATGCGCTGGTCGGCAAATTGATAAAGGTCACAGGGAACGACAGGTTAGCGGCGGAATAACTCACCTGGCCAGGTACCCGCCATTCCCGCCAGTGCGACGTACCAGTTACCGCCCGTTGATTGGCCAGGCTGCTGCCAGGTATATGCTTGGAGTAACCCCTTTGACAGCCAAAAGCGCGTGCCTTCCCCGTATTGGTCTCCGACATACTCATAGCACTCCAGCTCTTGCAGCGTAGGCATCGGGGATGAGGGTACCCGAGCAACGGTCGGGCTTGGCAAAGGCGCTCCGCAACTGCGAACCTGCCGCTGAGATACGGAGGGGCTCAGCAACTGCGAGGTTTGCGCAGGGTCTTTGATCCACGGAATAAACAGCTCGACATCCCGTGCGGCGCTCCCATCAATGCCAGTCTGATTATTGGAGGACTGATCGATACTAGCCCTCACCCCGGAAAATACGGTACCGGTGAACACCCGGAGAAGCGGAAAGAAAACAGCCCCTCGGCAAGAGTGCCGCCGGGAGCCGGCGCCTGCTACTCGATGCAGGTAGTCGTGGCCGTCGGTACCACGTTTGAAGAGCGCGGAGGCCACTCGACGGCCACCCTGGCACCAGCGGATATAACTGCGGGCGATCTGCCCTTCCCTGATTTCAGTGCTTACCGTAAGCGACAGCTCCACTGCCGGCACCCGGCGTTCACTCTCCAGCCACAGGCCATCATTATCCTCATAGAGCTTCCAGTCCTCGCAAATGGTCTGCAAGACTCCGTCGAGAAAGTAATCGTAATGACCACTGGCAAGCAGTTTCCTGTGGCATGGAGCTGGGGCGTCGTTCATGGTCGGGACTCGAGCGGCAACAAACACGATAAGAGCAAGCGTTACTGAGCTGTGTTTGATTCGCGTTGAGTAAAGTCAATTACGCCCTTTTCTCACCCGAGTTACAGCATGGTCGCCTGCTCGATCTGCTGGGTCACTTCTTCCCCGTACAGCATGACGACCTTGTCTCTATCCGGGTCGCACTCGATTATCGTACGCATAATAATTTCGCGGCGCCGGGTGCGATCCTCGACCTCCTCTTCGCTACAGATCTGTGATGCTGAACAGAGGTCCATCCAGTCTTGCAAATAGGTTTGCGCGTATCGAGAGAAATCCGCGACCTGCGACTCCTTGATGCCGTAGGCGAGTAGCATAAATGGCGAAGCAAACGCCCGCATATGCAGCATACGCGAAGGCTCGGTAACCAATGCAGTACTGTCAAACCGCGCACGGGTATAGGTATCCGCCGCTCGTTTATAATGATTTCTGAAATACTCAAGATTCAACATGATATCCATGTCGGGATAGAGATCCATCGATATCTGGCTGCCCTGGGGAGTAAGCATTCCTTCGAAAGAGAATCGTGGGATGCGGTAGCAGGCTCGCGGGATCAGGTGCACATTGAAATAGCACATACCAGGCATAAAATTAAGGGACAAAAAGGCGGCCTTCTCGACCACCCCTCCTCGATACACACGGGCATATCCCGTGGCGCGCCCCTGAAGGTTCTTGATCGACGATAACGACTGGTATTCCAGGACTGGCTTCAAGCCCAATCTGGAGATCACCTGCGCTTCAATCTCTTCGCAACACTCTCCGATTTTGATTTGCGCATCCGTCACTTCTGCAGTTTCCATAACCATAATTCCTTTTACGCTCTTGTAGAGCAACAAAGAACAAAACCGGGCGCGCAAAAGGCTCACGCACCCGGCCGTATCAGCTACATCAATTTACCGCTTTCGGTCTCAATATCTTACCGGCGGCGGGTAGTCGGAAACGCCGGGAGAAGGCGCGGCGCCATCTACCCATTCGCCGAACAAGCCACCTTTCAGGAAGTCCTTGTCGTCACTGGTACACCAGCGTTCCACCTCAGCCACGTTAAGCGGCGGACCGAAAGGAATACCGTAGACCTTGTCGCGCATATGGATAAAGCCCTGGCGGCAAGTGCCCACTGCCGGCAATACCGCAGCCGGGCCGAACTGGAAGTTCACGTGCTGCGGCTCCAGTGCATCCGGGCACAGCTGATCGCCGTAAGGCTTGGCGCTTCCCAAATAGACAGACTGGAATGGCGGCACATCGGGAATACCATCGCCGGTGATGTCACCATTGAACGATGCCGCGTCACAGGCATCCCGGGAGTAACTCTCGGAACACGCCAGGAAGTTGGTGGCTTGTGAGAAGTCCGCCGGATTATCCAGGTTGGGATAGAAGCCAGCGTGCACACAGGCACCGGTTTCGTAGGTGATTTGCGGGATGGAGTCATCTACAGTGAACACGTTGATATAGCCTTCTGCATCGACCACACCCAGATCCTGCTTGGTCAGGGTACAGTTCGGCTCACCGATGCCACATGCGGTCTGCTCGAAAATATCCGCCATGGAAACCGAGCGGATTTCCGCGAGCAACTCTTCGTTCCCGGCAAAAATCAGTTCATACCAGAAGCGATCGCCCGCACGCTTGTGATTAAACTCCTTGGCGATCATTTTGGCCATAGTGCGCGGTAGCGGGGATCCCGGTACCTTGTCTTCGGCCAGCAGACCCAACAGTCCCTCTAGGTTGGAAACTTTATTAAAGCGATTACGCAGCGCTTCAGCAACAGCGAGGTCCGAGGTTACTTCCTGGAAGCAAGCCAGAGGATCCGTCTCGTAAAGGCGGTGCCACCAACGACAGGCATCAGATTCACTGGACTCACCATAGACGGATTTCCCACGATAGAAAGCACGCAATGTATTGAAGTCTGGCACACCCACTTCTCGCGCGGATCGCAGGTCGATAGCCGCCAGGTCAATACCAGCATTGATCATACTCTGCGCGGCGACGACGTCACGTACGCTGTCCTCGTAAATCAGGTCAATATTGGTGGTGATGGTGCGGCTCATGGAGCGGAATACATTGGCCATACCCTGCCCGGAACTGCTGTGCAGCGCCACATGGTTTACCAGGGTAAACGGTGGGTTCGGACCACTTTGGGAAAGCCCCGGTACGTTCTGAGTACCAAACTCCGGGATAAAGCTGCGGTTCACCACATCAGCAAAGCTGGCCACCGGCAGCCCCTGGGGGTCCGGATATTCCAGCACCACTTGCGGCTTGATCACGTTATCGCCATTTTCGTCAAATACCAGAAACTCCTCTGGCACCGAGCTGTGTGCATAGCGGAAAGCCGCGTTCCACATGTTGGTGTTGGAGTCCGGGTTAACGAAGGGGTTATAGCCTTTGTACTCACCGATCAGTTCATCGAACTGAGAGCCAAACAACGCCGGCAAATACTCATCGAACAAAATATGCTGATAGACAGCAATCACGAAGCGACGCGTTTTCTGGAACAGAAACTCATCCGCTGCCTCGGGCGTCATAACAGAGGTCACACCCGCATATTTGTCCGCGATCTGATCCGCGACTCGATTGTGATAGCGGTGAAACGCTAGATGGAAAGCCATCAACTGCATGTTTTCTGAAGCGCGGTCATCCCCGGATAGGAATTCATCGTCCGGCTCAAACGCGCGGGTCGGGTCATTGGGGCGAGGATGCGCAGGCACCTTGTCCGCCGTCGGCAGAAACTCGTAGAGGTCTGCTTTCAGCACGGGGTTCGGACGATAGTGCACGGTCTTGGCATCGGTACCGACATAGTCATAGGTAGCCAGTTTGCCACCACCCACCGGTATCCTGGGACCAAACGGATCCTGCGGGTTCGGCTTAGAGCGCAAGTCGCTGTTGACCGCAGCGGAATCCCCATAAACCGACGACAAATCGAGCCACGCGTTGATTTTGTTGCGAATCTCTTTTTTGCCATCATGTACTTCGTAAATCGCATCCGGGTGCACTATCACCGGCGATGACACAGCACCGGTAAACGGCAGTAGTGGATTGCGGGAGAACATGATGCGCGCAATTTCGTTGTCCTGAGATTCCGGATGCAACACGCGAATTCCCGGAACGCCGTTCGCATCGATATAGTCCTGTGCGGCATCGAGCGCGAAGTCCCTCTGCGGGATTTTCACGATACACGGTACGAATTGAAAGTACTCGTCGAACTGAGGCAGGCACTTGTCGGGATCACTGGTATGGACACCCAGCCACTGGTACATATCCGCACTGGTGGGGTTATGGGGATCAGTTCCGAGCACTAACCGGGGCAAGGTATCGGTGTAGTAAGGGTGCTCGAACCGGTTTCGATCGATCTTCGACGCATCATGGGTAACAAACTGGCCCATCCACAATACATTGTGCGACAGCGCCGAGTCGCTATTGATCGACACCCCCGTCTTGTTGGCCATCAACTCATTACTGATCTCCCGCTCATTGATGGCCTCGGCGCTCAAACCGCGCTCCTCGATCCATGGCGAGACGCCGTCCTCGGCGTAACGGGCACCCTCAATACCATGGGTATAAAGGCGATCGGCAGTCCCCCAATCCGGAAACAGTAAATTGTTGCAACTACCATCGTAGGATTGCGAATCCAGCAAACCACACTGGGTTTCTTCTGCACTCGCCAACATGGCATATCCGCCAAGGCTCACAGATACCGCAAGCGCGAGTCCTGCTGCATGCAGGTTCGTTATTTTCATAATCAGCTCCAATCAGGATTAAAACATTACTAATTACCCTCCAAACAACCAGCCACCACTGCGGGGCTCCCTCAACCGGCCTACATCACCCATGTGACTTTGAAGTCCATTTAGTTGACTTCAAAGTCACCTTAGAGTTAAAAAGGAATAAAACAGTTGAGATTTGTCAACTTGCTGCAGTAAAACTGGGCATCTAATCAGAAGATGACCTGAAGCGTGCACCTTTTCACACCATCGAGCGGAACGACATGACAACAAAAACCCCGATCAAAAAACATCGTCGCAAAAGTGAGTCCCGCACCCCGGCAGAAAGGCCAAGTGGCCGACGCAATCGCGAGCAGACAGAGCAATTACTGCTGGATGCCTGCGAACGATTGCTGGTGCGTGATGGCCCCGACGGTATCGGAGTCAACAACGTGGTCGAGGAAGCTGGCGTAGGCAAGGAACTGATCTACCGCTACTTTGGTGGCTTGCCCGGCCTGGTCAAAGCCTGGCTGTCCCGCAGCGCGAACTGGCCAACGGCTGTGGAGCTGGTGGGTGGGAATCTAGATACCTTTTCCCAGCTTTCCCTGAAGGAACAGTTTCGCTCCGTACAGCACAACTATGTGCAGGCACTGCGCAGCCGCCCGGTGATTACCCGGATCATGGCGAGTGAGCTGATGGCGGCCACGGAAGTCACCGTTATCCTGGAAGATGCCAGCGATAAAATCGCGCGAGAGCTGACAAAAATTTTTAAAGATCTCGACCAGGGCAATCAAGAGGATATCGTCGCGCTCTCTTTTGTTTTCTATTGCATGGCCAACTACCTGTGCATGCGTGCGGTCACCAGCCCACACTGCTTCGGTATGGACCTTACCAGCGACAAGAGCTGGCAGCGTATCGAGGCTACTATCGACCAGGTGATCGATCGATTTTTACCCGGGAATTAATATGCGTACTTAGTATGAAATCTGGTAGGCCCGCCCTATAGAGTCAGGCTCGCGCACCAGAGTGAGCAACGCATCCGCAGCATCCCTGGTAGTGATTTTCCATTTCAGTCGACGATTAGGTTGCGCGCCAGACCAGCGCACATAAGGACTTGATCGGTTGCTATCAAGCAGCTGTGGTGGACGCAGCACAGTCCAGTCCACACCGGACTCCCGCACCCGCTGCTCTTGCCGCTCCTTGTCCTTCAGTACATAGGGCAATATAACTCGGCTTACTGCGGCAACGACCCAATTCCCCTGCCCCTTGCTGTCTCCCACCCCTAGAGAAGACATCAACACCAAACGCCGCAACCCAGCAGTTTTCATTGCCAGCAATATATTGAGCGTCGCATCAGCCAGCGGTGTGGCCTCAGACTTGTGAAAAATTCCCAGAGTCGAAACTACAATTCCCCGTGACCTATTCATCACCTGCTGCAATGAATCAGGGTCATTGATTTCGACGGCCACCTTGACGAGGTTGGGATGTTCCGAGGGAATTTTTTGCGGCTGCCGTGCACAAGCAGTTACCCGATACCCCTTCTCCAACGCCAGCTGTACCAAATGTAATCCGGTTCGGCCGGAGGCGCCAAGGATGATCAGATGACAGCGCTCTTCCGCAGCTTCGTCTGCCGCTACGGCTGCGGATTGACCAGGGTTCTCCATAATCCCTACCCTACTATCCCTTAAGTGGTTTCCCGAACATTCCTAATAGCTTCGGGTGCGAAAAAAGACCGGTAGGAAGTGCGCACAGGCTAAGTGCACTCCACCGGCCATGAACAGGAAGTACAAATCCTTACGATCCTTTTTAGAAGTCGTAACTCACGGTTGCACCGTAGGATGGGCCAGTACCGGTAGCCACAATCATCTTGCTGAACTGACTCAGCACAAACACACCGCCCACATATTCTTCATCGAGAATATTCTTGCCCCAGAGACTGAAGCGCCAGTGGTCATTGTTTGTCAGCGCGATATTGGCATTGGTAATGGTTCTATCACCGGTGTTTGCCAGATTCAGCGGCGTTACATACTGCTCGGACTGATAGTTGCTATCCAGTCGCGCGCGCAGTGACCAGTTGCCGAATACCTGGGTCTGGTAGTTGATCCCGACAGAGCCCTGCCATTCGCTGGTGCGCGCTAACTGGTTGCCCCCCACATCCGAATTACCACAAACGGTTGTAGTTTGCGGCGAATCCATAATCGGGGTTTCGCACTGGTAGTTGATGAACAGGCTGGCTTCTTCATAGGTAACCCCTTCATCGTAGGTGGGGTCCGACCATGAAACCGCGAAGTCGGTACTCCAGTTGTCGCCCACCAGCAAGCGTCCATCGACTTCAAATCCAAGGGATTCCGCATCCCCGATATTTGCGACAAGCAGGGTGTCTCCTAACCCGCCAGAGATGGGCGCCTGGGAACCCTGCACATCCTCCCAATCGATCAAGTAGAGGGCGGCGTTAAGCTGCAGGGCGCCGTCCATAAACCAGTTCTTGCTGCCCACTTCGTAGGTCCAGTTTTGCTCCTCGTCGTAGGTGAGGTGTGCCTGATCCGAAGTGTTATTAAAGCCACCAGACTTGACGCCCATGGCTGCGGACGCGTACAGGAACTGGTCGTTGTTTAGGCGATACTCCGCCGTCAGACGTGGTGTAAAGTAGTAAAAGTTTTCCTGGTCTTCCGGCACAACAATTCCTGATGGGGCGAAACCGCCAGGCGCAATACCAAAGCCGTCGGTAAGCCGCACAATCGACTTGTCTTCTTCGGTGTAGCGCATCTCCCCGCGCAAGGTAAGGTCATCACTCACGCTGTAGGCGAGCTCGGCAAATATCGCTGCAATGGAGTCATCAAACTGCGTATGCTTAGCCTGACTGCCGTGCCACGCCGCTAACATTTGTGCGGTCGAGTCTGTTGCGTCAGCCAGCGGAGAAGGCACGCTGCCGTCCGCGGGTAAGCGGCAGGCTTCCTCAGCCGAGATGCCGTAGTCTTCACCGGGATTGACTGGTGCACACAGTGGCATATACAGCGTAATTTCATGACTTTCGTCATCGATATTGCTGTAAAAAATCCCGGCCGAGCCTTCCCAGCTATTGCCAGAGTAGCTGAGGCGCAGCTCGTGGGAGTCGCTCTCCAGTTCGGAAAGCGGGCGTCCACTGAAACTGTTGGTGTAGGCTACCGTTGGAACGAATATCGGGGATCCAAATGGTGGATTAATAACGTCAATTCCCCATAGGTTGGTTACTCCGGAAAGCGGATCGCGATCGGCGGAGCCACCGTTGGTGCGGGAATCGCTGCTGGTCATACCGAACAGATAATCGAGGCTCAGGTTTTCATTGAATTTGAAACTGGTCTTGAAGCTGACAACCTGGGTATCCGCGACCGCACCGATGGAGCGTGGATCAATGGTAATGGCATTGTGCCCAGTATCATCCGGGATTCCCGACTGTGGCGGTGCAAAATTGTCCGGCGCACTGGAGGGCATCGCCGGCACTTCACCGCACCACCAGCTATTGCCGGTAATGGGTGCGCCAAAGCTGGTCATGCGAGTTACGGAATTACAGTTCATATCACTGTAAGTGGTAAAGCCCCAGGCGACGTTGTTTACCCCTGTGAAGGCATAGTAGGGCTGCGGCTCGCGCTCGATCTCTGCGTTGTAGTAATCAAGCTTGAAGTTCAACTGCTCACTGGGGCGAAGTTCCAGCGTTACGGAGACGGTCTGATCGTCCCACCCACCGATATTGCCGGTGGTACCGGGGCCGGGAACATCCACGTCGGCAAAGGGATGGTCGTTCTTAGTGTGGCCATCGTACTCGGACCGGGCGATATTCAGCTTGCCAAGTAGCACATCCCCAACAATGGGGCCGCTGACCCGGACTTTCACATCCTGCCGCTCGTTGTCGCCAAGGGTGGCCTCCACGTTCGCCTCAAAAGTCTCGGTAGCCGGGCTGGTGATGTAGTTGACCGCGCCCGCAAAGGCATTGCGCCCGTACATGGCGCTCTGCGGCCCCTTGACCACTTCCACGCGCTCCATATCAACCAGGCCAAAGTTCATCATGCTCTGGCGCTGCAGATGGATTCCGTTCAGGAAAAAAGCGACGTTCTGTGTGCGTGCGGTAGTAAAGGTCTGAGCCATACCGCGCACTACGGCGTTGCCATTTGTGCCGCTGGTAGAAAAACCTTCGTAGGTAAAACCGGAGGTGGCAGCGGCAATATCGTCAAGCCCGGTATAGGCTCGCTGCTTAATTTGCTCCCCGGTAACCGGAGAAATTGAGATGGGTACTTTCTGCAGACTTTCGTTGCGGCCACGGGCGGTAACAACTACCTCCTCCATGGTCTCAGCAGCTTCACCTGCCTCTTGTGCACTTGTCACAATTGGTGTGCTGGCAAGCGCAATCGCGGCCGCCAATACATGTTTATTATATTTATACATCCCCTAGCTCCCTCTGTTGAATTTACAACGACTGAAATACTACGGGGCGAAAAGTCATACTGCGGCTTACTGCATCGCCTTTAACGGTTCAATTCGATCGGACAACCTCCCAACATCACCCTGCTCTGTGCCTTCAGTTAAGGTCGGGGCACACTATGTGACTTTTGATTCACAATTGTTGACTTAAAAGTCTCATCAGTTCAATACTCTTCCTGCCGGGCAGTTTTGGCGAGGTAACTTTCTCTACCGCAACCCCAGCAGGAGGGCTTTTTCTGATGAGCTACATTCCGAATCTATTGCGACGCTTGCTTGCCACAAATGACAAATATCAATTTGCCGGAGCAAACGAGTCAAACCCATCCACCCGCCCACTCGATTTCTCAACCCCAAAAGACAACCTCTACGCGTTTGGCAAGCTCTGGGCGACCTACGACAGCCAGCCAGTGTTTTCGGCCTTCCACGGGATCATGTTTGGTGTCGTGGGCAATGCGCGGGCACGCCCCCTGTTCGGATACTGTGGGTTTGGCCAATTCCAGGCGAAACAGTTGAGCAGCGGGAATGTCCGCTTACGGGGAAAGGAAACCGGCTATTTTTACGAGCCCGCCACTGGCAACATTCTCAGGGATTGGGTGAATCCCTACACAAACCAGCGGGTTGAGGTGTACAACTTCCTCAATGACCGGATTCGCGGCGAATTGACCCCCACCATGCCGAGCTTCGCCATGGGTGAAGTCGATGATGCACCGACGCTTATGAACGAGGCCACCGCGATTAAAAGCCCGGATGGTAGCTATCCATTTATTCTGCCATGGCAGCGCTACGCGCAGAATCTCACCCTGGAATGGGATTACACCCATCGCTACCGCAACCCGGTAGCGGCCGATCGCTGGCCTTTGGCAAGTACCGGCCCTTACATCAATCCATCCGAGCACTTCACCTTCTCGACACCACTTGCCGAAATCGAGGATCGCGATGCGCCCTCGGCCAGCTTCAGCTGCGGTTTTTCGCGCATCTCTCCCTGGTGGCCCTGGATGCGCATGGGCCAGAGTGGCATTGAAGGTGTATTGTTCGGGCGAATGAATTCGCACAAATCTAACAGCGGCCTCGACGATATTCCGCGCAAGGTACTCGACTTTACCGAAAAGCATCACCCCGACTACCTGGAGCCCTGCACGGACTGGGACGACGGCCACCCGATTGGCACCTGGGAGGCCTACGCAAGGGACATAGCGCCTGAGGTAGCGCCGGCGTGAGCCGGTGCAGCCCTGCCCGCCTTTTTGATATTGATCAATGTGCGAGCCACGGTGATTACCTAATTTCTAACTCTGCAACCGTTCAACCGCCGCTCATAGCAGTCGATGGGCCTACTAAAACGACCACGAAACCCTGAAAGGGGATGGAATATGAAAATTCTGATTCTGGGTATGGGCCACGTAGGCAAAGCTCTGGCCCAACGATTGAAAAGCGAAGGCCACACGGTGGTCGGCACGACCACCACCCCGGAAAAAGTACCGGACTTGAGTGCCCTGGTGGATGAGGTCCATGTATTACGCGGCAGTGAGCGGGAAAAGGTCGCTGCAGCTGCCCAGGGCTGTGATCAGGTAGTAGCAACGGTCGCACCCAACGTAAAAAACACGCGCACCGTGGAAGAACGCCACGCGCACTATCGGGAAGTGCTGGTTGAGAGCTGTCAAAACGCCGCCAGTACCGGCGTAGCGACCCTATTCCTCTCCTCGTTTTCTGTTTATGGCGATGGCGGCGCCGGCACTACGCCAATCGATGAGGAAACACCGACCGCCAACCACGAAGAGCCCTCCTCACTTTATTACCAGAGTGCCGAACAAGAAGTGTTAAAGGGCAATGATGGCTGTGTGTTGCGCTTTCCGGACATGTATGGTGCGCCCGGGGATATGAGTTTCCCCGAGCGGGTAAAAATGGCGCACTCTTATTTTGGTGGAAAGACATTATTTGGTGCAGATGCCCTGCTCTACGCGATTCACTTTGAAGACGTGGTAAACGCGGTGTATCACTCGATTACCAATGGTCTCAAAGGAATTTACAACGTCTGTGATAACGCGAGAATACCAGCAACCAACAAACAGGTTTTTGACGCGATTTGTTACAATGAAGGCCTGGCGCCGCTGGAATACATGAACAGCATCAAGGCACCGCAACGCAAGATTTCGGCGGCAAAACTCTACGGGACTGGATACCGCGTACAGCATCCAGATCCAAATCTGGCACTCATCCAACCAGCTCTGACGTAGCAAACAAATACAGGTATTACTATGGCGACGGTGGTAATCACTGGCAGTAGCAAGGGCATTGGCTTTGGATTGGGCAAGGCATTTCTTGAATCCGGCCACCAGGTGGTTTTCTGTGGAAGCAGTGAGGACTCCACAGAAAATGCCAGGGCGAAACTCAGCGAGCAGAGCCCGCAGCTACTAGACCAAGCACGATTTTTTACCTGCAACACCACAAGCGAAGATCAGGTTCAAGCGCTGTGGGAGCTTGCAAGTAGCGCCTTCTCCCGTGTCGATATCTGGGTGAATAATGCTGGGTTGGCGCGCACAGGATGGAGCATTTTGGATATTCCCGCGAACGAAATTCAGCGGATGCTGGATATCAATTTGCGCGGCACAATTAACGGATGCAGAACGGCCGCTCGAGGTATGCAGGATCAGGGATCTGGGAAAATCTTCAACATGCTCGGCGGCGGGAGCGACGGTGAATACTTCCCAGGGATGGGCATCTACGGCACCACCAAGCGCGGCCTGGATTACTTTACCAACGCGCTGGCAAAGGAACTGCAGGCATCTGGCATCATTGTAGGGAAAATCCGACCGGGCATGGTGGTAACTGAAGCGATCGTGCGCGAAGCGAGAGAGAACCCGGAAACTTTCGCCCGCTCGCGAAAATTTATGAACAACCTGGTTGACCAGGTTGATACCGTGGCCCCATTCCTTGTACAGCGCATACTCGATACGCAAAAGAGCGGACAAAAAATTGCCTGGCTAAATGGGGGCAAGATTGCCGGTCGCATGCTCGCTGGTCTCTTCCGAAAACGCCCGGACCAGTTTCTGCAACACGGCCTCTAAGAATAACGCTCAGGACACCCCACCAGGATAAAACCCTATGCACGCAGATACGAAAACCATCGATCAGTTTCTTGCGGAAAACCCCAATGTGGACGTTAGTCGCGCCTGGGAGCGCTGCTGGGAAATCCTCACTCGAGTTAAAGGGAACATTGCCAGCCGCTTTGACAATCTTTCGCTGGAGCCCAACTGTATCGACCGCGAATACTATCAATCGCCAAACGGTGGTTTCGAGGGTTCGTTTCAGGCGTGGAGCGGCGGCGATTGCGAGTGGCTGGTGAACTCCTGGCTCGGCAACCGCAAGGCCAGCATCCTGGATATGAATGCAACCGCGTATCTCGGACAGGAGACGGATGTACCGCACTTTGTGATGGTCTTCGGCACTATCCCTAAGCTGTTTTTCTATTTCGACTTTATGCCCCGCCGGAATCTGATGCTGGATATGGACTACCTCGACCGCTACTACGCACCCATTAATGACGAATACCTCGCCCTGCGCGGCAACCCAAACTTTCAGTGGTCCGTAAGCCATGGACCCTACATGCGCACCCTGGTCAATCCGTCTACCCAGAGCCTCACGGCAGATTTGAATGACGAGAATATATCGATTCTTGAAGATTACGCCGAGCGTATGCTAGAGCACTGGCTGGGCTGGTACGACAATGCGCAGTGTGTTCCCCACGAGGATCGCGACCAACTGCGCAAGACCGATCACACCCTGCGGCGCCTTTGTTATGAGCGAGACCCGATGAACAAGCTCGCCGAGCAGGTGTTTGGTCTAGACGGGGTCAAGGAAATGCTTTCTATCCGTATGGGCGAACAGCAGATGCAGCGGGTAGTCGGCTAACAATTTTCACAACAAAGATAACCACAGAATCATCGCTTGGTTTTCATCGCTCTTAGGTGAAATGCTTTGCCGCCCCTCCGGGGGCGGCTTTTTTGTAGTTTCCTGCTTTATCTACTCAAGCTCCGGAGCCACCAGATCCCGCCTGATCAGGGCCTGCAAATATTCTGGCGCGATCGCGTGACAGTAGTGGGTTCCCATAAAGCTGTCCGGCAGTGGCATCCAGCGCGAGTATTCGGCGTGCAAGGCTTTACTGCGCAAGTGAAGATATTCACCGTTCTGGTAAGCCACCTGGTACGGGAAGGGGTTCACCCACAAAGGCCCGATATAGGCGTTTTTCTCGTCATCGAGTTTAATCTGTTCTCGCGGAAGCAGCCCCCCCTTCTCTACCATAGAATCCCCCTCCGCCGGGCCCTCCTCCATCGCGCGCTCCAGGGATGCGTAGGTTACGTCGAGCAATGCCTCTGTCCACTGCTGGCAGGTCCGGTCTTCGCTTGCGGCCACCTCAAGCTCAGACGTGGTATGGGCATGACGAATGCGCTCGGCGGTCTTTAACTTGCAGGAAACCGTCACAGGAATCTCCTGGGTAGCACCACCGGGTGTCTGAAAGCCTACGTATTGATGCGTCACCAGCGGCTGTACCGTGGGTTTCGATTTTTTGAAGCCCTCGTCGTAATCATCCGGATTGTAATGCCTGATATCCGCAACCAGCGGGGTTCCGGCGATAAATTGCTGCATCACGCCGCAATAGTCGGCGCCCGTCTTCACCGGGGGAGAGACTGAGACTTCTCCACCACTTGCCGCAGCTGCAGAGGTGGTGGAGAGCGTGATCCCAAAGGTGAAGGCCGCTAATAGATTGATAGATCGCATTGTTGGGAATTTCCTTCCTCGAGGTTCATCTGTCCACCGCAACTACGGTAATCAGCTTGTTTTGGTCAACCCTGCAGCACCAATTCGATACCCTGCAGTCGATAGCATTACGTCAACAGGGCAATAATGGATCGCAGGGAATACCAATGTCACACAGGTGGCTATGCGGAAGTTGATAAAAAGCAAATAGCCGTTTCACCGCGATTGCTACATTGTGGCCTTGAACGCGCTCAGCAGAGCGTAATCGTGCGGTAAGTCACACATTCTTAAGCCATCAGGCCACTACCCGAGATCTGCGCCATGGACAAATCGCCTCGACTGCTCGGTGTCACTCTGGCCGAAAGTATCAGGCCACGCTATTT
This sequence comes from Microbulbifer sp. ALW1, assembly GCF_009903625.1. Classification (NCBI taxonomy): domain Bacteria; kingdom Pseudomonadati; phylum Pseudomonadota; class Gammaproteobacteria; order Cellvibrionales; family Microbulbiferaceae; genus Microbulbifer; species Microbulbifer sp. ALW1. The sequence continues at coordinate 2,730,509 of NZ_CP047569.1, read as the reverse complement.
CCTGGTCTATCTGTTTGCCGTGTTCATTTCCTCCGGCTATGCCGGGGCCCTGGCCATACTGCAACCCGGCTTACTGGCGGTTATGAAGATAGACCAGCAGGCGCAGGCCACCCTGACCGGCTATCTGAGTGCACTGCAAGAACTGGTGTTTATCCTGCTTCTTGGCACCTTCGGTGCCCTGTCCGATCGCATCGGCAGGCGCCCGGTATACGTGTTTGGTCTGCTGTTTACGGGCCTCGGCTTCATTCTTTATCCGCACGCCAACAGTGTTTCGCAGCTTGTGCTCTTCCGGCTCGTGGTCGCAGTCGGCAGCGCCGCCATGATCGGCATGATGGTCACCGTGGTTGCCGACTATGCCAGAGAGTCCTCCCGTGGCCGGGCCAACGGACTGCAGGGCCTGACTGCAACCTTGGGTGCTTTTATACCTCCTCTGCTCGCTGTGCTGCCAAAAGTATTTGCCGGACAAGGGATTGATGAACTCACCGCGCAGCAGCTTACATTTGCCTGCGGGGGAGCCCTCGGGGTGGGCGCGGCGGTTGTCGTCGCCCTTGGGCTGGCGCCGGGGCTGCAATCCGCAGGAAAGCGCACCAAACACGCCGCCCAGAGCCTGTTCAGTGATATGCGGGCCGGGCTACTTGCCGCGCGGGATCCGCAAACCGCACTGTCTTACGGTGCCGCGTTTATTTCCCGTGGCGACCTAGCAGTCACTGGCGCCTTTATCTCCCTATGGCTGGTACAGTACGGCACAAGGGAACTGAATATGACCCCCAGCGAAGCCATGTTCCAACTGGCGGTGCCACGTACCCTGGCGGTGGTAGGCGGTGCGCTGCTGGGCTCCCTGCTGATGGGCCAGATTGCCGATCGAGTCAGCCGCGTGGCCGCTGTGGCGCTGGCATCTGGACTCGCCGCGATCGTCTACGGTGGCGTATTCCTGATTACTGACCCAACCGCCGATTGGGTAATGGGACTCCTGCTGGTAATGGGTGTTGCGGAGATCAGCGCCTTTGTCAGCAGCCAGGCTCTAGTAGGACAACAGGCACCGGCCGCGCAGCGGGGTGCGGTTATCGGGTTCTTTGGCGTCGCAGGCGCGGTGGGAATTCTCGTGGGCACCTCCGGTGGCGGCCTGCTGTTTGCGCATATCGCCCCCAGCGCGCCCTTCGTGCTCTTTGGGCTGCTCAACGGTCTGGTGTGCCTTTGGAGTCTTGCGCTGTTGCGCAGGTCAACGGCGCCCACCGCCGCTGCCGGGAGCGTGTAAGCCCACGGCTTGAAAAAAACTCATAAGAAGGTCGAGCGGTTATCGCATCGAATTTACCAACCCAATGGCCGCATTCGGGAAGTAACAATTAGGAACTAACACAGTGACAGACGCAAAACAGAAACTCACCAAGGAATTCGCCGCGCACCTGGATGGCGATAATCACATCGATACCAGCGAGACCTACGCTGCGGTACTGGCGACCCGTGATCGGGTGTGGGAAAAGATCTCCGCGACGCTGTCCCTCCGTGAAGACCTCCGTTGCGCGGACCTGCACGAGTTCGACTCCCTTGAAGGTGAACCCATCGGGCGCATGCGCACCTTCACCGGTGACGAATCCCCCATTGACTGGGTTATCCACTCGAACATTGGCAGCCCCAAAAAAACCTTTACCAATATTCATCTGACGATCTACGTCAAAGACAACGTAGACGTGCCCCATCTCGGAATGGCCTTTGGCACCCTGCCGGACGCATTCTTTTACGTCGACCCCATGCCGCGTTACGAAGTGCTGAGTGAACCCGACTACCTGCAGAAATATCTAGCGCCGCTCAATGAAACCTACATGGCGCTGCAGAACGAATTGTTCGAAGCCGGTGTAAAACCGTTTAATCCGGCCATGCCGTTTATTCGCTCCAGCCTGTCGCCGGTTGCCCTGGCAGGAGTTGTACCGCTGGCCTTCTACAAAGAAAAAGTCGAACCCAAAATCCTTACCTACGTCGACCACTGGCTCGCGCTGGTTCAGAACGCTAAACCGGTGACCGATGCCAACGAGCGCGCTCGCCTGCGCACGCGCGACGAACGTGTTCGCAGCAATATTGTGCACCTGGACCCAGCCAACCCGATTGCGGAGCGTCTGGTCGGCAAGGAGACTGCCGACCGCCTGGTGCGTATTTTGTGCGGGGAAGAGCGCGATTCAGCCTCCACTGAAACTTCATCCGAAACAGCCTGACAAGCCGACAAACATACAGGGCAGCGAAATGACCGGTAGTGCGAAGACCAAACCCTCCGTGCCCCCCCTGGGAGAATTGCTCGCCACTGGCGAGGTTCTGCAGGCGCCCGGTATCTACGACGGTTTGAGTGCTCGCCTTGTTGAGCAGGCCGGCTTTAACGCGGCCTTTATTTCCGGTGCCTGTATTTCTTTTTCACGGTTTGGCCGCCCCGACATGGGGCTGGTAAGCGCGTCAGAGGTGGCGGACACGATCGCGGTGATTCGCGAGCGCACCCCACTGCCCTTGATCGTGGATATGGACACAGGTTTTGGCAACGCGCTTAATGTGCAGCGCACGGTGCGCACATTTGAACGTGCCGGCGCCTCCGCACTGCAGATGGAAGACCAGCTGATGCCCAAGCGCTGTGGCCATATGAGCGGCAAGCAGGTCATCAGTGCACAAGAGATGGAAGGCAAAATCCGGGCAGCACTGGACGCGCGGCAGGACGAAAACACGCTGATCATTGCCCGCACCGACGCACTGGGTGTGCACGGGATTGACGATGCGCTGGAGCGCGCAGAGCGCTACCTGCAAGCCGGCGCCGACGCGATCTTTGTGGAAGCGCCGCAATCCCTTGCCCAGATGCAGGAGATTGGCCGGCGCTTCGGCGACCGCATTCCCCTGGTGCACAATCTCGTGGAAGGGGGGAATTCACCGGTGGAAAGTGCCGGAGACCTGGCGGCATTGAATTACCGTATTGCCCTCTACCCAGCTTCCCTGCTCCATTTGTTTCTGCCCGCTGCACAGCAGTTATTGCAGGATCTGAGAAAGCTCGGGCACGTGGGTGAGCATCGCCAGAGAATGGTCGACCTTTCCGCCATCAATACATTGCTCGGGGCCGAGGAGCTTTTGAATGCCGGCCAGAAATACCAGCAGAATAACCACCAAACAGAATAACCACTAAGACGGACCAAGACGGTAAAGATTTATGGACCGCGATCTCGACACCCAAGACCGAACAGCCTCTCCGGAAGCGGCGGAAAATACGCTGCCGGAACTGCAGAATTACATCGACGGCACTTTCTCCTCCCCCGCCCAGGACCGACAGCTGTACCTTAACGACGCCAACAGCGGACAGCCGCTGCAACTGCGGCGCAGCTCTGACCGCCAACAGGTGCAATGCGCATTGGAGGCCGCAGACCGCCTGCACGGGGAAGCCACATTTGAGGACATGCCAGCGCAGGCGCGTGCCGAGCTTTTGGAGCGCGTCGCAGACGAGCTTGCCAACGACGAGTATGCGGACGTTATCAGTCGCGCAGACAGCCTGACCTCTGGTGCCATCATCCGCACCACCCGCAAAATGGCCAAGCTACTGCCGCTCGTTTTTCGTGGTGCCGCTGCGTATCTGCGCGAGGGCAATCTCGACCGGCGGGTGCCCGGTCCTTGTGGTGAGGTCGAGTATTTGCGCCGCCCCTGGGGTCCCGCACTGTTGATCGCGCCGTGGAACGGACCCACCGCCATTGGCTCACACAAGGTCGCCAGTGCGCTGGCTGCCGGAGCCCCCTGCATTCTCAAACCCTCCGAATTTACCCCGCACTCGGCGGTAATGATGGCCAGGGCGATTCACAAAGCGGGCCTGCCGGAGGGTGCCTTTCAGTTGACGCTCGGCGACCGCACCATCGCGGGCCAGATGGTCGAGGACCCGCGTATCAAGGCGGTTTCCTTCACCGGAGGCCTCGCCGGTGGCCGCGCGATCGCACGCGCTTGTGCCGACGATTTTTTACCCACTCAGCTGGAACTCGGTGGCAACAACCAGCTGGTGGTGTTTGAAGATGCCGACCTGGACAAGGCCGCAACCGGTATTGCCTTTGGCCTCACGAATCTCAACGGCCAGTGGTGTCGCGCGCTGGGCCGGCTGCTTGTACACGAATCCGTCAAGGAGCGCCTGCTCGACAAGGTGTTATCCATACTCGCAAACATCCGCCTGGGGCACTCGCTGGATGAAGACAGCGATATGGGTCCACTGGTGCACCAGGGCCAGTATGAGCAGATCCAGAAAGACCTCGAGCGTCTTACCTCCCACGGTGGCCGCCTGTTAAGCGCCACCCCGCTTCCGGCACTCAGCGGCTATTTCGTTGCACCAACGCTGGTCGACGGCTGCGCAGCGAATGACACCCGCGAAGAGGTTTTTGGCCCGGTAGCGGCCGTGCACACCTTCAAGGATGACAGCGAGGCGCTGGCACTGGCCAACGGTACCGACCTGGGACTGGCCGGCTATGTGTACAGTGAAAACACCGAGCGCGCCTTTGCCTTCGCGCGCAAAATGCGTACCGGTGGCGTCAAGATCAATGGCTACAGTCTGCTCAGCATTGGTGAGGGAACGCCGCGGGGCGCCTGGGGGCTGTCTGGACTGGGAGAAGAAGGCCACGCACAGTCTATCGAGTTCTTTACCGGCGCTCGCGTAGTTGGCATCTCGCCGCAAGACCCGCTGGGCGGTAAGTAACCGGCGATCAACAAAAAAGCCCGCGCAAGAATTTGCGCGGGCTTTTTTGTTTTGAGGACTAATTTACTGGGTATTAGACCCTTACCCCCGTGTGCTAGCGCCGTGCTTCAGTCGATTAATTCTATCGTGGTCGCTTGCTGGGGCTCCCCGACTTTCATCGCCGCCTTTGCAAACTTGGGCGGCCCAAACTTGGGTACGTGGTTGTTCGACAACCCCATGGGTTCCGCCGGAATGCCAAAAAAACCGTGGTCCAATTTGCCGTTGGCGTTGTCATCGTGATAAACCGCAATAGCATAGGTTCCGTAGGGAAGGACCAGATCGACTTCAGCGGTACCGTCTTTCAATAGCCCTTCAAGAACGACTTCCTTGGCGATCACCTTGGTATCACCCAGAAAGGTATCCTCCGAGTCAAACACGTTGATAAACAGATTGCCCGTAGTCGACTGGATATTTTTTACCGTCAGTTTCAGGCTAGAGGTCTCAGCCAGCGTACCCATACTGAAAACAGCCATCACCAGCACGCAAAAAGCCGTCATTGGTTTTTTTAGTAGTCGTTTTTTCGACATTGCTTCTTCCTCAACAATTGGTTGTATTGATCGTTCGCGATAAAACACCTTGATGAGACGAATCACTAACAAATAAACCACCAGCCAGTAATTCAGCCCTTGATATTCAATGCTCGCCATTTGGCCGCACGGCCTCCGCTGGCGACGCCCGTCATTTCACCGGCGGTTTTCCCTACCTGCATCAGCTTGAACAGGTCGATGCCCGTATCGAACCCCATCTGTTCCAGCATCATGACCACGTCTTCACTGGCAACATTGCCGGTTGCACCGGGTGCAAATGGGCAACCACCGAGCCCACCAACGGAACTGTCGAACTTGCGAATTCCGGCTTCCAGCGCCGCGTACACATTGGCAACCCCCATGGCGCGGGTATCGTGGAAATGACAGGCGAGTCTTGAAGCATCAAATTCTTGTACGAACGAGGTCATTAGCTGGCTCACCTGTGCGGGGTTTGCCGCACCGATTGTGTCGGCCACAATGACATCCTGCGCGCCCATGGCAAAAAGCTGGCCGGCGAGGTCCAATACTTGGCCAGGATCTGTCGCACCCTCAAACGGGCAAGCCCAGGCCACAGCGACACAGGCCACAACACGCACGCCATCGTTTTTCGCAGCGGCACAGATCTCCCGCGACTGCTCAAGTGAGGCGCGAACATCCTGCCGCACGTTGCGCTGGTTCATGGTTTCCGTCGCACAAACCACAAGCACTACGGTGCGCGCTCCCGCGTCGCGCGCTAGCTGATAGCCTTTCAGGTTAGGAATCAGAACTTGGTAATCTACGCCGCAATCTTTGGGCAGTGCCGCCAGTAGCTGATCCGTTCCCGCCATCGCAGGAACCGCCTTGGGCGAAACGAAAGCGCCCACTTCAATCGAGGGCAACCCAGCCTCTATCAGGCCGGTCACCAGTGCCAGGCGCTGCTCAACGGTCAGTATTTTTGCCTGATTCTGCAGCCCGTCCCGCGGGCCAACATCGTTAATCCAAACACGCTCGCGCATAAGATCCCTCTTCCTTTGATCAGGCGGCGTCGCCGCTTTCTTTCAGGGCGTCGATATCTGCCGGCGTATAGCCACACAGTTCCTGCAGCACCTCGTCGGTATGCTGACCTACATAGGGCGCAGGAGAAAAGCTGTCTTCGTGGGTGCGGGAAAGCTTGATCGGGTTGCCCGGCGCTTTGGTGCTTTTCCCGTTGGGGTGGGCAATATCAACCACCATATTGCGGTGCAGCACCTGCGGATCGTTCAACGCCCGCTCGAAGTTATTGATTGGTGCACAAGGGATGCGCTGAGCTTCCAGTTTGGCCAGCCAGGCGTCGGTGACGTCCGTTGCGAACACCTCGGCAAGCTTGCCGTCGATAAACTCCTTGTCCGCGAAGCGACCGGGCTGTCCATCGTACTTGGGATCGTCAAATTCCGGCACATTCACTACCGGCTTCAGGTTCTGCCAAAAGTTGTCTGTGATGACCGCAATGATGATAAACCCATCGGTTGTGGCATAGCTGTTGTAGGGTACATGCACGAAATGGGCGTTGCCGATCGGGTAAGGGTTTTTCCCACTGAGGAAGAACATGGTGGCCATGTAGTTCAGCATGGAAACCTGGCAATCCACCATGGAAATATCGACATGCTGGCCACGGCCGCTGGTGGCACGCTCGGTGATCGCCGCCAGAATACCCATTACTGCAAACATACCGCCGCCGAGGTCTCCGGTGGGGATGCCGGAGCGAACAGGGTTCGCCGGATCATCGCCAGTAATGGACATGCCACCGCCGTAGGCCTGTGCAACCTGATCAAATGCCGGGCGTTTGGCACCCGGGCCGTCCGACCCGAAACCGGATACACAGCAGGTGATAATCTTCGGGTTGATCTCGCTCAGGGTGTCGTAGTCAATGCCCAAGCGCTCCGGTACACCCGGGCCAAAGTTGCTTACCACCACATCGGCATTTTTCACCAGATCGCAAAATGCCTGTCGTCCGCGCTCGCTCTTGAGGTTCAGCGCAACGCTGCGCTTGTTGCGATTCAGCGTAAGGTAATAGGCCCCAAACCCGTCGATGGAGTTTTTCGGGTCGCTTGCCAGCAGTTTGCGTGTACCCTCCCCGGCAAGCGGCTCTACCTTGATCATATCTGCCCCAAGATCGGCAAGGATCATGGTGCCGTAGGGGCCGGAGAGCATATGGGTCAGATCCAGAATGCGGATACCGTTCAGCGCTTTATTCATAGCAGTAACCTCGATAACGTGGAGTTGGTGTTCCACGAATAAACATTGAGCGCACCCCTCCCCTACCTAAAAATCCAGGCATAGATAGTACGGCTTAACAGGGGCAGGATTACCGTGTAGCCACGAGTGTGGCTACACGTACAGAATCAGATCAGAGTGACTTGCCGGTTTGCGGGTTCACCGGAGTCTTCCAGAACAGCACCGCCAGTGCGGCATAGGCAACGATAATCAGGCTCGCTGTCACCGGGTAATCCAGGTAGTACACCCAGGGTTCGCGATACCATTCCCACAGTACTGCCTGCTCAGGCAGGAACCAGAATACGCCGCCCACCGCAATCGCGTAGCGGATTGCCAGGCCAACCTCACGCTGCTTGAACTGCTTGTAAATGATATACCCGGCCCATAGGGTTACCGCAGCGGCGGTCACGTAGGTAACAATATGATGTAAACCAAAAATGCGCTCGTCGTTTACCAGCAGCATCAGCGTGTACATAAACCAGTTGACGAACATCACCTCCATTGCGGCAACACGGGCGTACTGAGGCTTATACCCCTGGGTCGGTTTACCCGGGCGCAGTCCAAACAGTTTGCGCACCCACAGGATCAGTCGGCAGCGAATGTCCTTATTCATGCCCATGTAAATCATCAGCATGGTGCAAAACAAGGTGGAGCTCTGCAGGAATACGTGCTCGCCCATAAAGTACGGACGCGGAATGGAGGTATCGCCGGCGAACAGCGCTTGTACTTGCGCCTTGTCCAGATATTGGATTCCGGCATCGGTCGCGGCGAGCGCAAAATTATTATTCGCGCCAATAAAGTGCAGGTACATTTCAAACCAGAACACCCACACCAGGCCGCCACCCATAAAGCCCATCCAGGATGCCCGAACTTCATTCTTATCCAGTCCCTTCCATACCAGGAAAAGGCCGAAGGCTCCGATGACAAAGGCCGTGCCGTAGGCAATCGGCGCCGGGATGCCGGCATAGATCAGCGTGACCAGATAGATGTGCGCGATCATTTTTTCCAGCACTACCCAGGCAAATGCCAGGCCACCCACGAAAGGTGCGCTGTAGTACCAGGGTCGCTCCGCCATACGGGCGTCAAGGGAAGCGGTGGTCATTGGAGTACCTCTAAATTCTCTTTTATCGTTATTTCGACCGGGCCCCGGGCCCGGTCAAATCATACCCTTGATCCGGGGTGATGGCACCACCACCCCGGATCAAGCCTGCATCAGAAGCTGTAGCTTGCGCGCAGACCCACAATACGCGGGGTCGGCAGGATCAGGTCCACCACCTGAGGGGTAAACGCCCCGCTCGGCAGATGGCCATAGCCCACGTTCGTAATACCCGCTTTGACCTTGTCGTCATCCAACAGGTTGTTGACGTAAAGCACCAGGTCCAGGTCTTCCCAGCTGATACCACCCTGGAAATCAAGGACGGAATACGCAGGCAGGTAGGCCTTGTTGCCACGGTCCAGATAGCGCTTGGATTCGTAGTTACTCAGCAACTCGGTAAAGTAGCCCGCACCACTGGCCAGTTCGCCATCGTAGCGAATAGAAACCAGCGCAGATGCCTCAGGCGAGTTGATGAACTGGTTGCCGGTGTAGTCCCCGTCTTCGGTGCCGGTCCAGAGCTTGTCGAGTGTGCCGGGGTTTCCACCGTCGGCAACCCGGAAGTCGTCAAAGCGGCTCTTGGCACCGGTATATGAGGCGGTGAATGTCCAGTTTGAAGACGGGCGATACACCGCACCCAATTCAAACCCTTTCAGCGAGCTCTCACCTACGTTGGTGACCGCCGCGTTCTGTGCACCGGTATTGACGTCGGCAACGAAGTAAGAGACCTGCTGGTCTGTGTAGTCATACAGGTACGCCGCTGCCGTTAATTGCAGGCGATTATCCAGCATGCTGCCTTTGTATCCTACTTCGTATACGGTCAACTCTTCAGGGTCGTACTCGCCGATCGAGATATCGCCATTGCCATCGGTGGTGGTCATGCCGCCCGGCTTGAAACCATCAGCCAGAGACACATATATCATGGCATCTTCAGTGACTTGCCAGTCTACGCTTGCCCGGGGGACAAAGGCATTATCTGTGCGCGCATATGTCTGCACTGAAGGCTCAGCCGGCATAAAGGTCATGGGATCGAAGTAAGGCACACCCATCAAACCGTTGAACTGGGTAGACAGCGGAACACTGCGGTAATCAATGTTCTCCTCGAGATATCGCCCTTCCAGCGTTGCCCGTACCGAGTCGGTGATGTTGTAGTTAACGGCAAACGCAACCGACTTGTGGTCGGTCTCGCGACTCATCGGGATTTCCAGATCTTCCGGACCGGTTCGATGATTAACCAGGCCAAAGCCACCAAAGAAGCTATCCAGGTAAGCATCCCAGAACTCTTTGTCGACGCCATCACGCAGCCACCATTTCTGGTTCATTACCGTATCAAGTGATTCGGTCCAGTAGAGCGCACTCACCTGCCAATCGAACTTCTCAGCACCACCGGACAACCGAAACTCCTGGCTGAACTGTTCGGTATCAAAGGTTGTGTCACTGTTGGCATTCACCCCGTATTGGGTGTACTCACCAGGATATCCCGGGAAGTACGTAGGATCGAAAGGATGCGGGATAAACGCACCTGTGCCTGGGCCGAGGGACTGCACCGCATAGTCCGTGCGATCAAAGTCTTCCTGCACCCGGGAGTCGTTGTAATTGATTCCGGTCAAAGAAACGAAGTCGAAATTGTCACTGTTCCAGGCTAGCTCCAGGGTACTGCGAACACTGCGGATCTGAGTGCCCGCAAAATCCTTACCGGTAAGAGGGTCTGCCGACAGGTCAATTTCACTTTCGCTGGCGTTGCCCATATTACCTTTGAAAATCGGCGCGCAAGCCGTGGGCATCCCGATCAGATAGCCGTATGGCATGGCAGAGGCGCAGTCCGCAGCACTGGTACCCGTACCCGGCACCGGAACCAAAACGGTATTTTTTCCGGCAGAGCCCAGCAGGGCAAAATCACCCGGTGCGGAGCCCGTATGTACCAGACTCTCACGCTCGACGATAGGGCGTGGGGAATAGCTTTCCTCGCTGTACTCGCCGCGCCAGTATGCAGAGAAAGTCTCGGTGGGTGTCCAGAACAATGCCGTAGCAATACCTTCAGACTCGGTTCCCCCAAGGTCACCACCGGTATTCGGGTTTTTGTAGTAGCCGTCAAAATCGGTTTTTGCCAGATTGACAGAGCCCGCCAAAACACCCGGCACCATCGGCAAATCCGCGGCCACTTGCAGCTTGGCAAAGCCCTGGTCATTGGCATCCATGCTGATGGTAGTTTGCGCAGTGTCGCGAGGACGCTTGGTGACATAGTTCACCGCCCCAGAAAATGCCGAACGGCCGTACAGTGCACTTTGCGGTCCCTTGACAACCTCAACTCGTTCCAGATCCATCAGATCCAGATTTGGGCCCGTACCGCTGCCGGCAGACGTCATGGATTCAGAGGAAATATCCACGCCGTCTACAAGAATTGCCACATTGGAGCGACCGCGTGTTGAAGAAAAGCCGCGCAGACTAATACGTGTGTCATTCGGTAGCAGGCCGGTTTCGAAATCCAGTCCTGGCGTGTAACGAGCTACGTCGTCCAGGGCAGAGATGCCCTTCTCTTTCAGTGCCTGGCTACCCAGTACATCAATGGCCACTGGAACTGTATCGAGAGATTCTTCGCGCTTCCGCGCAGTGACCACAACTTCTTCAATGGCGAAGTTCTCGCCGCGAAGTGCAGTAACATTTTTATTTTGATCCGCATTGGAATCTTGAGCGTAAACAGCAGTAACGAACGTTCCCGATGAAATCATTGCCGAGGCAATGGCTATCGTTAGGGGCTTCCTGTTCATATCGGCTCCGTCTTATTGTTATCTGGAGATCCAGCTTTTGAATGTCCGGCAGAAAGTACAACTTCTGCTCACTGCCGATGACTTTCAGCGCTCTTAGGTTTGCACCAAATGCACGCGGTTCAGACCGCTTATCGTTATTCGAACTTTTCGTTGTCCATAAATTCCGCAAAATCGACCCATTCAGGGGCGCTTCAGCGGTTTAAAATTCTTCGAGCAATCGCCCTTTTCCGGTGATCTTGTCATTTACCCCGCAGGCACGCAGGGCGTGCCAAACGGTGGCGATATTGATCGGTAGCAGTGGTTTGCCCAACCAGTGCTCCAGAGTCGGAAAAACATCCATCGTGGAGAGGTTGGTACCGCACTGCACGATCGCATCGACGTTATCGCCATCGACCTCGCGCACTGCATCCAGCACCTGCTGGATCGGCGTCTCGGCAATCGACGTGGCCGACGGACGATTCATGCCCTTCACGTTCACCACTTCGAAGCCGATATCACTAAAGAAACGATAGACATTGTCATCGCCCACCGGGGGATAAGGAGTAATCACCGAAATGCGCTTTGCACCAAAACAATTGAGCGCATCCCGCGTCGCACCCGCACCGGTAGTCAGGCCAAGGTCACCGATCTGATCGCGTATTTCCTGCTCGAACTGGATATTGCCTTCCAATCCACCCCAGAAGGTCTCCGCGGACATGCCGAGCATGATGTGGTTGACTTTTGCCGACAGCACATTGCGAATGGAGGTAGGGATTTCGTCACGCATGATTTCGAGGAAGCGCTCGAAAACCGTGTTGGCATCGTCGCCGGTCTTCTGCATTTCATCGGACCAGTTCCGCAACTCGATCCAGAAGCGCGATGGATGCCAGGTCACGCCATCGAGACCCAGCTTTTGCAGATCGTATTCCACACCGGTATTGGTGGAGGGAATGATGACCCCGATCTGGGCACGACGCGCTATTTGGTAATTGTCCATATACGACTCCGCAGGAACTATGGAATGTTATAAATCTATGTCTTTTGGTGTGGCATGATATTTATCAATTCCCCACACCTGCCGCCCACTGAGCACTAGGCGAGCTCAACCGGCGAGGCCTCAGCGGGCGCCGTGCCGCTGTTCGAAGCATTTGTTTTGCGCCCCAGTTGTCGCACTATCGCGATTGCGATGACCAGCAGTACCAACATGCACAGAGCCCCCAGGTAATAGGGAGAGTGCACGTGCAGCCCGGAAAACAGTGCACCGGTGGCCGCAGTTCCAATACCGCGCCCGAGGGTGCCGAGGGCACTGTAGCTTCCCATAACCGCACCACGGTTCCCCGCCAGCGCCTGCTTGGAAACGAGTGACTGCATAGACGTGATGACAAGCGCGGCGCCCACAGCCTGGACAACCAGTGCCGCAGTGGCCCCGGCCGCAGTGGAGGCGCTACCCGCGATGGTGAGAGCGACTACCGCCAGGCCAAAAATGATGCTCCCAGCCACAATCAGGCGCGCCTCTCCGAAGGCGCGACTCAATGGCCCTATGGCGCCGCCCTGCATGATCACCATTGCGATCCCAGCAATCAGTAGAATCGGCACCAATCCCTGGGGCCCGGCGGCGATACTTGTGGCTTCTGCCCAGATGGGGAAGACGGCTTCAACCAACCCGGCGGCGACGTTGTATATGGCCATCGCAATGAAGAGCAGTAGAAGCAGCGGCTGAGAAGAAAACAACCAGCGCAGGAAATCACCGTAGGAGGTACCCCCTGCCCCGCTTACGCTATCGCCAGCCGTTGCGGGCCGACTCTCCTTAAGAAATACCAGTACGCACAGCAATGCGGAGGCTGAAAGCAGCGCAGAGACCATCGCGGGCAGTTGCAAATTGGCATCTTCAAAGCTGTCACCCGCCAAGATCCCCCCCAGCAGCGGCCCCAGAATGAAGCTCAGCCCGAAAGCGGCACCCAACATGCCCATCCCCTTGGCTCGGTCCTTTTCATCGGTAACATCGGCGACATAGGCCTGGGCCACAGACAGGTTTCCGGCCATCAGGCCGCTGAATAGCCGACTGACCGCAACCATCCACACCTCGGTGGCAAAGGCCAGCACGATGTAGCCCAGTACACTACCAGCCAGGCTGATGGCAAGGATCGGTTTGCGCCCGAAACGATCGGAAAGACGCCCCCATATCGGGGTGCCGATAAACATCCCGAAAACGTAAAGGGCCATACAGAACGTTGCGGTGGAGGCATCGGCACCGAGCTGAAGCGCGTAGTACGCGAGGATCGGCAGCATGATGCCGAAGCCGATCATATCCAGCAGCACCACGAAGAAGGCAATTTTCATAAGGGGCTAATCTGCATCAGTGTTCTTCAAACAGCCAGCCCATATTGTCGAACCGATCCCGAATGCCACAACTGCGCAACGCGTGCCAACAGGTCGCCACGTTGATGGGCAGTACCGGTTTCTGCAGCATTTTTTCCATGGCCGGGAAAACACCTACCGTGGAGAGATTGGTACCCACCTGCACAATGGCGTCCACATCGTCGCCGTCAATCTCACGCACGATATCCAGCACCTGGTGTTCTGGCACCAGTGCAATCGCATCGTGGGCGTTTTCACAGCGCAGGCCCACCAGGTGTTTTATGCGGTAACCCGCATCCTCAAAGAACAGCTTGACGTTTTTGTCGCCCACCGGCTGATACGGGGTGATGATGGAAAGCGTCTTGCCCTTCCCCTCCGGCACACCCAGCGCCTCCAGTGCGGAGATCACCGCATTGGCACCAGTGGTGAGGCCAGTGTCTTCGCCCACCATTTCCTGGATGCGATCGACAAAACCATCGTTACCCTTGATCCCGCCCCAGAAGGTCTCGGCGGACATACCCATCATCACGTGATCGGGTTTACAGGTCATCAGGCTCTCGATGGAATCACCGATGGTTTCCCGCAAGCGTTCGAGAAACTTCAGGAAATTTTCATCGTCGCTGAGATCTGGGTGGTCGATCATAAAGCGCGTGGTATGCCAGCTGACGCCGCGGGGCAAAATGCGCTGGCAGTCGTATTCCACCGAGGTATTGGTGGACGGAATCACGACACCGATTTTTGCACGGTGGCCGATGTAGTTGTCCCGATGACCGTTGGTTAACTGGTCGCGCTCACGGGTCCGGGAAAGGTCAATGGATTCTGGAAAATTCATAGGGGTTCTCTCTAATTAGGCAACCAGAAGGCTCTCGCGCACACAATTGATCATGGACCGCTCCAGCAGGAAGGCGCGCGCCTTGTCCGGGCAGGCTGCGGTTTCCATCAACATGGCCTGGCGCTTGCGCTGAATATCCGGGTCCGTCGCTTCCATCAGTTTTTTATTTTGAATGGTGTGCTCCTGTACAAATCGTACGGCCAACTCACGCCGTTGCCGGTCATACAGAGAAAATGCCTCTTCCCTAGACTGCTCGCCGGCGAATATTTTCTGGAACTTTTCCGCGAGATTAAACGCATCGTGTAAGCCGCCGTTCATCCCCATGCCACCCAGCGGGTTATTGATATGGCAGGCATCGCCCACCAGCACCGCACGTCGATCGTAATAGGTGGACGCGACGCGCTGATTGACCGCGTACAGACTGCGGTGGTGCACCTTGTAATCACTGCCCTTGCCATGCAGACGTTTCAGTCGTTCCTGTACAAATTCATCGGACAAGTACCGCTCCTCGTCCTGTTCGCTCTCAGGAAAGACCGGCACCAGCACCCGCCACAGCTTGTCGGTACGCAATATCACGCACCATTCGTCGGGGTCAGACACATAGTTCACGTAGGAGAAGTCGTCGAACACGGTTTCAAACGGAAACTCTGTACTGACAACAAGAAACTTTTCGTTATAGGTAAACCCGGAGAAGCCGATCTCACTGCGCTTGCGTACCACACTGCGCGCCCCCTCTGCCCCGACCAGATAGCTTCCAACAATCTCTTTTCTTCCTGAGGGCGTATCGACCAAGGCCACCACTCGGTCATCAAGCTGATCAAACCCCACCAGCTCGTGACTGAAAAGAACCGTTGCCAGAGGCTCTTGCTGTAGTACATCAACCACAAAGTGGGTCAGCTCGTACTGCTCCAGCTGAAGCCGAAACGGGTAGCGGGTTTCATCGGCGATCATGTCCATTTCGAAAGTCGCCACCTCGCCTGTGGCCCGATCTCGATACTGGTATCGATCCGCTTTCAGCCCCTTAGCCAGCATTTTTTCGATGACTCCGGCATCCAGGTCCGCAATCATTTCCAGAGATGGCGGGTGAAAAGTGGATGCGCGCAGGTCGATCGGCAGTGAATCGCATTTCTCCATCACTATCACCGGGATTCCGCTTCGGACCAGGGAGAGGGCCAACACACACCCGCTCGGCCCCGCACCAGCAATAATTACTGGCTTGGAATGGGAAGAGACATTGATCTTGGCATTGGCGATTGTATTCATACGACGGTACTGCTCTGAGAGATGGGAAGTGCTTCAACTGCCTGCAGTACAGCCTCCAGGCTGTCCACATCTGCATATTTGGCATGCATATCAAAAAGGTTGGCTTGGTGTGCCTGCGGGTTTCTGTCTCCGACCGCTTCCCGAGCAACAACCACCTTGAGGTCATGCTGCAGAGCATCCACGACCGAAGCGCGCACGCAGCCGCTGGTGGTCAACCCGGTTACCACAATGGAGTCGACACCGCGTCGAGCAATGTGTGCAGCAAGGTCGGTACGAAAAAATGCGCTGGGCCAGTGTTTTTCAATCAACACCTCACCAGGCTGCATCGCCAACCTCGCATCCACCTCCACCCAGGGGCTGCCCGCTTGCAGCCACTCCAGATGCGGGATGCGCTCGCGAAAGACCCGAGCCTCTGCCGGGTCCCGATATACAACGGAGGTGAAGAAGATGGGGAGCGATTTCTGGCGAAATACTTCCAGCAACTGTCGGTTGGCGTCCACCACTTCGGGACAATCCGTCCCCAGCGGGCACTCCGGGTTGGTAAAACCGTTGACCATATCGACCAGCACGAGCGCCGGTTTATTGCCGATACCGAGGGATTTGCGATGTAGATCCATCAGCTCACACTCCCCTGCTTTACTTGGGCGGCGGGGGCGGCGACATTCATAGATGTGAGCTCTTTGGGAGCTGCGTCTGCCGCTGAGCTTGTATCGTCCTTGACGACAAAAAATTCACGTAGTGCGGAAGCAACAAACGGCGCATGTGTTTCACAAACATAGGTCGCCGCATCCACCTCGGAACCAAGCGTTCGCGCGTTTTGCGCGATCTTCAATGACGGCTCAACAGCGTCGTACAGAAGGTCGCGCTTGCCGGCAAATAGCAGTACCGGGCAGGTTACTTTGGCGAGGTCTCGTCTAAAGTCATAGTCCGCTACCGCCTGATAACACTCCCGGTAGTGCCGTCCGCAACTGAACGCCAGCTGCAGCTCACGCTGGCTGATTTCCAGCGGCGCACTCTGGTCTTTCTTGCGCAGGCGCCACCACATTTTCTGCAGGTGGCCGCCATCTTCTTCCAGGGCAATTTCTTCCGCGGAATGTGGCAAGGCGTGACGCTGTGCCTCGGTCAGCAGGGTGGGGCCACTCAATGCGAGTGACGTCACCCATTCCGGAAACTCCGCGGCGATACTCGTCGCAATAGCCGCACCACTGTGGTGGCCAAACAGAAAGTAGGCTCGCCCGAACTCGGTCAACAGCGCCTCATGTATCTCCTCACCCAGGCGCTTGACACTGACCCTGCCCGGCATCGGATCACTGGAACCGAAGCCAGGGCTATCAATGGCAACCACGTGATATCGTTCGGCAACGAGGCGCATCAGCGGTAGATACATCTCGGAAGCACTGGGGGTCTGGTGCAATAGCACAAGCAGCGGTAAATTGGCGTCACCCATGGAGCGGAAATGCAGCTGGCCCCAGGTGTAATCCAGGTAACCACGTCGCAGGTTGCGCTGTGGTGCGGGCGGTGGGCTCAAGTCCAGGGTACTCATACTGGCAAACCCCCGGTATCCGCGCTTATCCATTTCACTTCGGTAAATTCTTCCGTGCTGTAGCGGCCACCGCTGCGCCCGAATCCGGACATACCAACACCGCCAATGGGCGCCAGCGCATTGCTCTGGAAGCTGTGCATACCGATATGTACGGCACCGGAACGTATTTTTCGTGCAGCCTGAAGCCCCCACTGCAGGTTGTTCGTGAGTACCGCCGCGGAAAGGCCGTATTCGCTGTCATTGGCGAGCGCAATGGCATCTCCCAGGTTTTCTGCCTGCGCAACACAGGTCACCGGACCAAAGCTCTCTTCCCGCCAAACGGCGCTGTGTTTTGGCGGCTGCAGAATCACTGTGGGCTTGATAACCAAAGGGCCAGCACTGGACAGCTCTCCTCCGGTTAGCAAAGTGGCGCCGTCCTGAACAGCAGCGCGAACCTGCTCCAGCACTTTTTCCACTGCACGACCATTAATGAGCGGGCCGTATACGGTTTCTTCATCGCGCAGATTCCCCAGGGTAATGGACTCCGCTTCACGCTTGAGAGCCTCGATAAACGCCGGGTAAACCTTACGGTCCACCACGATCCGCGAATTCGCCATACAGATCTGGCCGGCGTGGGTAAAAATGCCCTGCGCGGCAATGGCGGCCGCCTGCTGCGGATCGGCATCTTCCAGCACCAGCAGTGCACTTTTCCCACCGAGTTCCAGCTGAACACGGCGCATGCCTTTCAGCGCCTGCTGGGCAACCAGCACTCCGGTTTGGGTACTGCCGGTCAACGCCACGGAATCCACCTGCGGATGGTTCACCAGCTCCGCGCCACACTCACTGCCAAACCCGGGCAGCACACTGACCGCCCCTGCCGGCAACCCAGCATCCAGCAACAGCTGACCGAATGCCAATGCCGTAAGCGGAGTCTCCTCCGATGGTTTGATGACAACGGCGTTACCTGCAGCGAGCGGAAACGCGGCCATTTTGGTCAGCAGGGAAAGGGGGGCATTGTAGGGAGACACAACCGCGACGGTACCTAGCGGCTCGCGGATCACCAGGCTGATTTTGTGTGGATCGTCGTTGGGGAAAGTTTCGCCGTACAAACGCCGCACTTCACCGGCGGCGGTGCGCAACAGATCGACGGTGTATTGAATTTCTCGGCGCGCCTTGCGTATCGCAGACCCGCTTTCATCGATCAGCGTGTCGAGAAATCGCGCCTCGCCCTCATTGGCGACCAGCTCCGCAGCCTTTAAGAAAACCGCTTCGCGCTCGGAAGCAGACTTGCGATACCACTCGACAAACCCTTCGCGAGCAGCATTCACTGCAAGGTTTACATCCCCTGCCCTTGCCCGGGCCACCGTTGCAAGCGTGCGCCCTGTCTCCGGGGCAAACACCGGGAAAGTTTCGCCATTGACGGCATCCACTTCGCGTCCGGCAATCAAAAGACCTCGATGAAGCATGGCCCTTTCCTGAACTGATACTTGAATTATTGTTTTACCGGAGTTGGTCCGGAACCCAGCGTTAAAGACGGTGACTATTTGCTACCGACGCCGAACAGGCTTTGCTCCGCCCCTTCAATTTCCATTTGCGCCGCCATCAGCCGTCCTCTTTCCGCAGGAAATGCCTGCACCACCCCCATGGTGAGCTCGCGCAGATAGCGAGCGGGATCACCCATGGTTCCGGAGGTGCCACTGGCCTTCAGCGCATTTACTGCAATGTTAAAACCACATTCTGCGACCACGCCCTTGCAAAGGCGCCACTGCTTGACAACTTCGTGCTTGGGTTTCAGCGGCGGTTCACTGGTTTCCAACTGCAGCTGGCGCCGCAACCACATCAAAGAGGTCTCCAGGTCCACCAGCATTTTTCCGATCAGCTCCTGTTGATAAGGCGCTGTTCCAATAGGCTTACCGGTGTCGGCAAATTTTTTCTCGGTCAGATTCTTGATGGCATTTTGGTAGGCGGAGTGGCCGGCACCAGCATAACCACAGACCGCGGCCATCTGATTGCCGACAAAGCTACCGCGGCTCATTTGCATACAGCGGGTGAACGCGCCGGGAATTGCCAGGGCATCCGCCTCGGCAACGAAATAGTCTTCGAGCACAATGCCACCGGAACTGGTGCCACGCATTCCGATCGCGTCCCATGGGGCGCGGGGCTTCACGCCCTCGCCCTTCGGATTGACGAAAAAGGTACACAAGCCCTCTGCTGTCTCTACTCCTTCAAGGCTGGCGGTCACCAGATATATATCCGCGATCCCGGTACCCGTACCGAAGGACTTGACACCGTTCAGCAGGTATCCGCCTTCCACTTTGCGCGCGGCGGTACTGATAGTGACAGCCGCTTTCTCTGACTTCACCGACTCGCTTGCAAAGTTGGCGAACCACTTGCCATCGCGCCCCATGGAATACAGAACCTGCTCCGCAAAGTGTTGCACCTGCACCGATTCCTGCTCATCAAACAACCCTTCTTCCAGGGCTTCTATGGCAAGCAGCCCGCGTGACGCGGCGCTGCAGTGAAAGAAAAAGGCCAGCGCCGTAGATGGACACGCGCTACCCAGTGCGAAACATGCGGCAGCAAGGTCGCGCAATCCGCCACCCAGGCCACCGTAGGCTTCCGGAATAATTAGGCCAAGGAGACCGCTTTCGCTGAACAGCTTTACATGGGGCATGTGGAACTGCGCATTGGCGTCCACGTCCCGTGCAGCTTCCCTCACCTGTGGCAACACCGACTCCACCACTTCCGCGCGGCGTCGCTCCGCAGCATTCATGTCTTCAAGCAGGATTTCAGCAGTCAATGACATCGCAATTCCCCTTGGGTTTACCGAAGCGTTAAAGCTCGGCACCCGGATTCCCAATTTAATATTTGGATTTAATTATTCTGAAACGACAGCAAACGGATCGAAGAAGCCTTGGCGGCCAACGAGATCGTCAGCCGCACATGGTCAGCAGATTGCGCAGAGCAAGGGCGCTTTCCTCGCCGATCAGACCACCAATCTGGTTCCAGACCTTGTCGACCGCGGGATCGAAAATTATGGCCTTGTTGCGGGCGTCGCGGCGCGCCAACGATTCACTGCTCACGTCGTCGAGCACGGCATTGCTCACACCACTGCGCAGCAGTCCCAACCAGTGATCGAGATAAGCGGTTACCGTCTCGTCGATTTTGCCAAAGGCTTCTGGGGTCGCCCGATGAGCCAGCATCCAGGGTGACATCACCGCATTCTGGCGCGGGTCCAGGTGTGCGGCAGACAGCCCTTCGATAGCGCGACCAGCCTTGCAGGCATCGGTAAGGGGCGTGAAGACCTCGTCCATGTAGGCGAGGTTTGCGCCCAGGTCCAGGCGCGGGATGAGATCCAGGTGGAAAGCGCAGTGCCCGCCTGCACCCACGGAATCGAGGGTGAAGTGCGGGACTGCCGTTTCACTGGGGGTAAAGGCAAACAACATGTGGGAATCGAGGCCGATCTGCGGCACCACGATACTGCAAGTGATCAGCTGCAGGAGACCGCCGCCCGTGTAACGGCGCACAGCTCCGACACTGCCCTGCGCCATCGGCGCGTGACTTTCGAGTGACATCCAGGGGCCGCCATCGGCACCCGGCTGCTCAGTCAGCTCCAGCTCTTGAACGAGCCGATCGCGGGTTGTGTCTGCCAGCGATTTAGGAAGTGAGATTCCGCTCATGGTGTTTCCCCAACGATTCAGCAAGTGGCTTATGTTGGATTTTATTGTCGGAATCTACCGCTTTGCGAACATTGATAAATCTCAAAATGCCCGGTGTTTGCACAACGCGATCACCGGGCACTTGGCGGGCACTCTCCCGGAATATGAATCAATAGACGGCTGCCGGCTCAGCCATCTCTGTGGCACCTACCGCGGCAAT
Source organism: Microbulbifer sp. ALW1 (assembly GCF_009903625.1). NCBI lineage: Bacteria > Pseudomonadati > Pseudomonadota > Gammaproteobacteria > Cellvibrionales > Microbulbiferaceae > Microbulbifer > Microbulbifer sp. ALW1. The sequence continues at coordinate 2,709,327 of NZ_CP047569.1, read as the reverse complement.
GGGCCCACACAGCGCCCAGGGGCGGTTGCGCACCAGATCCGTATTGCGGGAAACCTCCTTATTCTCCGCGCACGCGGGGTAGAGGGTGACATCAAGGTGATGACTGTCTGGCGCTATGGTGTATATCTCTGGCTCGCTCAACAGCCCCTCAAATGGACGCTCCTTCCACTGCGTCATCACGGTAAAGTCGCGCTGCAACGCTGTGGCGAAACTCGCTCCAAGGGTGGCGCCAGCAGCTGGGCGCAATAAGGCGGGCGCCAGCAGGTTGATACGATTTTCCGCTGACCGCTCCAGCAAGCCCGTTTGCAGCTCCCATGCCTCAAGGGGCTCGACCGGTACAACAGCGGTATCGACACCCGCCAATGCCAAAAGGCGGAAAGTCTCCGGATAGATACTGTCGTCGCTGGTCACCAGGCCAATGCGGGCAAACGGCAGCTCAAAAGGCTCGAATCCAGCGGCCAACTCCGACCAGGCAAAACGCTCACTGCGGTGCACCTGAGGCTGGGCCGCAATCAACCCTTCGGCCCCAATCAATACCGCACAGTAGTGAAAACCACTCTGCTCTTTTGCCAAGGGCAGCGCAGTCGCAACAAACGCATCGCCAGAACCCGCGCTGATCGCCGCTGCCAGTTGCGCGATGATCTGATCGGCGGCATCCGCGGCAGCGGCAACACCCGCTCCAATCAACTCAGCACCAAGGAGCGGTGAAAGCCCTACCAGGCGTGCGCCACGGCCGATCGCATCCGTCACTTCATCGGCCGCGCGCACTGTAGCCACAGCCGCTTCGCCGAGATGAGTCATGCAAGGTACAGAAACCACGGACGCCGCCAGCGCATCGTCTCCCACCCAGCGGGGATAGGACTGCCCTTCAGGGCTTTCTGCAATCGCCCGGTACAGCTCCGGGCGCCGACTGGCAAATACATCCGTACCATCCGGGCGCAGCTTGTTGTCTGCTTCGGCAGGCTGAATATCTGCCCACACGACCTCTTCCTGATCCTTCGAGGCACAGACCAGTACAGTGCCGTCCGGGGCAACGATCTGGCTCTCGCCAGAACCGTAAAGGTGCTTTTCTGGAATGCCTGTCGCGGCACTCACCGGGCCCAGCAAGGCCTCCGGTACCAGGGGGCCCACTTTGTTCGCCGCCACAATAAATACGCGGGACTCCGGTGCGCGCACTGGAATGTGCAGAGAACCCTCATCACTGGCAAAGGAGTTGACGCTATTACACAGTACCTGTGCACCACGCAGGGAAAGGGTGCGTGGAGGCTCGTTAATCACCCCGTCCATACAGGCGTACATGCCCAAGCGGCCAACTGGGGTGTCGACAATGGGTCCAGGGGCATCGGCCTTTTTCAGGAAATCATTTTCATGGCCGATATAAATCTGCTTGGTGTTATCGCCAAGAAGCTCGCCCTCCGGGGAGTACAGCAGGCTGGAACCGGTAACATCACCGTTATCCCGCAATACCGTGCAGTTCACGACCAAATAAAAGCCTTTCTCTTTCGCTTTTTTAGCCACCGCCTGCAGGAAGGGGCCGTCCAGGGTGACGGACACCGCTGCACAATGTTCGGGCCCGTCGTACCAGGAAAGGTGGTTACAAAACTCCGGCAGCACCACCAGGTCGGGTTTAATCTCGGCCGCCTTGTCGAGCATACGCAGGGTCGTGCTGAGGTTTTCTTCGATGTCAGTTCCGGCATGGAACTGGACGGCAGCGGCACGAATGGTCGCCTTGGTGTTCATGGGCATTCTCCTGCTTCCCTATATCTCTGTACTTTGTATCTCTTTACTTACTACTTTCTTCTTTTCTAGCCGCACGGGCATGCGCGGTAGCATTTGTTATAAAATACGGTCATTATATCTTTTCCGCAAGAATCCAGATCAATATAGTGAACGTAAGAGGTATCGATAAGAACACGGCAATCGCCCAAATAAACAGAACCGGCCCCTCAAGCCGTTAACGGAAAAGCACCATGAGCCAACAAACCGGGCGCCGATTTCTCGGCATCGAACTTAACCCCGCGGTAAGCGGCGGCAACCTCGTCACTTTCTATTTCTCCTGCTTCGCGACCATTCTGTTCGCCTCTTTTATTCCACAGAGCCAACCGTTTCTGCTCACGGAATTTCTGGGTATTGAACAGGAGCGACACGGCGTCGTCAGCGGCCTGCTGAACTTCTGGGCAGAGATCGTCATCATTATTGCGGTCGCCATATTCGGCCCCCTCTCTGATCGACTGGGTCGGCGTCCGGTAACGGGGCTCGGGTTCCTGGTGATGGCCGCGGGCATAGCGCTATACCCCCACGCCGACACCCTGAACGGGCTGCTCGCATTCCGCCTACTTTACTCCGTCGGTCTTGCCGCTGTAACCACCTGTATTGTCACCCTGGTTGGTGACTACGCAGCCAACACCAGCCGCGGCCGCGCTACCGGCCTGCAGGGCGTAATGAATGGCTTCGGCGCCATGGTCAGCGTCTTCTTCCTGTTGCAGCTGCCCGCGATTTTTCAGAATGGTGGCGCCACCGCGAAAGAAGCCGGGCTTTGGACCTACTCCCTGGTAGCCATCGTCACCGCCATTACCGGCATTGTGATGTTTTTTGGCCTCAAGAAAGGGGCCGACGCCAACACCGATAGCGAGCACAGCGAAAGCCTGTGGGAAATTACCCGTGCAGGCCTGCGCTCTGGCAAAGACCCGGCCATCGCCCTGGCCTACGGCGCGTCCTTTGTGGCCCGCGGCAACCTGATGATCGTCGGGACTTTTTTCACCCTATGGGTCACCAACTACGGAACCTCGCAACTGGGTATGAGCCGCGCAGACGCACTGGCCCGCGCGGGCATGATTGTCGGTATTGCCCAGGGCTGCGCCCTTCTGGGAGCACCGGTCTTCGGTATTCTTGCGGATAAAATCAATCGTCTGGTCGCGCTGCGGGTCGCCCTGCTGATTTCTGCGATAGGCTATGGCTCGACCCTGTTTATTTACGACCCCTTCTCACCTGCCATGATCTTTTGCGCGGTACTGATCGGGCTCGGCGAAATCAGCTGCATTATTACCAGCGGGGTGCTTATCAATCAGCAGGCGCCGGAGCGTCAGCGAGGGGCGGTAATCGGGTTTTTCACCCTGAGCGGGGCGGTAGGCATTCTGGTGGCCAGTGTTATTGGTGGCTACCTGTTTGATGCCTGGCGCCCGTCCGGTCCCTTCGTATTCTTCTCCGTTGTTGCGCTCGCGGTTCTCACCTGGGCGATGTTTATAGGGAAAGAAAAAGGGGACACACAAGTCCTCGCCAATACCAACCCGAACCCCAGTAGCGCTTGAAAACCCAGCAGAGCAGATACAAAAAAAGAGGCCTCCGGCCTCTTTTTTTGTGAGTAAAACCCAACATATTGGGCAAGGCGGTAACCGTTTACGCTTGCGCCTCGTGCTCGACAAACAGGTCACGCTTGTTGAACCCGGCAGTCAGAAAACGCACAAATGCCTTTGGCGTGGTCAGCCAAGCAACCCGCGTGCCGGATTTCTTCGCCTTCAGGACACCCTCAACAAGGAAAGGAGTTACCGTCTCTACCGTATCGCCGAGAATATTGAGGATCTTCTTGGTCTTCCGCCACTCCTCAGATGACAAGTCGTAATCGCCTACCAACAGATCGGTCACCACGATTCCAGGGCTCAGGGTGTTCACCTGAACACGGCTGCCTTTAATTTCCTTCTGCAAGCTGGCATTAATGTAATTCAAGGCACGCTTGGTCGCGCCATAGGCAACCATACCCGGAGCACACTGCCCGTTACTGCCAAAGCCTTCCATATTCCAGATCTGCCCACCGTCGGCTTTCAGCATTTCTGCCAGCACCACCTTATTGGCAATCAACAAGCCGGTGAGGTTTGTGGCAACAATCTTTTCCAGATCACCGACCGCCTGCTCCGACAGCGGTTTGCGCGCGATACTCATGCCCGCATTATTGATCCAGATATCAACACACCCAAAGGCCCCACAAGCGGTATCCCAAAGTGCCTGCACATCTGAAGCCGAGGTTATATCGCAATGCCGACCGGCAACACGCCCCGGGTACTTGCCATCAAGCTCCTGCGCCACCCGCTCGACCGCCTCCCGGCTGCGGCCGCTCACCACAACCCGACACTCCTCCTTCAAAAAATTTTCCGCGAGGCCTCGCCCGATACCTCGTGTACTTCCCGTTATCACGACCGTCTTCATTCGATTCTCCTTAAACACCCTTGACTCGTTGTTATCACGCCTGACTAGGGATGTGATCGCACCATGTTTTCACTTTGGATTATTGATATATGTCTAATTCCGAGTGCGCAAAGTGATGAAAATGTGCAATCAGTCGCCAATAGGAGCAACCTACATGACCAACCACAACGACAAGCAGTACCCGACCTTCCCCGTTGGCTCTGTGGGCTACAACCTGATGCTTATGCGTGGTATCTGGCACGACCAGGTGGAGCTCTTTCACCTGGATGGCCGCCCGCTGGAGGACGACACCACCGCCGGCAGTGGAACACCGGGCCCCAGCCCCTTTGATAATCTGGTGTATCTGGATTTTGACGGCTACACACTAAAGCTTACCAATGTACACATCCGCGGCCGCGACGCCGTTGCCAAGACGTTTACCGGCCGCATGGAAAATGACCTGCTGGTTTTCGACTCCCTTGGACCCGGCGCCTACGAGAATGTGGGCGTTTCCGGCGGCGTCGGCTTACTGACCTTCAATGCCCGTCAACTCGACGCGGCCTGCAATGTCTATATGGAGCCAGATTTCATCATGCTCACTGCCCCAGGCCAGCGGGTCCGCCACACCGTGCTCTACCGCAACGGCGACGCAGTCCGCACCCTCACCGCCCGCGGCACCCGCCTTTCTCCACTCTGCGATCGCCGCCACGCGCTGGACCCTCGCGGCCTTGAAGGGCAAGTTCACGAGGCACCATTTCAGGCCAAGATCTGGCAGCATCTGGAGGCCTGATAACACCAGGTTGCGCCAAATTCTTTGCCAGGATTTGTCGCGCAACCGCCTGCTTTTCTTATTGACAATTGTCATACGTCTGGATGAGCAGCCCAATATCCTTTGGTCATCGTCACAACTACAGGCCAAGTCAGGATCATGCCCACTACCCGCGCATTTTTTAGTAGCTTCCGCGTACCGGGCCTACAAAGTCCGTATGACACTGCCACGCTCAAAATCTACTACCCTGCCACTTTTGCCAATTCAGATCTTGAGCGGAACACCGGCCAAGTCCCGAGCAGTGCTGAACAGGCGCCCTTTCCCGTTGCTATCTTTCTGCCAGGCGTAAACGTTGAGCCGAGCAGTTACGGGTGGCTAGCGGCACAATTTGCAGCACAAGGTATAGTCACCGCGATTCCATACCTGATCGCCGAGGAGATGCCCGGCTGCGTAAGCCTAACCCCGGGCATTGATATCGCGGCACTAAAACCAGAAAACTACGGCAAAAGCCCTCGGCAGTGTTGCTGCCAGCTCTGTTACAAAAATTGCGCGCTCTCAATGCATCGGGACTCCTCGCTGACAGGCTAGACCTGGACCATCTGGCCCTGGGTGGTCATTCTGCGGGCGGTACCGTCGCACTGATCAATGGTCGCCGTGAGTGGCTGCCGGGCTTGCGCGCCACCTTCAGCTATGGCGCACACACCGGTGCGGCAACGGCTCTCGGCTGGGAGGCGGACACTTTACTGGCGCCCGCTGCAGACATTCCACTGCTGATCGCTGGTGGCGACCGCGATGGCTGTATTGCGGCAAGCAGCAGGCGCTATGGTGAAAATAACCCATCACATGATGATTGCAGCAATCGCATTGAACAGACTTTCTCCCGTGTGGTTGCCAACAATAACGGCAAAAACTGGCTTTGCATTCTGAAGCAGGCAAATCACTTCACGGTCTGCAACCCTTTCGATGAGTGCACCGGGCGTGGATTTCTGGATTACCCGGTAGATAATCCGGAAGCAGCTCGAGATTTACTGGGAAGCCTTCTCACCAAATTTCTCTCTGTGCATCTGCGTCACGAAAACGCAGATCATTTGAGTGCGATGATCCAACGACATCACGCTCAATTCGCGACGGTCAAAAATAAATAAGTTGGAAAGATTTTAGGAAGTAACGCTATGCAGTATCGAGTGTGGGAATGCCTGGTTTGCGGCTGGGTTTACGACGAGCAGAAAGGTGCCCCGGAAGAAGGCATTGCCCCCGGGACACGCTGGGAAGATATCCCCAGTGACTGGCTGTGCCCCGAGTGCGGTGTCGGCAAGAGCGACTTCGAAATGGTCGAAGTGCGCACCATTGAGTCCAACGACGCACCTACCGAAGAGCCTACGGAAACCGCACAAGCCGCTGACATGGCCGAGGCTCAGGCGGTACCTGCCGATGCAGTTGCCGCACCCGTTGCGCCCGCAATGGATATCAGCAGCAACATCGATAGCAGTCGCGCCCCCATCGTCATCATCGGTACCGGCCTTGCGGGCTACAACCTGGCCCGGGAGTTCCGCAAGCAGGATACGCAAACACCACTGATCATGATCAGCGCGGACGACGGGGCCTACTACTCCAAACCACAGCTGAGCACTGCGTTTCAAAAACAGCGCACACCTCAGGATTTGATGACCAGCGATGCGCGCACCATGGCCATGTCCCTTGCCGCGCAAATACTTACCTTCACGCGCGTGCTGGAAATCAACAGTGCCGAGCAGCAGGTTACCCTGGAGTGCGCTGGCCGCACGCAACAACTTTCCTATGCGAAACTGGTGCTCGCCGTGGGTGCCGATACCATTACCGCTCCCACCGAGGGCGATGCTGGCGGTGCCGCAGTACCCATCAATGACCTGCAGGATTTCCAGCGTTTTTACACCGCCAGTACCGGTGCACGCTCGGTACTCATTATCGGTGGCGGACTGATTGGGTGCGAATACGCCAACGACCTGATCCAGTCCGGCTTCAACGTCCACGTTGTCGAGCCACAAAACGGCGTGCTCGCGACACTACTGCCAGCTCCTGCTGGCCAGCTGGTGCAACAACGCCTGGAAGCGGCTGGAGTGCAATTCCACCTGGAGACGCGAGTAACACGACTGGAGCATAGCCAGGGGCAACTTCTCGCAACACTGGAGAACGGTGAACAGGTTCGCTGTGACCGCGCCATCTCTGCCATCGGTGTACGTGCCCGAACACAACTCGCCGAGAAAGCCGGGCTCAAAGTGGCACGCGGTATCGTAACTGACCGTTACCTGCAGACCAGCGCAAAGAACATATTCGCCCTCGGAGACTGTGCCGAGGTGGACGGTCGCAATCTGTGTTACGTAGCCCCTCTCCTCGCCGGTGCTCGCGCTTTGGCACACACACTAAGCGGCAACCCGACGGCAGTACACTATGGTGCGATGCCGGTGTCGATCAAGACAACATTGTGCCCGGTCACCGTCTCCCCGGCTCGTCCCTGGATTTCCGGCAACTGGGAGATTCTGCGCGCCGATGCGCGTGGCGTGCACGCTATTTTCGTTGACAGCCAGGGCACCCTGCAGGGGTTTGCATTATGTGGCGATGCCACCAGTGAAGCCTCCCGGCTCACGGAGCAAGTCCCGGCACTGCTGCAGATTTGATAATTGACAAGGCCTCAGAGCGGGCGCGCGGTAACGTGTGCCCCATGCGAAAAGCAAATTCGAATTCTCGAACGGAAGACACCATGAGCGACAGCAAACAACCCAGTAACTGGCAGAAATCCATTGAGGGCGAATGGCATGGCATGCCATCTCTGTTTGAGGCCACCGGTACACACGTGGGCTACAACAAGGTAACCCGCGCAAGTGAATTCGCCGATGGCCGTACTACCTATTGGATGCAGACCCGCTTCGACGCCACCGGCCCGCTTAACGACCGCTTCGAACTGGGCAGCCCTTTCAAGTTTGGCGTGATCGATTCCGACCAGGACCGCATCTATACCGGCCCGGACTTCGTCGGCAGTGGCCGCCCCTACGGCCTGCTGGTTGACTCCAACTACTACTCCCCTGGCTGGAATGTAAACCTTCGCACCATGAACCACGTGGTTCCGGACCTGGGTATTCAGGTTTACTCGTCTCAACTATTCGAGGCAGATACGCTGGTAGGTGTATTCAACGGCCTGTACATTGTGACCGACGATCACGAGACCAACCCGAAGACGCAAAAACGCGTTGCGCAATTCCTTGAGCAGGAACGCAGGGACGGCAAACGCCCATTCAACCTGCCGGTCAAGCATGCGGGCAAATTCACCGGCAAGTTTGAGGTCTATAACGACAAGCAGGAACTGGTGGGTCATAACGAAGTCACCATCCACCACAAGCCCATCAACCTGCTGCATTCGGAGCAGACCATTGAGATCAAGGGCGTGGTCAACGCGCGCTGGACCGCGATGCGCACCCGCAATGGCAATCACCACCAATACCACGGCCCGGATATGTTCGGCAACGGTATGTCCTACGGCCGCTACCTCTATTCGGTGCGCCACGTGTTCGGACAAGCCTTCAAGCTGTGGTCCCGCGAAACCCAGGTAGATGAGGACTACACCCTTGTCTGTGCCTGGCAGTTTATGCAGTCACAGAAAGAGCAGTACACCACCTTCGGCGTTCTGCGCTGGGAAGAAGGCGAACTGGTATTGGGAGCACAGTATGTCGAGTGAAGCAAAGGCCATGGCGGTTGAGATCACAAAGAGCCGGGAACCTGAGCCTGCGGCCGTGATCGACGCACTGGCACTGCGCCAGGTGTTCGGCCAGTTCGCTACGGGCGTTACCATCGTCACCACCCGTGATCAGGCTGGCCAGCCAGTCGGCATGACCGCGAGCAGCTTCAACTCCGTGTCTCTGGACCCTCCACTGGTGCTCTGGTGTATTGACCGGAAGGCGGGCTGCTTCGACGCTTTCAATCAGTGCGATCACTTCGCCATTCACGTGCTGAACGAGGAACAAAGTGACCTCTCCACCCTATTTGCGCGCAAGGGAGTCGATCGCTTTGGACAGGTAGCGTACCGCCATAACGGTCAGGGTATCCCCCTGCTGGAAGAGTACTGCGCGCGGCTGGAGTGCAGCGTTGAGCACCGCTACGCCGGCGGCGACCACGTGATCATGGTAGGCCGAGTACGAGAGATGAGCACCCAGGAACACGCCCCGCTGGTGTTCCACCGTGGCCGCTACGCGCAAATTGCCTAAAAATTACTCATGTACGATCGTACTTATTCGTACAAAATTTCTTCGTAGACAGCGTGCGTCATAGGCAATAAGATCTGGGCATAATCATTTCAATAAGCAAGGCAAATGACGTGACAGCCACCGCTCTGAAGAGTCCTGAAACCTTTTTCCACTCCAAGATGTTCCGTGGACTTGGACACGAAGAGCTTGGTCGACTAACCCAGATCTGCCAGCGCCGCCGGGCCTCCGGCGGTGAGTACCTGATCCATCAGAACAGCACCGCCCAGAACGTATACGTAGTGGTCTCCGGCATCCTGATGATCGAGCGGCTGTCCCGCGCAGGCCGTCGTCAGGTCATCTCCTTCGCCTATTCCGGCGACTATATTGGCTTTACCAATACCGATGAGTTTGAGTACAGCGTCGTTTGCCTGAACACGACCGAACTACAGATGTTCCCGCGCCGCGCGCTCCTCGAAATCATCGACCAGTACCCGCTACTGAAAAGCAATGCGCGCATGATGGGCGGCAACGTGCTGGCTCAAGCCATGGACCACCTCTTCGCCATGGGCCAGAAGAAAGCCCACGAGCGCGTCTGCTTCCTGCTCGACCAGATCCAGCGGCGCCAGTGCGGCATCACCAAGACCGAGATTGATCTCGTGATGAGCCGTCAGGATATTGCCGACTACCTGGGCCTCACCATCGAAACCGTCAGCCGGGCACTGGCCAAGCTCTCCGGCATGGGCATTATCGAAATCGCCAGCGCCCATCGTATCAAGATCCTTGATCGCGAGCAGATGGAAGAGATGGCGAGTGTGCACTGATTTTTGAGCCTGCCCTCCTCGCCCAACCGCATCTGATTCTGCCGGGCAACAAGTATGCCGAGCCCGCCATAGGCCGCGTGTTAACGCGCAAAAGTACGCGTGTCATCCAAATCGGAAGAGAGCTGATGCGGCTGGGTATTGAGTAGACCCTGCGTAAATTTCCGCTGACGACAATTCGCACCTCCGCGCGACCGCACCGCCATTGGCCGCAACCGCGCTCCAGAATTCATTCGCCCACAACTCGGCCGCTACGACCGCCTTGGCAAATTGACAGCAGAAGTCATTGTGCAAGGTCGACGACTTCCATTGGGATTCTGCGAAGGAAGTGGTGATGCCCGTCAGCGTGTTTGATACCGATGGCGAAGGTGGGATTCCGCATATCAAGATGTTGCGCATTGCAACCGAGTAGAAGCGCGTTGAAATTTAACGAATACGTGTGACAAAAAATGACAAGGAGAAAGAGGTGTTTATGCCGTACAAGAAATTGAGAAAGCCAGGGGCTAACAATCTGGCTATCAAGGCTCTGTTAGCACTCTCTCTAGCCTTCGTGCCATTTTCCCACGGCATTGCTGATGAGATCTCACTAGCACCGCAAGACGCTCTCCTGAGCACGATGAAATACCCCTACCCGGTAAAAACTCTCGAGCTCACCGCCCAGCAGCAACCCATACAAATGGCCTATATGGATGTGGCACCGACCACAGATGCCAACGGCAAAACCGTACTGCTACTGCACGGCAAGAACTTCTCCGGAGCCTATTGGCAAAGCACTATCGAAAACCTGACACAACAAGGCTATCGGGTTATCGCACCGGATCAGATCGGCTTTGGCAAATCGAGCAAGCCGGCGGGGTTTCAGTTCACCTTTCAGGCGCTGGCGGACCACACCAAAGCGCTCCTGGACAAACTCGATATCGCAGAAGTCTCCGTTGCTGGACACTCCATGGGCGGCATGCTCGCCACCCGGTTTGCACTGATGTATCCGGACGCGGTGGAAAAGCTGGTACTGGTCAATCCCATTGGCCTTGAGGACTGGAAACGTACCACCCCCTACCAGCCCATCGACCAGGCCATTGCCCAGGAGAAACAGCAGACACCCGAGATCGTAAGACGCTATATGACCGCCGCCTACTTCGATGGCAAATGGAAAGCGGTATACAATCCGCTGCTGACCATTCAGGCTGGCTGGACTATTGGCCCGGATGCCGACCTGATCGCCGAAATCGATGCCCGCACCTCCGATATGGTCTTCACCCAGCCCGTACTGTATGAGTTCGGGGACCTGAAAGCGCCTACCCTACTGATCATCGGCACCCACGACCGCACCGCCATTGGCCGCAACCGCGCACCAGAATCCATCCGCCCACAACTCGGCCGCTACGACCGCCTCGGAAAATTGACCGCAGAAGTTATTCCGGATGCAAAACTGGTGGAGCTGGAAGGAATTGGGCATGTGCCGCAGTTTGAGGATATTGAGCGCTATACGGCTGCGCTCAATGATTTTCTGGCTGAGCGGCTGCCTGAAGATTCCGAGGTGAACTAACAAAGAGTTGGAAGAACTCGCCTCGGGTGCTATTGAAGTGCTCCCAGGTCACCCACACTAGTATTAAATGCCGAAACAACACTAATTAGAACGCCGTTTCAACTACTTACGTAGTATCAATAGGGTATGCCCTCGATTAAAACATCACGGAAAACAAGAGACTCACTGCAGTATAACTACCGCAGTGCGTCCCCGTATTACACCTGAATAGAGGTTAATGCTCTACAATATTGCCATGCAATGACTTCAAGTAGTTCACCAAGTCAGCTTTTTTCGAAGAATTCAGGCCCAACGGACGCAGGTGTGGGGACTGCGCGAACGGCTTAGACCCGCCTTGGTTATAATGCTCAACCACCTCTTCTAATGTGGCGAAACGACCATCATGGAAGTAAGGCGCCGAATCGGCCACATTCAAAAGCGACGGTGTTTTGAAGCTACCTTGATCAGATTCTCTCGCAGTTGAAAGGTAAGCACCGCTATCGTCCAGTGTGCCGGTATCTATATTATGCAACCTTCCGTCGGTGAACGTCGGATAGGTATGGCAGGCAACACAGTTACCATGGTGAAAAAAGATTTCTTTCCCTCTTCGCTCGGAGTCCGTTAAAGAGGCGACATCTGCACCATCATGCTCCACCATCAGGCCGCGCACATAGCGCGATAGGGCCAACGCTAAATCTGTATAGTTAGGATTGCGACCATTAAAGGCCCCGGTAAACTGGGCTTTAAGGTTACTATCATTAGTCAGGCGTGTAATGAGGGCAGAGGGATCATTGTGGAAACCCATTTCCGATGCATTGAGAATCGGATGCATAACCTGCTCTTCGAGTGAATGTGCGCGACCATCCCAGAAAAACGCATTCTGAAAAAGCAAATTCATGAGTGAGGGAGAGTTTCTCGACGTCTGCCCACTCACACCAAATGAGCCCGGGCTATCGTCAGCAAAGGCAAACTGAGGAACGTGACAGGACTGGCAACTAACAGTCTGATCTATTGACAACTTGGTAGACTGGAAAAGAGTTTTTCCCAGTGCTTTGATCTTTGCATCATCTCCGGAAGTCATCGGCGCAAAATGTGCCTCCTCAGAGAATACTGTAGGCGTTGCAATGCCAGAGTCGGGGCTATTTCGCCTTTTTAATGCGAGCCTGGCGATTTCCTGAGCATCAAGTGCAGCGCTGTATAGATAGATTTCATCCATCTGCAGCACACTGGTACTCAAGCTTCCACTCGGTCCGAATTTCATTGTTCGACCGTTCGGGTGGGAACTACCACTCGCCATTGTTCCAAGACCGCTTTCACTGTGCACTTTTTCTCCATCTACGTACACGGTCAGAGCGCCGTTCTTAAAGACGATCGCGTAGTGGTTCCAGGCATTGGCCGTTGTTACACCGTTAACGACAACTCGCTTTCCACCTGCGGAAAGCGGATATTTGCTGGTATACACCCGAAAATCCATCGCCGAGCCATTGAGCCAAACAAGCAGGGTATCTTCAATATCAACCACTGGCCCATTACTACTCGCCTTTTTCACCCAGAAAGCCTGCGTAAATTCCTGTTTGTCATACAGCTGATCGTAGGCTTGTGATTTCAATGTAGATTGGATATATCCGCTTGGCTTGAAAAACACCGAATTGCCGAATTTGCCCTCTTGGCGGTCTTTCAACTCTTTATCATTGGCCCAGCGGTTTTTAACATCGTAATATTCAAAAGGAAATTTCGCATCTCCGTTTAAGTAACCACGCTGAAGAAAACCAGAATAGTCCGCCACCTCATCGGGCACATAGCGCACTTTATTAATCTTTGCTTCTTCGTCATCTGCACCACTGCGAATGATGGATGCATCGTAGAGCACCGGCTCATTTAACGGGTAATAAAGCAGAAGGTCCTCAAAATCTTCAAGCAAAGGAATTTCTACATACCGCTTCCCACTACCGGTATAGAACGCATACTGATCTAGTGCGGGGTGAATCGGAAGCACTTTATTCAATGTGTCCGACAGAGGTTGCCAACTCGAATTGAATAATCCTACCGGCGAAAAAAGAACCTGCTCACTACCATTAAGTCCAGGCGACGCATTTCCAAAATTTGGCAATAGTAGCTTATTTTCATAATGATCCTTAAGCTCGGAATATGCGGCAGGGTTGACGTCCTTAAAATAAAAACGATCCGTCGGATTCCCTCGCGTGAGATTCATATCACCATCGATGTGCGTCAGAATATGGTGAGTGCGCTCACCTACTATATGGGTGCCGTGACGCGCGGCAGCATAGTAACCCGGAATAGAGCTAAATATTGCATCGGCTCCATCAAAACTAACCCATGGGTAAGCGGCAGGTATTGGAACGCTTTCATCCAATACACTACCCCGATAGTCTTTGATTGGTGCTTTCGCTATAGGGTACATTTGATCGAAAGGTACCCCCCCCACGGAAATCGGACCGCCACTGCGCCCTGCGCCTACCGATTTGTACATGGCTGACAGATTTTTTTGTGGCGCCCATCCAGTGTAGTTAAAGGCATTATTATTATAGGTATACATCACCTGCCCGCCGTTACCGCCAACTTCGCCGGGACGATCATTCCCACTAAATAGAATTAACCCACCGTCCAAGGTAACACTGGGCTCATATCCATAAAGAAAACCACCGGAACTAGTACGCAGTGCCTTTGCCGGCGCAAGGATTCTAGTATTTACAACTTGAGCTGTAGCGGTACCAGAGTTTTCAACTACCACTATCGCCTGAAATTTACCAAGAATATGATGGAGATCTCCAGTGTCTCGCTTATTTGCTAAGACCTTATCACTGGTATCTGCGCCGATGCGGGTAGACGCTAATATTCCATACAGTCGGTAAGTTTGATACTTACTGCTCGGGTCTGTAGTCGAGTTCCCGTTAAAATCGGATCTAAATGGGTTATTCTTGATAGAAGGATGCGGGAATACTGCAAGGTGGATTTTTCCATCCGCAGTATCCAGTTTTTGGGGATTGACACATTCATCGTTCGATGAGGACTCCGGCCAGCCAGAAATAAACTGCTTGTAACCTTTATTAATTTTATCACCGCAATTCTCCGAATCTAAAACATATCCATTATCGAAGAGCTCCGAATCGCCAAAGTTAACAGATCCATCGGCGCCCGCTTTTATATTATCCGCGCGCAATGCATATGCTACCCATGCATATTTACCTCCTCCGATAACCTGCGCGGCAAAGTTGACCCGCCCATCCCAGGTAGATGTCACAAATGCCTTGTCAGATTTTTTTAGATAATCGAGCTTGACACTTTCCAAAACTGCATTACCGGGAAGAGCACGACTTTCCAAACCAAGCAAGGTAATACTTTCCTGAAGAACAGAAGCACCATACGAAGAGCTACCCGAACGCAACTCAAGTGTCACCGGTGTTTTATAGACAAAATCGTAGGTAACACGCTTTTGCCCAGTAGAACATGCAACCAACTTCTGGGATGCCTTGATAAATAGACACTGCTGAGTGTTACCCGACTCATTGCCGAAACGAATATCTATACCACATCGGTTGGTTCCATCTGGAATGGTGCAAACCTGCTTCTCAGGCAATAGATACGCAGCCTGACTTTGCGCGAATGGATAAGTTACACCTAAGATTAACCACCATAAACCACATAACGTCTTATATTTCACTGAAACTTCCTATTTCATTATCAATAAATGGGCAGTGTATCGATTCAAAACAAAGCCGCACCTAAGATATTACTCTTAAATCAAAATCAATTCGAGTGTGAAACAATCAAAATCAATTACACGCTATTACACTGCATTCCCATTTAACGGAATACCAAACCTCAAAAAATCAACCTTGAAACATTAATAGCACGTTATTTTAATTCGGAGCTAAAAAATTATACTTCAACCAAGTAAAATCAGTCTCAGCATAAAAGTACATCAAAGTAAGAAATTTTCTAGGTAAAATACATAATTTACGATTTACCCTGACTCGCTATAAATAACCGAGCCCCTGACTCAGTAACTGCAAGCAACCATATAAGCTAAAAAAAGCACCTGAGCCAGCAAATTTAACTCAGCGATCCCAGTATAAACTCACCAACAATAGAGTATAGCTTGTATACCGTACAGAAATTCTCGACCATATCATGCTGCAGCCTATATAGACTTCGAAGTTACACCAGCACTAAAGGAGAATACGAACTAATCTAGCTGTGAATCATTGAATTTTAATTTAGCCAACCAGTGATTATCTCGCCCTGAAAACTATAAACCGTAAATCGACTTGACAATAAAAAGTGAAGACAAAAAAAGCCCGCTAAAATAGCGGGCCTTAAAACTAGCAATAATACATCCTTTCAAAAACTGAATAAGACCAGGTAGCGCATGATATGGCGTCGTTGACGCTAAATAAATCAAAAACCTAGGCAACTATACATGCATCGTGCACCAACGGCTTCACACCAACCTCCCGCCTAAGTCCGAGACGAAGGTGAAGTTCGCTGTTTGCCCTCATTGGGGATATCTATTTCAAACTATATGACATGCCTACGATGCTCAGACTCGGAATGCATTGCCAATCAGATCTCAGCCAGTACTAGTCTTTCTCTCCATAGGCAGATAGTAAAAATGACTTACCTTTCACGAGACCTTGATCCGAACCAATCTGATTGGAATCGTCACTAGCAAAATTTGCTTCGATCCCATCGATAATTTTTTTCAGATCATCATTTAGTACGGCATTATCTACATTTATCTCGATAGCTTTCAGTAGTGCACTCTTAGCCTCTAACATTCGTTCATGGTGTAACGCAATCAGACCTTCATGAACGTACTTTTCATATGAATCACCTTCCAGTCCAGAGAAATACTCCAAAACCTGTGCAGCCTCATCAAGATTGTCTAGCGCGGTCAGCAATAGAGCAAACTGAATCCGAGCAACCGACATCTCCGGGCGCAAGTTTAGAACTTCGCGATAGTGAAAAATTGACTTATCAAAAAGCTTAATCTCCGCATAATCAGCTGCCAGCAAAAAGTGTGCATTGGAATGATCGGGATCAACTTCGAGAAGTTGCTTCAACTTGATGATTGAATCGTCGATACGGCCATTCAGAGATGCATGAATGGCAAGATGCAGGAGCTCTTCTGAATCAAATTTTTGATTATTCATTATAAAAATCCTAGATTGAGGTGCTCTGAGCCAGGTTTAATGTAATGAGAGACCAGCCGTCAAGAAGCACAAATAGCATTAGCTTAATTGGCATTGAAACTGTAATTGGTGGGAGCATGATCATACCCAGCGACATAAGCACACCTGAAACAACCAAGTCAACCAGCAAAAACGGTACCATCACAAAAAAAGCTGCTTTAAAACCATAAGCCAGTTCACTTAACATGTACGCAGGCATCAGCTTAGTGATAGATACTTCTTCGGCAGAAGCCGGTACCGCAGATTGAGACATCGCATATACTGCTTCCAAATCATCACCGGATACCCGAGGTATCATCCAGCCTTTTGCCACATTTGAAATTTCGTCGGCGGCCGCTTTCATCGTGATATCTTGCTCAGACAATGGAAGAAGAACGCTACTATATATCTGGTTCGGTATATCACCCATTACAGCAACAGTTGTGAATATTGCTAAAGCAATCAAGACGATATTCGGTGGGCTCTGCTGAAGTCCAAGCGCATAACGGATTGCCGAAAACACAATAATGAATCGTAAAAAAGGTGTAACTGCGACAAGGAAAAATGGCAAAAAAGTCAACGATGTCAAGATCGTAAACCAACTAAATTGCTCAGCCACTACTAAATCACCCCGAAATCAGTCACTTTCAATGACTTTAACTGCAAGATTAGCGCCGCTCGCCACCAAAATACCACGCCCAACTTCTAGACCATCGCACTTCAATACAACAGGGTCTCCGATAGCCTGATCCAGTGTAATCACATTACCTACTTTGCCATTGACAAGCTTCCCTAACTCAACCTTTACTGAGCCAACTACAACCTCCAACTCCACTTGGACATTGTTTAGGATCTTGTCAAAATTTCCAGATATTGCCTTTCCCTTCACACTCTCATCGAGGTTGGAAATGTCTTCTAACACAACTTCACTCATATCAATTCTCAACTACAACTGCGCGCTTATCGCCATTCCTGCCAAGGTATGCTGACAGACCAACATCTTCAGATTGAACTGTTAAGCTCCAGCTGAAATTTTCCAAGGCCCCAAGGGTAATTTCATCTCCTGGACGAATTGATTTAACCGATTGCAAATTGATATCAACTTTCTTTTTCACCTCTAAGTCAACTTTATTTTTCAGCGCGAAACATTCAATAGGACTGGGGTCCAATTTGCCAAGCTTCAACGGCCCGAATGCACATGCCGCAGAAAATGCAATAGAACCTATCTGACCATTAGGTAGATTGAAAGAAAACACTAAAACGTCAAACGACGTAATAGCTTCCCGAAGCACATCTATGCGTTCAATTGATTCCACGCCAAAGCAATTTAACAGCATATTCTCGGCAATCGAATATACTGACTCCGAATCATAGCCAACGCAGGTTTCAGATAACTTCCGCAATTCTAAATCTACAAATTCTCGGATTGAATTAGAGACTAGGACTATCCCATCATCAGCATACCAACTAGACCAACCGCCCAAATCAGCAGGTGTGATCACCAAAAATTCCGCAGTAAATCTGGCATCCAAATCCAGCCACTCGCTTAGCCAGCGAGAGACCTCATCCACCTTCGGGAATACTTTTGAAACCTCGGAGCAATCTCCAGTCACGTTAAAAACTCTCATCAGGCATCAACCTTTAGACTGATACAGTGTTTCAATCATGGTGTTAGCTACGTCCATAACGTGAGACGCCGCCTGATAGCCCCGCTGCGCAATAATCATTTCTGCAAACTCGCGCACCAAATCGACATTTGATGATTCGATGCTATTTCCTTGAATCGAACCGAAGATACCAGTATCCGGTTGACCATAACTGACACCTTGCAAGGTATTCGCCACATAGAATCCATCTCCCATATGCCGTAAATTTTGAGGGTTGTCGAAATATGCCAAACCAATGGTATAGGGCTCTTCCGTATCTCCATTGGAATAAAGAAGATTAAGGGCCCCCTTGTCGTTAAAACTTGCCGCCACTAGTCCCTCAGAACCACGACCATCCACAATCTCAGATCCAAGTGTTGAAACTGTTCCACCTGCAAATGATGTGCTCGCCGAGAAATCCCCGGGGACGCCGAACGTCAGGGTTAAATCTAGTGCAACACCGGCAGTGCCATTTTCAGCGGAAGGAATGGTAATCGACAATGATTCGCTACCTGGACTTACCGACCCATCTAACCCAAAATTCAGCTGACCTGTCCACAAAGGAATTCCAGAATCACTCTCAACGACTACAGACCACTCACCAGGGTTCGTGGCCGTACTATTGACAAAACGAAGCCCAAACGTCACCTCCTCACCCAAGCTATTAAAGACAGAAATCGCCGGGATTTCGTGCTCATCATCACCTGTCGAAAGGTTCCCAGAAAAACTGAGTGCAGTAGTAGCTTCCGGTGGCAAGGTTTTCATTGTAGAAATGTCGATGCGATACAAATTACCGCTCGGGCCAGCTCCCATTACATAACCATCAGACACGGTATCCTTTAGGAATCCATCGTCATCAAACACGAACTGGCCATTCCGCGTGTACTGATAGAGACCATCTTTCTCAACAATGAAATAGCCTTCACCAATAACCGCTAGATCAGTGGCTCTGCCGGTATCACGGATTGTCCCTGCCGACTCATCCATATACTCACCGGAAAGTTTCGCGCCAATTCCATGCCCATCCTCTCCAAGCGCGCGATAGAAATTGTTTACGGCTTTAAAGCCCGGGGTATTCATATTTGCAACATTATTACTGATCGTGTTAAGACCTTGCGAAAACACGACCATTCCGGACAAACCATTAAAAAATGACTGGAGCATATTTTACCTTATTGTCGTATAACACGTATTTGAGAAAGACGAAGCCCCGAAACGACATTGCCATCCGTGGAATTGACGGTAAAGGTTGTTCCAGTTCCATCGAACGACACAGCTGAGATGGATCCGAATAGACTTCCGCTTTCAGAGGAGACTTCCACCGACCGGCCTAGTAATTCAGAGGCCTGATAGCTGGAATTTAGTCTCGCAATATTTTCCAACTGCAAACCATTCTGTCGGTTCTGCTCAATACTGGAGAATTGCGCCAATTGCGCCAAAAATTCGCTGTTGTCTAACGGCTCCATGGGATCTTGAAACTGAAGCTGCGCCAGAAACAATCGAAGAAACTCTTCTTGAGAGATGGAATTTGACGATTCTGTCTCGACACCCCCCAAGATACTCCCAATTGCGTCAACGGACATAATCTAAGGCCTCACCGTTAAAATGCACTTTTGCGTTTCTAAGCATGCTCGATGGAATCATTTCAAATAACCAGCTACTATTTTCACGTGTCTCGCCGTAATTCCGAACAAATATTGAATAACAACTATCCTCGTTTTCCATATCATTCATCAGCAAAAACAGAATAGATCTATTAGGTAATGAGCTGTTTGACCATGTTGTGACGCTATGGTTTGTCGCTTGCGGAGCATGAGAAATACGCGCATTTATACTTTCAATCGTAGAAGCACTACTGCCAACTATATTCCCTGACGCAGAATTGCCTTTACCCCAAAAGGGATTCAGAAAGTCGCGAAGCCTCACCACATCATGGCTATTGACTTTCTCATAAGACGTTGACTCTGTTACAGTTATTGACATAACCCCAATTTCCCTTGAGTTACCAAATTTCAGAGAAACGCCATCAACTCCTGTAGCGAACGACAATAGACGAGGCCAGCTCTGAACGCTGGAGTAAACCTCTTCATAAATACTGCCTGAGAATAAAATTACGTGCTGGCGAGTGTCGAGACTATCGGCAGATTCAATTTCCGAAATTGAATTGTCTTTCTCTGAAGAAGTATGACTCTGAGCGTCAGATAGCAGAAACTGATCGAATGACTGACCATCCACTCTATTACTGGATGCACGATCTTCACGAAATTCAACATCGCCATATGGCAGGAATGTGAAATCTGACAGTGAGTGAATACCCATTTTTAACTGGACCTATTCCGCAACTCGTCCCGAATCAAGTCATCCTGGTATTGATCGAGGGAAAATTTTTCCAAAAGCCTTTGTTTTCGCTCCATTTCACCGAATAAATCAATTTGTGAGGAAACCGCAGCTGACATCGACTCGATTCGCTCGACTTCGGAGAGTAGACGCTTCGATTCAGTCTCCAAGCGCACCGAGTTCTCCGCGTATACTGGGACTTTATTTAAGTATTCATCCAGCAAATAAAGCGGTATCCCTGACGAAACAGTATTATTCAATGTACGATCAAGGTTCTCCAACTCTGCTTGTACATGCCTTTTCCGCGACTCAACCCTACTGCTACTCTCCCGAAGCACGCGTCCTTCCCCAACGATTTTACGAAGCGCTTTATACCGCTGGTATTTGGCCAACTTATAAAAACTAAGCACTTGAAATAGTCTCCAAGAGGTCGGAAAACTTTTCATCTCCGAGGAGCCAAGAGTTTATGAATTTCCTATTCGCAACAGCGTTATCAACCGACTGTTGCTCGCCAGAGCGATAGCCTGAGAACCGGATGTAATCTTCCAACTCATCAAACTCAGCAACTGCACTCCGAATAGACTGAGCAGCTATCTTCTCTGCATCGGAGAAGACTACTTCAGAGAGTCTCGACTGACTTGTCAGCAAGTCAATTGCTGGAAAAATTCCTTTATTCGCAAGCTTGCTTGATAGAAACACATGACCATCGGTAACGGACTTTACAAAATCAGCAATCAGATCCTCAAAGTCCGATTCCAGGAGCACACTACCAACGATCGTTAAACTCGATTCATTGTCATAAACTGAGGCACTTTCCAACAGGGCAGAAACTCCACTAAAAACAGATAATGGGTTTCCCTGCCTGCCAGGAATTTCACCAGATGAGACACCTATCTCTCTTAGAGCTCCCGCATACCTTGTAATTGAATCAACGACAAGCAGTATCTTTTTGCCGCTGGCAAGTAACTCTCGAGCAACATCTAAGGCTGTATCCACAACTCTCGCCTTTCGGATACTTGGTTCGGCAGCCGCAGCACCAACCACAGTAGTCTTGGCTGATTGACGTGGGTCTAAGTTACGAACAAAAGACAATAGTTCTCTTGATCGTTCTCCAACTAACGCAAATACCACATGATCAAATGCATCCGAGTTTATTAGCTTTTTTAGGAGTGAGCTTTTACCGAGCCCCGCTTTGGAAAAGATTGCCGTCTTCTGCCCATAAGCTAAAGGAAGAAAGTCATCAAAAACTGATATTCCTGTAGTAGCTTTCTCGCTTGCAGGTAAAGCTTCAGCATTAAACTGACTGTACGTACCATCTTCCAAACTAACAAAAACAGGCTTATTGCGCTGGTAACCCACAACAGGGTCGCCCAGAGCTGTCAGAAAATACGATTCGTCGATTGATTCACGTAATGACCGGATTGTCTGCTGCACTGGCTTAAGGACGACGCAGCCTGGCAGTACACCAGCAATCTGACCTAGGGGCATAAGGATCGTTGAATCAATCGTACTTCTTATAATCTCAGCACCTATATACGCCCCTAGACAATCACGCACGTAGCAAACCTGACCGATATGCCCGACTATTCCTTCAATAATTATCGAGCTCCTATCCACACCAACAACGTACCCTTTCCGATACAGAATTGGCGGAGTACACGAGTCAAAACTCAAAATCTGACGCTGTAACATTACTTACTGTCTGAATCGGGAGCGGCTGGTTTTATCAGCAAGTCACGAATCATCCCAGGATCCCAGTAGAGTTCACCTTCGCTGTCAATCAGGACCAACTTACATGCACCTGACTCGACTTCGATTTTTGGCAAGTGATGAGCAAGAGACTCGTCCATCTTAAACGACTCTTTCAAAGTGGGATCAGCAATGATCCGGTAGTCGACCAAAGACATCTCTCTAGAGAAACTCTCGACTTTCCTTGCGATTTGCTGCGCAAGGAGATCTTCATCAAATAGAAAGTAACGTGCAAAATCATTCTCAAATTGCTTCGCAATTTCTTTGATACTACCGTTTACATCAAGAAGACCTTGATTGAATTCGTCAATAAGACCTGAAATTGCGCTTGTCGATTTATCCAGAGTAGCGATTTGCCTCTTTAACGCATCGCTAAGAACTTCAACCTCCTCACGCTCTGCGGAAACCTTACGGCTGGCAGCCTCGTTCCCGTCTACCAGGCCAAGTTCATAGGCTTTTTTTTCAGCCGCATTTAACTCATCTCTAGTTACCAATCCATCCGGAATAGCTGCTGGTTCCGAATCCAGATGGGGTGTTTCCACGTCCACAATTTTTTGTGTTTCTTGAGATTGCTTTACTGGTAGCTTGAGTGTTGCCATATCATTCTCTAGCCTAAATTGAGTTGCTTGAGAAGATAGTGCTTCATTTGCTCACCAATATTGAGCTCCTGTATAGCACGGCTTCGCTTGATTTCTTCACCTGGAAGATCAGAGAATCTAGAAATCAACCCTTTCAGATCACGACTCGTTAAGTATTTGAATTCACGTGCACTGACGGTTTCATTAAGATCCTCGAGCGCACGCTTAACTGATACGACCTGATTATCAGGGAGTTCTGATATTGACTTCTTCTGCGCAGCGCTCGGTAAGCTTGCCAGTGCAATTGCGGTTAACTTTGCATTCACTGTACGACTTCTCCTGTCAACCAGGACTCCACTTTCCTTACAACCCGCTTTCTCTGTCGCCTTCTGTGCAATCGATTTGCCACCAGCATAAGTACCACACCTGCTGAAATTGCTACTTGCCAAAGCAGTAATATCTTCGAGCCGTAAGCCAATGGCCCACTTTTTGAAACGGCAATCTCTGAAGATACTAACGGCGCGCCCAAACTACTTACGTTTTCTGAAACATTCAGTCGGATCACGGTTAGGCTATCGCCACGTTGCTCATCCAGCCCAATTGCACTAGAAATCAATTCTCTGATTGCAGCAATCTGGGGCTCGCTGATATCGGTGTTAATAGCCACACCCATGCCAATCTTGACGATCTGGCCGGCAGGAACCTCAATATTTTCAGATTTAGTTCCATACTCATAGCTGATATCTTCTACAGCTTCACCATCCTCGCCCGATGTCATTTTTTTTGCACGAACAACGGAAGAGGAGGCGACAGGAGCTGTAGATTCAATGGTCTTCCTATCCTTGGTCATGGTGACCGATACGCTGACACTGAAATCGGCAGGATTGAACCAAGTTAACAGCATCTTCGATACTGACTCGGCAATATCAGACTCCCGTAACCTCTCCTGCGCCAAAATGGAATCAACCCCAGCCAGCCCGCCAACTCTACCTAAACGGCTCCCACTGTCCTGAATTACTGAAACGCTTTCTGCCGCGATGTCCGGAACTGCGCCAATGATGATACTTCGGACAGCCGGCTCAATACTGGCCAAACTACCTTCATCGGCAAGTGATACGACAACAGATGCAGCCACTTCCTCTGTTTTTCGAAATATCCGCGTCTTGGTCGGTATCGCCAGATGCACCCGAGCGTCGAGTACTCCCTTTAGCGAAACAATCGTTTTCTCAAGCTCTCCTTGTAGTGCGCGCTGATAGGATATTTTTTGTGCGAACTCTGTCGCACCATAGCTATCATCCTGAAAGATCTCAAAGCCCACCCTCTGGTGACTCAGTGCGCCAGCAGCGCCAACAGAACGTCTGACGTCCTCAATCTTGTCTGAGGAGACCATAATCTGCCCCGAATCATTCACGCTATAGCTTATTCCACGTGTTGCGAGATAGTTTTTTAGCGCTTCTTGCTTCTGTCCGTCTGCGAGGCTATCTACAACGATGTGATCACCCTTCCAAAGTACATATGTCATCGAGCCAGCAAATATCGTCAACACAGCAATCGCTACTGACAGTGCGAATTTCGAATTCATAGGGTTACACCTGCATTCTCATTACTTCTTGGTAGGCTTCAACCACCTTATTTCTTAGCTCAGTGACTGCCTGTAGCTTGAGCTTCATGTTCTGCATCTCAATCATGACCGTATGTAGCTCGACATCACTACCCCGAACAAAATCTTCGACGAGCCCCTCAACTCGGCCGGCTTCCTGAGAAATATTGTCAAGAAACTCTGTGAAATTTGACGTATCAGGCAGCGCATTTGTTTGTAGATCACCGCCGATAATTTCATTCATTACAGTATGTAGTGGTCGAATACTCTCTATACTCATCGCCCTATCTCACGCGCAGTAGCTTTCATACTGGAAATTGAGTTATAAACTTTGATCGCAGCCTCATAACGGCGCTTAATTAGGCTCATATCCACAAATTCTTTCGCAACATCAACATCCACCATCACCACGTATCCCGCAGCATCTGCGGAGCTGGAGTCGGGTAGGTATACTTTTTTCGTGGGTACTTCAACTGCACTCATTAGTGAATCAAGTTGATCACTGAAAGAAAGGCGGTCGGAGCCGTACGCATAGCCGACATATACCTTTTCTGTCTCCGAAGGAAGCATCCTCTCCGCATTCGCGACAAGAAAGGTAGATAGCTCTACCGATGCAAGATCTCTCCGCATCGAACGCGCCAGTTCATCAACCGCTGTCGTCGTACTCACTTACCTTTCCCCAGCGCAGCCTGATACAACTCGACCATCTGGTTGTAGACGGTGCCAATATTTTTGTAACTACCGGAAAATCGCTCGCTCGAAAGCACAACATCTGGAAGCGTTACTTCACGCGTATTTACTGTGACATTTGCATCGACCAACAGAGTCACCTTAGGCCAGAACGTCTGGTAGTTTCCTCCAGCCTCTAAATGCTCGGTTAAGATTTCATTGAAATCTACAGCAACCTCAAATCCTCTACCGGTTCCAACAGTACTGAAGTTTCTGCTATTTACATCTTGCGCTTGAGCGTAGTAGTCAAGCGCTGACCCAACCAATGCCGACATCGAATCTACATTCATTATTCCACCACTATTTCTGCTTGAATCGCACCCGCGCTTTTCAGTGCCTGCAGGATGCTAATGATGTCTCGGGTTTGAACTCCAATACTCGAGAGATGCTTCAAGAGCTCATCAACCTTTGTGCCTTTGCGCATCGTCACAGGCGCGTGTTCCTCTGCTGATACAGTAATATCAGTGCTCGGGACAACCTCTGTGCGAATATCTCCGGTTCTCGACCGACGTCCTGCGAAAAGACCGACAGAATATGGCTGACTTACGTCATACACAGTGGTAATCGCTACATGAATATTTTCATGGGAAATCGTCGCCTCACCGATCTCTATGTCGCCACCAGCTACGATCGTGCCTGTTTTTTCGTTAATGACTATGCGATTCCTTTCAATCATGTCAATGTCTAACGCTAGCGCGCGCGTGATCACATCGAAAGGAGAACTGCCCTTAGCATCCGATGGCGACACAAGGACTTTCCCTGGATTGATCGGCTCTGCAAAAGCACCGGATACGCGATCTGTAATGGCACTTGCGATATCACTCGCCATTTTGAAGTTCGGTTCATTCAAAATAAGAACAACGCCTCCGTCCTCACCAATAAATTCTGAATTAAAATTTCGCTCTACAATCGCTCCTTTTGTCACCCGTCCTACCGTCGGGTGATTCTTTTGCAAGCTAGTATCGAATTTGGAGTAGTTGTAACCACCAGTCACTACTGGGCCCTGAGCTAGCGCATGCATCCGGCTATCCGGGCCTTCAAGTGGTGTCATAAAGAGGGTGCCGCCGGCCAGAGAACGGGCATCGCCCAGCGACGAAACCTGAACATCAATGCGATCTCCACGCGAAGCGAACGGCGGTAACGTAGCCGTTACGATTACTGCAGCGACATTCCGCGAGGCAGAATTGAACCGATCAGTATTAACGCCGAACTCCCTGAGAGTATTTGAAACGCTTTGTATCGTTGCGCGATTTCTCGCAGAATCCCCGGTTCCTGCGAGGCCGACAACCAGCCCATAACCTACCAACTGGTTATCTCGAATACCTTCGATGCGCGTCACCTCTTCGATTGTTATTGCAGCGGCCGACACGGAAATACAAGCGGCAATCACACACATCAGTCGCATGAAACAACGCATTAATTTAGCCCCAACCATCTCAGCACCCATGTAATTGCACCTGCACGTTGCGCACCACCTACTACGCCGTCGCCAACTAATTCGATGTGGGCATCCATCAGCCGCGTTGAGTAGATCGTATTATCCCGAGATATATCTTCCGGACGCAGGGTGCCAAATATGAACAATGACTGTGCCTCACCGTTAATCACAATTACTTGCTCTCCCTTAACGATTAGGTGACCAACGTCGCTATAGCCAATCACACGGGCAGTGAGCTGACCTTTCAGTGCGCCACGGCGGGAGGTAACTGCCGCTCCGCGGGACTGAGAATCGAAGCCAATACCCACTTGGTGATCAGAGACCGAATCATATGCTGACCCGTTAAAGTCGAGATCTCTCTCCCGGTCCGTAAACGCCGAGCTTTCGGCAGCGGCACTCTCGGCGATATAGACTGTTACCGTATCTCCAATCTGATACGCACGCTTGTCTGCAGCGATACCCTGGTACAGATCAGGGTTTACCAAATCTTCAGCAACGGCAGTCGTCGACATGGCTGCCACGAAGAGCAGTACAACGAATAGCAACCTCATGATTATGCAATTTCCCGCAATTTAACTGGTTATTGTGTAGCGTAACCACTTGAAGCGTATCGCCAACATCCGCATCAGAGATGGCTACAGACTCCAAATTCACGACAATCCCGCCGGACGCTGACCGAAGAATCAGCTCATCTCCAGCCGCAATCGTTTTCTTCTGCAACGTGTTTTCACTCGTTAATATCTCGCCACGTCTTATCTTTTTCTTGGCGAGATAGTTTCTTTCCGGATTTCGAAATACAGCTTCGAAATCCACCCAACGTTTCTCAACATTGGTTTTGTACCCCGGGATCGATCTACCTTTCCAGTAAGTCTTATTTGCGACCAGAACGGGAGAAAACAGCTCAACATTTACCCAAAAGGCCTTTCGAACCCGCTTACTTCGCCTATCGACACCCGAAACTTCTACCTTTCGGATTCCCGGGCGACATGGCTGCTCTATATCTGAAGCAAGTTTCAAATCACTGAGCTCGATATCCGCTTTTCCGTATCCTTTCAAGGGCGTGATCCGAATGGTGCATCCCTGTGATACCGCTCGCTGCATCAGGTAACCGCTCGCTACTGCAGTGACAGGACAAAATTCACCTGTACAAGACGTAGTCGCCGCCGTGTTACCCGCTCCACTGACAACAGCCGATACGTCCTCCTGTGCGCATATTGGACGCACTAGAAGAAACGCGAGTAAGCAGAAGATTGCCCTAATAGTCATCGCCGCAGGTTATTTACCGTTTCCATAATCTGATCACCGATCTGGACAATCTTTGCATTAAGCTGGTAACCACGCTGTGCCATAATCAACTGAACCATTTCTTGAGTAAGCTCAACATTACTACCTTCCACGTAGCCCTGTCGTACCAGTCCCAAACCGGATTCCCCTGGAGAACCAGAAGTTACTTCGACGCCCTCTTCGACGTAGAAGAGTCCGCCCTCGCCTTGAGACATCTTTGCCGTATCCATCACGCTGTAAAGTTGAATCTCACCAAGCAGCACAGTCTCGGCCCCGTCTAACTTGCCAATCACTTCACCTGTCGGTGAGATAGACACACTTTCCACGCCGTAAGGTACATTCACAAAATCGGCAAGTTTCTCGCCGGAAGACGTTTTCAGATAGCCATCGGCATCCACCGATAATCTGGTGCTACGTACATATGCTTGTTTGCCGCTTTCCAGGGCGACCTGAAAGAACCCGTTGCCTTGGATCGCGACATCCCACTGATTGTTTGTGACCTGCATCGCACCCTGACTAAGATCATTGTGAACGCCCTCGACCGCAACACCACTTAGCGCCAATCCAGATTCACCGGCAGCTTGAAGCACTGCCGCGAACTCGACCCCTGCTTTTTTGTAACCACGAGTATTCATGTTGGAAATGTTGTTTGAAATAACATCCAACTGTTCAGCCTGGGCATTCAACCCTGTTTGAGCGATATAAAGTGCATCCACAACTATTTTCCAATTTGGTTAATGCCAGTGTCGTAAATACTGTCAATTGTCATCAAAGCACGCTGTACAGATTCAACATGCTTGGTTCTTTGCATCATGCTGATCATTTCTGATGCACTATTAAGATTTGGGACTACTACATGCCCCCTAAGGATAGAGGCACCTTCAGCAGTTCCAACACGACCTCTCGCTTCAATACGATAGGCGCCATCTATCATTTCATCGGACAGATGACCGTTAATCGACACAAGTCCAATGGTCGCCTCATATGAGCCGTCTTGCGTACGAATTCCGACTCGCGTAATTTCAAAGTCTGACTGTATGACGATCTTCGAACCATTCTCATCAAGAACTGGCAAACCGAAAGCATTCGTCAACAGCCCATCAGGATTCACAACCAATGTCGCGCTCTTCGCGAGTGACACACCACCATCGCGCGACTCCAACCACAAATAGCCATCGCCGAGTACGGCGAGATCTCTTTCCGAGCCCGTGGGCTTAATAGAAACATCTTGTGTACGTACATGGGTTACCGGTTCAGTGACAGAATCAGCTTGAAACTCGATTGGTGCAATCTCGGCTCCAATTGGTATGTAGCCCGGGGTACCGATATTGGCGACATTCTGACTGAGAAGCTCAACTTGCTGAATGTTTCCTTGTATAGCCTTGAGGCTATATTCGTAACCTGCACTCATGCTACACCCGGATCATTTGGTTAGAGTTTATTTTGATATCACTGACAATTTCTGCGGTAGACAGGACTTTCAGTGCCGGCAACATACGGCGGCAGAATTCAAATAGCGGGCGGCGCAGTCGGACACTGCACACGACCACGGGCTCTTGCCCTCGAGAAATCACTGCATCGCTTACCTCCACGATACTTGACATCAATCGATCGAGAATTGATGGGTCTGGTACCAAAACACCTCCCCGATCATCCTTGCGAATTGAAGCCACCAACGTGTTTTCAAGGTCAGGGGCGATTGATATCACTTCAAGAGTCTCGCGACCGGAAGCAATTTTCTCAATAATTTGTGCTCCTAAACGCGCACGCACTACTTCGACGATGTCATACCGGTTGGCACTGCTGGTAACGGACTCGGCAATGGCCTCTAGAATTCTGGAGAGATTGCGAATCGAGACTCCTTCCCTTAGAAGCTCTTTAAGAATGGATTGCAGATCGGAGATTTGCAGCTTGTTGGGAATCAATTCATCCAATAGCCCAGACAAGTCTCCACGAACCTGTTCGATCATCATTTCCACGGTCTGGCGCGTAAGGAGTTCTTCCCCTTTCATGTTAATTGCTTGCTGTAGGTGGGTAATCAGAAGCGTATCGGGGTTAACTAGGGTGCACCCCTCACGCTTTGCCAGATCGTATTGTTTTGCATCTATCCATTTGGCTGGTAACTTGTACGCCGGTTCCCGCGCATCCACACCATTCAGCGTGTCCAGGCTCCCTCCTGGAGATATGGCCATCTTTTGGCCATCGTAGAGAGTTCCATTACCCACCAGAGAGCCATGAAAAGCGATGCTATAAGTATTACCGGCCATTTTTTTGGACGGGACATAACTAACTAAAGGTACGAGTAAACCGAGGTCCTGTGCTATTTGTCTACGCAGATTTTCAAACAGTACACCAAGGTGATCACGCTGTGTTTCTACGTACTTGGCAATCTCAGTTCCATACTGAAATTCAATTGGCTTCATCCGAAGCAAATCTGCGAAGCTTTCGGGCTCCACCTCTTCCGCGGAATCGTTTTGCTCTTCCTGGGCAGGCTGTATGTCTTCCCTCGAAAGTGAATACCAAGTGGCCGCACCAAAAACAAAAGCCAGCACCAGCGGTGGTAGCACAGGGAGGCCAGGCAAAAGTGTCACCAGTAATAGCACAATGGTAATCAACGATAATATTTTGGGGTTTGCAGTGATTTGGGCCACCACTTCTTCACCCAGGCGCGCGTCGGTCGCGGCGCGTGTAATCAAAATACCGGTAGCGACGGCGATGATCAGAGAGGGGATTTGAGTAACAATCCCGTCGCCAACCGTGAGGAGCGTAAACGTCTCAAGTGCCTCCCCCCAGGACATACCATGTTGCGCTAGGCCAATGGAAAGGCCGCCGATAATATCGATCAAAATAATGATAATGCCCGCAATGGCATCGCCTTTCACAAACTTGGTCGAGCCATCCATTGCACCGTAAAAATTTGCTTCGCGCTCGATATCACCCCGGCGTTGGCGTGCGGTTTTTTCGTCGATGAGTCCCATATTGAGATCAGCATCGATACTCATCTGCTTGCCGGGCATGCTATCCAAGGTAAAACGTGCGGCCACTTCCGCTACGCGCTGTGCACCATTAGTCACAACAACGTATTGCACTACCACTAAAATAAGGAAAACGACGAGGCCGATTACATAGTTGCCACCCACTACGTACTCCCCAATCGCACCAATAACCTTGCCCGCCTCGGCGTCGGCAAGAATCAGGCGTGTGGCTGCAATATTAAGCGCAAGTCGAAATAGAGTTGCCATTAGCAGTAGCGACGGGAATGTTGAGAACTTAATCGGCTTATCGCTATAGAATGTAATAAGCAGCATCAGCAGCGCGAAACTGAAGTTCAGGATAATAAGAAAATCCAGCAAGATCCCTGGCACAGGCACAAACAGCGCCATCAAAATGCCAATCATTGCAACGACCAGAGCAAGATCCTGATAGCTTGCCTGGTAAAGTTGTTTCAGCATGTTTAGCTGACGGGATAATTTTAGCGTTGGTAAAACCACTGATACACTTCCGCGACATCTTGATACGAATCTGGTGAAACCGGCTGATCTAACCGACTTGATCTATACAACTGACGTGCCAGCTTTGGCCGTGCAACAATTGGCTTCCCGTATATTCTTGCCCGACGCTTGATCTCCAACGCAAGTGCTCCAGCCCCCAAGCTAACGACCTTTGGCGCAATCATTGCGTGGCGCTCAAAACGCAAGGCAACCGCATAATGGGTAGGGTTTACCACCACCAAATCGGCAGACTTCACATTGGCCAATGCTTTGGACTTTTCCAGCAGTTCTTTCTGCGACTGCCTGCGCTTCTTCTTTTGTTCCGGATTCCCATCCAGCCGCTTATGCTCGTCCTTTACTTCCTTACGGCTCATACGCATTTGCCGCAGAAAGTCCCTTCGGGTGTAGAGCTTGTCCACAATCACAATGGGCAACAGCATCAGAATAAACACTAGTACGACCTGCACAACGATATCCGTGGCCCAGCCGCCGACACTCGACAACTGGAGAGTTACGCCACTCACCAGCCAATTAACCAGTGGCATTCCCATCAGCAGAATAAATACGAACAAGAAACCGATCTTCAACGCAGCCTTGATGAGTTCGTACAAAACTCTACGTGAAAACAGCTTTTTAAAGCCCGCAGCAGGATTCAGACGCTGAAAGTCCGGCTTTAGCGGGAAACTGGAAACCACGAACTTCACCTGCGCCAGATTCACCAAGACTGCGGCCAGCACAATTGTCACCAGCACCGGTCCGAAAACGTTCAACAAACTGAACAAAACGTATGACATCCAGCTTACCGGGGCACCGGGCTCCATTGGCTCCGAAAAGCCACGTGAAACGATAGTTCGAAACATTGCCTCCGTACCACTCGCAAGCCGATCTTTAAACAGCAAAATAGACAACAGGCAAACTGAAACCACGGCAAATGCATTCAGCTCCAGACTTTTTGATACCTGACCTTTCTTGCGCGCCTCACGCAACTTAAAAGGTGAGGCCTCTTCGCTCTTATCCTGATCCTGCTCGGCCATCTACCGCCCCACCGCCATCAGCATAAATTCGCGGATGCTGTCCAGCATTCGTTCAAGTCCGGATCCAGTCAGTCGCACACTGATCGCCAAAGTCACAAGGCCAATAAAAATTTTGAGTGGTAAGCCGACAAAATACACATTCATTTGCGGCATACTTTTGGCAAGATAGCCAATACAGAAATCGAAAATCAACAGCGCCATGGAAACAGGCAGGAAAATTGTCAGCGCCAGGGTAAATTGCTGTGTGAGATAAGCCGTAAATGCACCCAGGTCAAATTCAACACCACTACCAAACATCGGCAGCAACTTGAATGACAACAGCAGTATTCCAAGAATGTCGTAATGAAAACCGAGTTCAAATGTCAGCACAAATAGCACCCAGAGATAAAGCGTGCCGATAATTGATTCCGAACTATTGGTTGCTGGATCCAGTACTGCAGCGGCGCCAAAGCCCATTTGCATATCCACCATGCGCGTCAGTGTCAGTAATGCCGCAGACCCGACAAAAAATCCAGCGGCCAGCGCGCTGCCGATAAATGCCTCAATAGAAGCCGCACGCAGAAACTCTGCAAAGCCCAGATTTGGCGGCACCTGAAGTTGCGGCGACAATTGTACACAGCCAATGGCCGCGGTGGCCGTTAGCACAAGGCGCACACTGGCCGGCACCCGCGACATTGGATTTGATAACGCGACAAATAACAACGGCGCCAGGCGTACCATGGCAAGCACGACAAGGGAAGATTGTCGGGAAAGAGATTCCAGCAGCATGTTTAACCGGCCACCATCCCAATCGACTTCTCAGCAAACTCCATCCATGTTGCGAGTATCCAGCTACCCATCAGAATCAGCACGATCACCGCACCAATAATTTTGGGCACGAAAGTGAGTGACATTTCCTGAATTTGTGTCACCACCTGAAATACCGAAACCAAAAGACCGATGATCAGGGCGGTAGCCAGCACCGGAGCGCTCATCCATGCGGCAACTTCCAGCATCGATGCCATCAGGCGCATGGCCGTATCCGGTTCCATTACAATTGTTCACCGCGGTTGGCGAGATATTTCTGAACCATTTCCGGAAGCTTGTTTTCCACCTTTTGCCCCGTGGGTGTTGCAAACAGTTTCTGGCGAAGTTGCTCCGCCGCTCCTGCCTGTCCCCGATGCTCTAAACAGAGGGCCTCGGCGTAGCGACCAGACAAATTGCTGTGATCGAGTCCCAATGCGCGTTTGCTGGCCTGTTGCGCAGTATCCCAATTACCCTGAAGCGCATTGACTACTGCCAGGCCACCATGGCTTTCGGCAAAGTTCCGGTTCAGCTCCAGAGCCCGCTCAAACGCGTGTAACGCCGCGCCCAAATCATCCCGCAGAACCTCACTCCAACCCAATAAGTGCCAGGTGCCAATGTGTTCAGGCATTAGCTCTACGGCTTTTGTAAAGCTTGCTCTGGCCTCATTGAAATCGAAATCCACCAGTTGCAATTGCCCTTTAACCGTCCAGAAACGTCCAACACTAGGGTATTCGGTCAACCCCATATCGCACCACCGTGATGCCTCTGCGTAGGACTGCAGAGCAGTATATGCATCGGCCATAGCCAATAATGCTTCAAATTGGTGGGGTTCCTGCTCGAGAACCATTTCTGCAAGTTCTATAGCCTTTTCGCGACTACCACAATCATTGTAAACAAGAGCCAAGAGTCCACTTGCTTGTAAATCGCCATCTAGTGCAATGGCAGCATCGAGTGCATCAATCGCGTGGTCAAACTTACCCAAGTGGTGATCTGCCCGGGCTTTGAGCACGAGTACTTCCGCTGTTGGTTCAGCAATGCTCTGGAGAATGGTCTCTGCCTCAGCATACTGGTGCTGCTGGAACATTGTGTAAGCCAGGTTGTATTGAATTGCCAGCTGCCCTGGTGCTTTCGCATCCGCCCAGCGAAAGCAAAACTCGGCTTGACGATAGTCACTCACCGCAAGACATAACATGCCCGCGGAATGAGAAACCGAAGGGAAGCCCAAGACACTTTCGGGCAGAGCATCGATAAATTCTCGCCCTTGGTCCAGCGCGCCAGTCTCGAAATATTTCGATAGCAAATCCTGCGTGAGCAGAGGGTTTTCACGGTCCTGCTCCCAGAATTTTCGAAGTCTCTGGAGGGCTTCTTGCTTTTCAATATTAATCACTAAATTGTCTCGTCTCGGCAGATTACCGGTTAAATCTCTGCTATTAGTTGTTGCTTCAGTTTGTCGAGCGCCATTTTTTTAACTTGACTGACCCGCCCTTCTGATAAGCACAAGGCTCGCGCCACTTCCCGGTTACTATGATCGTGAAAGTACGAGAGCTTAATTACTTCTTGCTCGCGCCCACTCAAACGCGTAATCACATCAGTTAACACCGCATGCATTTCACTTCTACAAGTAAAATCTGGGTAAATGGGCACTGCTTCCGCGCTCATGCTGTTCAGCAAAATCTCCATAACCATTACATCGAGCTGATCTACCAGCGCGGTAAACGGACGGGAATACTGATCAACATTCGAAGCATTTAATGCCTGACGATTTGCAGCAGTTATCTCGTCCAACAGTGCACCGCGCACCCGCTTTCGCGCAAAAGCTTCGAATGGCACACCCTTGTCGGGGCTAAAACGCTCTATAGATTCCAGCAGAGCGACTGCAGTGATCTGCCGAATATCATCATGGGGAACTAAATTTGGAGGAAAGGCTTTCATCAAGGAAAACGCAACGGATACCCCCCAGGGCAGGTAGTGCGAAATAAGTGCATCTCGAAAAGCACTGTTTCCACCCTGCCCCCACTGTTCCCATAGATTAATTTCTTGTTCTTTTTCTCCCACCGGGAATGGCGTCCAATTTATCGAGGCAGAGAGAATACAGCTGCTACAAATTGTGACAAATAGGTCAAAAAGATTTCACGCAAGAATGTGATCAATTTCACGAACATACTGATAAAAGAGACAAAATCTTATGCAATTCGCTGGATAAGCAACCGAAACACGGAAATACTGAGAAGTTACATAATAACCAATAGTCATTATAGTCACATTGTGCGTTCTTCACCTTAGCCTAAGCGACCGAAAAATACATGCTGATAAAGAGAAAGAAGTTACAAGTCATCCACCAAAATGTTCATGTAACTGCTTTAGTGAATGTCGCACATTCTCAAGCACCCGAAATACGACGATGGATGGAAAATTAAATACTTCAGCACTCATTCCTTACGCTAAACAAACCTGACGATTGCTACCGCGCTTAATGACATGCGGGGGATAGCAGTTAAACCGAAACGAGGCCACCCCATGGAAAACTTCATTTCCTGATTGCAACAAATTAATGGATGAATAATTTTGAATATTCTAACTAGCCTCACAATGTTTATTCGACCATCTATATGAGTTCACCCCTAGAATCCTCGAGAATTATCATCGGAACTCAGTTGACACTACTGACAACACCTAAATATTTTTCTGTATTCAATTACGAAAATAACCGGAAAAATATCCAAATCTATACCACCTTAAAACCTCGACAATTGCGTTTTTTTCACGAAAATGAAATGGAATTCGTTACGGATTAGGCCGCTAAAACGGCTTTTCTGCAATCGAATTACATCAAAAATATAACTTAAGGATTATTTGTGAATACTTTCAGGTTACTTTTTGCATTTATATTTTCGGCTATCCTGGCCAACTCCGTGTTAGCAGCGCCTTTGTGCGAAGAAATCCCAAGAGAAGTTAATGGCTGCACCCTAGACGTAAACAACGTCTCAGACTGGCTTGAAGACATGCTTTCAAGTGATTTCGAAGGCGAATGTAACAAGCATGACAGATGCTATCAGACCCTAGGAAAAACCAGGTACCAATGTGATAAAGAGTTTAAAGAAGATGGATACGATGAATGCAGTATAAATGTAGCCTGTAGAGGAATTGTTAAACTAGCGTATGATGAACTACGGGATAGTTCTGAGGCCCAGGAGCAATACGACAAGGCTCAACTAAAGTCAAAAAAAAGAAGTACAGCGCATATTAACGAAGTAATGGCAGGGCAATGCGTGGACGACCCGAGCAACCAGGTGATTTATGATCACACCTTAACGGACTATGTCAAACTGGCATACAACAATAGAAAGGGACGGGACCCCAGCAGTTTTGAACAGTACACTATGCTGAAGAAATTCAGTAGCACCGCCAGCATTACCGACTGGAAAGGTATTGTTTCGACTGCCGTTGAAAACGACAATACAACACCACCTCTGATCAAAATCACCAAATTTTCTGATCGACACCTCGCGAACTACCGCTTGGATGCGAGCAACTCCACAGGTTCCGGATTGATTTACAACTGGAATATCAACAATCAAGCTTCAACCAGCCCTACCTACTCATACAGTGGTACACCTTATCCAATGCGTGGTTACACCTTACATTTTAAAGGTTACCTACTTGTCGAAAATGGGCAGGGAGAAAAAGACGCTCGGACAGTTGATGACTACTTCAGTGTAATCGGCCTGTGCGATGGGGCTACCTGTACACAGATTCCATAATCTCTAAAACCTACAAGAGTCTCAGAGATACTCTACCTGAGACTCACCATTCTAAATAAAAAACTCTAGAAATCCCATCAATATTTAATGATTGCGAAATTCGCCACTAAAAAACATATTAAACAGAACGACCCCGAAATATGTATCATATGATGGCTCACTAGTTTCACCCAATAGATCTAAAACTATTCTGAAGTTTACATCCTTAGAATTGTAGATCATCAGATAAGCAGAGTTAATTTCCAACACCTACTTACTGCTTGCCTTTTTTAACTCGATATTCATTTACCGCCTCTTTTACAGCAATCTCTACCTCATCAATTAATGGCATAAGTTTCTTTTTGAATTCGTATTTAACTTTGACTCCATCGACTAACATATAGGACGTACAATCCCTAATATACGCTGATACAGCCGTATTACAAAATGATAACAATTCAGCCTCATCTAATGGTTCCCCCCCCTAAAGTAGTAAATCAAGTTTTTATTGTCGGGGTCTTCAACCTCCACCACCCCCTGAAAAGAAGATTTACTCACCCGAAGATTTTCAGAACTATAGCCATTCCTAGACCAATAAAAGTGCAATGGAGATTGATAAAACTCGTCGCCCCTAGATCTCCAGTCAATAGAAATAGAAACGCTGTCATCGGCCGACATACCCCCACCCACTTGAATTCTAAGGAGGCTATATCGTTCATTATCTTCGATAACTCTAAAATCTTTATTCACAGCTTCGCCCCCTCTTTTTTGACTACAAGCTACAGCGAAAATCAAACTCAACATTAAGGCTACTAATATAGTAAAAAATTTCATCCGGTTTAAACCTATTGATAGGGCAAATTAAATTGCTACTTACCCCCAGGCAGAGGGACAGTCCACTCTACCGTAATATTGATATTTGATGTCGGATCCCGATATCCATTATCAGAGGAGCTATCATTAAAAATTGGAATATCATTCATCCAGTCAAAATTTCCGCCAGCCTTATCCCTATAGTTACCGCCAAAAAAGGACCTTCTTCCCATTGTATTGGTCACCCTAAAGTGAATCTGTCCGTCTTTTACTACAGCGAGCCCATCTTCATAACTCCCCAGCTTATGCGCGGCCCAGTTTCCCTCAAAAAGATCATCAAAGAATTCGGCAGGGCCAAAATTCTTGTCAAAATTGTACATAAACCCATCAGAAGGAACGTTACCGTTGTACTTCGTATCTACAAAGAAGTCATACATACTTTGAGCCATTCCACTTTCAGCGAACTCTTGAGCAAACTTTGAAGAAGGTCCGAAGTAAACTTCTTCATGACCATCACCTCGTACAAACTTGCCAAATAGTTCACTAGCAAAATCGCGATCTACATCTGCATATTCCGCCCAATAATTTCCATATAGCTGAGCTTCAGTGGCACTTCCAGTAAACATTGTCCCACCAAACAAGCTTCGATCTAAATTGTAGAAATCTAATACGTCATAATGATACTCGGCAATTTGCTCCCTATTCAGTAGATGTGGAGTATTTAAGACGTCGGCATCTCTTGCTTTTAAGCTAGATGCAGCAAATGCCCGCCCCAAATCTTCCATTGTCGGTGCCGAATCACCTAACTCATCCAAAGCCATTTCCATTCTGGCCCATGTGAAGTCAGCTGCTAATTGCTCAAACACCGAGACATCACCTACAAAATCTGACTGCCCCCATCCTATCAACTCAGTTCGCCCTAACTTTCCGCCGCTTTGCTCATAGACAGACTTCCAATAACCAATATAGTCGCCTTCCGAAACTAATTCTCGCTGGGCATCCGTAGGTTCGTACCCCTCCATACTAGATTTCCCGACAAATTCCCTCATCATACTCTTAAGTCGATCAACCTCTTCCAAATTCCCAGACTCCTCCGCGGCGCCCAGTAAGCGGGTATATTCGCGCTGTAGATCAGCAGGAATGACATCAGGCACAACAATATCAAGGTTCGATTCAACTTCGGATTGATCTGCCCACGATGCGCCTTCAACTTCGATGATGTCCTCCTGGATCGAAGACAATTTCGAGTCTTCAACTTCGCTTGATCTATTTAAGTTCTCTGCCTCATTTACGGCGATTTGAGATTTTGATACTGGCTGCTCCTGTGTAGCCTCCAATCTATTGTTAAAATCAGGTGTACTCGAGTGTTTTGACTCCGGCTCAATTTCAACAATAGTGCTTTCTATTAGCGAATTAGCAAACGTATTACCAAAAGCATCTGCCGCAATCGCCTGTAACTCAACTTTACCACCCACACCGAACACTCTGCTTACAGATGCTGCCGCGATTCCAGATGCTGTCGCACTGATGAAGCCTGAAGTAAAGTCACCCAGCCCTTGTGTCATACCTCCCACGTAGCCACCAACCTGAGCCCCCGCCTCAGCCCCAATCGCCGAGGCGGCAACACTGGCCCAGCTAAAGTTGGTGTCCTGACCGGTTATGACCTGGGCCCCTTGTGCCGAGATATAGGTGGTTGCACCGCGGGCATAATTTCCGTAGCTACCCTGGAATACCTTACTGAGCTTGCCGGTTCCATGCTGGGCCATGCCGCCAACCCCAGCGGACGCTACCGAAGTGACCCCCCCAGCCACAGCCTGACGAAGTGAGAAACTATCCACCACTCCCAACGCTTTACCCACCAATTGCGAAGCTACGGAGCCTGCAAATCCGCCTACGAAAGCTGAGGTAGCAATACCTGCCGCACTGATTGAGCCCGTGAGCACTCCACCACTGACAACTGCACTTCCGATTGCTCCGACTCCCGTTGAGGCTACGG
Source organism: Microbulbifer sp. ALW1 (assembly GCF_009903625.1). NCBI lineage: Bacteria > Pseudomonadati > Pseudomonadota > Gammaproteobacteria > Cellvibrionales > Microbulbiferaceae > Microbulbifer > Microbulbifer sp. ALW1. Next base: position 2,669,409 of record NZ_CP047569.1, on the reverse strand, counting down.
CGGTTGTACCCGCCGTAGCCGCACCAGTGATCGCGGTTCCAGTCGCTCCTGCACCAGCGGTGCCAGCGGCCCCAAATGCACTTGCAGCCGCGCCAGCAGTATAAATAGTAACCACTACCGCAACCACAACCATAATAATGGTAGCAATAGCCCCACAGCCCGCGTCTGCGGAAGGGGGCGGTGGTACGTAGGGTACCGCCGGGGTGCGGTCGCCTATTATTTCTTCGGCGTTGTAGGTCTTAAACGTATCAGCATCATTAACGCTGGTCGTGTGCGCCGGTATACGCAGCTGCTGGCCATCTGTCAGAACAACTGCATCGTCTGCCAGGCCATTCGCATCGGCTATCAGGTACCAGAGAGAGCTACTGCCATAAACCGTTTGCGCGATTGTGCGCAACGTGTCCCCTGGGCGCACGGTATAAACCATGGACTGAGCCGGGCCCGACTGACCGGCAAGCTGGTAGCCCGCCTGATCTTCGAAGTGAATACGGCCACTGCCATCTACGGATCCAATCTGCTGGCCTTGGGCGTAGTAATAGTGGCGCTCTTCAGATCCATCTGTCTCGGTAGTAAAGCTTCCACCTTCCCAGTCACCAGCAACTTTATTGATAATCTGACCATCACCGTTGTAGCGGAAATAGCGCCGTTGCTGTTCAGAAATTTGGTCGGTTTTGTAGGTCTCGTTGGTGTAACGCAGGCGGCCGCTATCATCGTAATAGCTGACATTCACACCATCTTTATGATTGGTATTACTACCAACGCCAGTTACCGTATTTGTAAGGTAGCTGTCGCGACTTTGATAGGTATAGGTATACGTCAATGTATAGCTTGACAGCTCTTCGGTATCCCCCTCCCCTTTTAAGAGCTTGATGTAGTTGTAGTTAACCAAACGGCCTGCCGCGTCATAGGAGCTTGCGCCATAGGTTACTTTCGAAAGTATTTTCAATGATGGCACGTTATAGTGACCGCCAATGGTGTTCCAACCAGTGACTGTATGTCCCAGGTTTTCAACCAAGGTCACCTTGCCATCTTTATCAAAATACGTTCTGGTTTGTGACTCCTGCTCCCCTGCAACGGACTGGTCGTAGAACTCGTATTTACCATCATCGATCTCAACCCGGAAACGCCGCGTCTCGCCCGAGCCGAAATAATTGGTCGTAGTGGTATTGCGACCTGCTATATCGTATCCGTAGCTCGTCGCGGTCTGCCAGATCGAGTTGTCAGCGTACTTACTATCGCGTGTTGCCTTCACCGACCAGTCGATACTGCCTGCATAGGCACCATTAACACTCTCGAGAGATACTAATTGACCAATCTGGTTATAGTTGAAGCGCTGAGCATTATAGCTATTACCGGAGCCCGTTTTTTCGACGCGCAAAACCTGATTACCAACCGCATCGTACTCAATAAGGCTGCCTTTTCCGGTCGAGACAGTAATCTCCCCTCCAACAAGATCCCCCTCTGATACCAACATGCGATTTTCCGCATCGTACTTGTACCAGTAATTTTCATGCCGGGTGATCGTGGGATCAGTACCCCACCAGTCATCGTCGGGATCAATGTAGCCGCCCGGCTCTTCCGGGATAGCCATGCTCATACTCATACTCATGCTCAAGGGAGCCATATACGGATTGATGCCGCCGCCGAAATCCCTTTCCACATTGAGTATGAATGAATCAGATTTACTGCCCCCCTTGCCGTCTGATGCAGTAACAGTAACGGTCCAGTAACCGAAACCAAGCCCGCTGATAGCACCAGTACTCGAATTAATCGACATACCCGACGGAAGACCGCTGGCGGAGAAAGTCAAAGTGTCGCCGTCAGGATCACTGAAGTTATTCTTCACAGAAAAGTAAATCGGATCACCGATCTGTACCGTGTAGTACCTATTCGGGATCGGAGTTACGAGAACTGGCGCGCTGTTGGAAGTAACGGTGATACGGAAAATGTCAGAGACGGTTCCACCATTTCCATCATTAGCAGTTACGCGTACATCCCACGTTCCTCCCGATGTCGGAGTGCCGCTGAACTTCCTGGTGCTGGCATTAAACGACAGCCAGCTCGGCAGATTATTTCCGTTACTCAGTTTTGCGCTATACGTCAGCGAATCCCCATTAGGATCGGAAAAGGTACTAGTGGGGAAAGTGTAACTAAAGGCAGAGCCCACAGAACCCGACCGATTGGGAATTGGATTCGCCACAATCGGCGGCTCATTACCGGGTTGCACTGTCAGATTGAAGTGCGTATAGACAGTTCTACCGCTGGGATCTTTCGCTCTGACGGCAAGTTGCCAGGTTTCATTACTTGAAATACCGCTGCGAGTACCCGAGAACTTCCTGGTCGAGGTATTGAATGAGATCCAACTTGGCAGCGCTACATAGTCCCAGTGCGCAGGAATTGTCACAATTTCTTGCGGAACCCCAGGTTCACCGCCACTCAGGTCTATGGTTTCCTCTGGAACCCAGACTCGTTTGTAGGCTGCATAAGTCAGCACATCGCCATCAGGATCACTAAAGGTCGAAGTGGGTACGGTATAGCTCCAGGCAACATGCTCTGTTGCGGTCTTATTGGAAATACCATTTGCAACCGTTGGCGCCCGGTTAGCACCTTGATCTACCGTCAATCGGAAAGTATCTACCCGAGTTCCGCCGCGACCATCACTCGCGGTGACCTTGATATCATATGTCCCTTTATGACCGTAGTCGGGATCAAAATACAGGGTCGAAGCGTTACTCCAGGTTATCCAGCTTGGTAAAGCGTTACCATTACTTAGTGTAGCGGAGTAACTGAGCGAATCACCGTTAACGTCTGAAATATCATTATTCAGGTTGTAGCTTAACGTCCGATTCTCCATTACCGATTTGTCGACCAGCGTTCCCGTTGGTGCGTCATTTGCCGCTATTACGGTAATTGTAAATTCGTCAGTTATAGAAAGAGCTGGGGACCCGCTATCTGTCACCTTCAGTCGGATAGTAAAACTCTCGTTCTTCGTAATTCCCGTTCTAGTACCTGAAAACGTTCTATTGCTACTGGTGAATGAAAGCCAACTAGGAAGAGCAACCTCCTGCTCCTCTATATAAACTGGTTCCCAAGCTTGATCAGCCGCATTCCAGTATCCCTGTGGATCCCAGTATCCTGGAACTACCTTTTTCGCCACAAAGGTCAAGGTATGGCCATCGGGGTCAGTAAAATAACTGGAAGGTATTTGATAGGTCCAGGCTTGACCTTCATTGATCGATTTATTGGGAACAGCCGTGTTTTTCACCGGCGCTCGGTTGGGTCCTTCGGTAACTGTCAGCCGGAATACATCTGACACCGTCCCGCCATTACCGTCATTGGCAGTAACCTTGATGTCATAGGCACCCTTGGTCCCATAGCCAGGGCTCCAGCTGAAAGTACGGCTACTAGCATTAAAGGTAATCCAGCTGGGTAATGCGCTACCATTGTTGAGCTTCGCGGAGTACGTCAACGAGTCGCCATTGGAATCCACGAAAGAGCTGGCACTAAAAGTATAAGACCCAGACTTTGTTTCCTGAACCGACTTGTTCGCCAGTAAGGTAGCGACCGTAGGAGCCTCGTTAATATCAACTACAGTGATTGAGAAATAGTCATAACCTGTACGACCGTCTGGGTCTTTGGCCGCAACTGCAAGCTGGTAGACTTCGTTGCTTCCATTAAGCCCATTACGCGTCCCGGAAAAGGTACGTGTAGTTGTATTGAATGAAATCCAGCCACTTTCTGAAAGATTACGATTTTCCCAGTGGGCGGGGATGGTATAAGCAGGATCGCCTCCCTGCGCGGGAACATATTGTTCAGCCACCCAAACTCGGAGATATCCTTGATAGGTCAAGGTATCTCCATCCGGATCAGTAAAGGTGTTCGTAGGGACTTGATAGCTCCAGGCACTCCGCTCGTTCACACTTTGATTCGGAATCGCATTCGCTACAGTCGGCGTTCGATTCGGGCCTTCGGTTACCGAAACGGTGAAGTTATCGACTTTGGTGCCACCACGTCCATCATTGGCTGTCACTTTTATTGTGTAACTGCCTTGGTGCCCGTAGTCAGGAGTGAACTTAAGCGTGGAACTGTTGGTCCAGGTGACCCAGCCAGGCAATGCGGAGCCATCCGAAAGCGTAGCGGTATAACTAAGAGTATCCTGGTTTACATCTATAATATGATTATTGAGATTGACCGTTAGGGATTTGCTCTCCTGCACTGACTGATTGGGAACATCACCCGTGGGGGCGTCATTGGCGGCAACCACAGTCAGAGTAAAATCATCCGTTACCGATTTTGCCGGGCTACCACCATCAGTTACAGTAACCCTGATCGTATAGGATTCATTGGTAACTATTCCTGTCCTTGTGCCGGTAAAGGTTCGAGTTCCCGCGTTAAAAGTAAGCCAACTGGGCAGGGCTACTTCCTGCTCTTCGACCCAAATAATATCTGGCTCACCGGGGGTTAGCTCAATTTCCTGCCAATAGCCTGGAACGACCTTTTTGGCCACAAAGCTAAGAGCATGATTATCAGGATCAGTGAAATAACTGGATGGAATCTGATAATTCCATGCAGTGCCCTCATTCACCGACGCATTGGGTATCGCGGTATTCCTGATCGGAGCCCGATTTGGCCCTTCGGTAACCGTCAGGCGGAATATATCAGATACGGTTCCACCATTATTATCATCAGCAGTAACTCTAATATCATAGGTTCCCTTATTACCGTATGCCGGGTTCCAGGTAAACGTACGCGTGGTTTTATTAAAACTGATCCAGCTGGGAAGCGCACTACCATTGCTGAGTTTTGCTGAATAAGTGAGCACATCCCCATTACTATCGACGAAATAGTTAGCACCGAAGGTATAGGATCCAGACTTTGTTTCTTGTACCGACTGGTTCGCCAGTAGAGTGCCCACTACCGGTGCTTCATTTTGGTCAATAACCGTTAGTTCAAATGATGCCGTTCCAGTTCGAGCACCCGTATCTTTTGCGATTACCGCCAGACGATAGGTTTCCGAGCCGGTGGTCATTCCCAAGCGAGTGCCAGTGAAAGTTCGGGTATTGGTATTAAATGAGATCCAAGACGGCAATTCCTGATAATCCCAACGTGCGGGGATAGTGAAATATTCTTGAGCCTCGCCATCCCATACAGTTTGTTCCTCCACCCAAACCTGGAGCATACCTGTATAGGTAAGCGCGTCTCCATCCGGATCCGAGAAAGTGCTGGCTGGAACAACGAAGGTCCATGCTTCCTGCTCGTTTATCGTCTGGTCAGAAATAGCGTTTACAACAATAGGCGCGCGATTCGGGCCTTGAGTAACGCTAACGTTGAAGGTTCGGGTCGCAGTTCCGCCTTTCCCATCATTCGCTACCACTTTAAAGGAGTAGCTTCCCTTGTGGCCGTAATCAGGATCAATTTTCAACGTATGCGCAGAGTGCCAAGTAATCCATGATGGAACTGGACTACCATCGTTTAACGTAACTGTATAATTCAGACTGTCATCATTAAGATCCCAAAAGTAATCTTCGAAATTTACATAGAGAACCTTACTCTCTTGTACAGTTTTATCTTCAATGGCAGTAGAACTTGGCGCGTCATTCTGAGGAGTTACCGTCAAGACAAACTCATCAGTTACAGATTTAGCGGGCTCACCACTATCGGTCGCCTTAACACGAATATTAATCGACTCGCTAAGCGTGATGCCTGTTCTTGTACCAGTGAACTTTCCGGTGACCACATCGAAACTAATCCAGCCCGGCAGTGCTACTTCTTGCTCTTCAACCCAAACAATATCAGGCTCACCCGGAGCTAATTCAATCTCCTGCCAGTAGCCAGGAACAACCTGTTTCGCCGAATAGGTTAACGGGAAGCCATCAGGATCTTTAAATGCTCCTGCTGGGATTTGGTAATTCCATGCCGAACCTTCGGTCGCAGCCTGATTTGCCAGCGGAATTTCCAGCGTAGGGGCTTGATTCAAGTAGGGGTTAATCTGAAGATCAAATTGGTGCGTTGTGGAGTAGCCACTTCTATCTTTAGCAATCAGATAGATTACAAACTCTCCCTCATTATCTCGGGAGCTTGCATAATCCACTGAGTCAGAAGCTCCGATGGGAACGTCCAATATATCCAAATAGAATTGATTACTCTGGTCGACTTCAAGCCCAATCCAACTTGGCGGTGACGAAAGAGAACTATCCCGGACATAACCCGGCATATAGTAGCCGGGGTCTCCGCCCTGAGGAGGAACCCAAATTCCTTGCGGCTGCCATGTCCACCCTTTTACCTTTATTTCATAGGTTAATTCGTCGCCCGCATCCTGATCCGTAAATAGGTTTTGCCCTAAAAGTATTTTCTTGGCCTCAAGCTCACGGATACTTTTTTCCGAAATTGTGCCATTCGCCACCGGCGCATGATTCACCGGAGGTGTATAAGTGTAATCGTACTTCGATGCGACCTTCACTGAACGCCGGTTACCAACCTCATCGTACTTATAGGTAGCATCCAGAGTCACCAGATCTTGCCGTAGGTCGATAGTCTTTACTCGGCTCAAGCGCCCATGTTCGTCATAGCGTGTGTGTGTCGCCTGCTCATAGAGGATTCCTCGCGCGTCGGTGCCGCGAACATAATCATAGCTACGCTGCCCGTTCTCGTCATATTCATATTCAGCGTACAGGCTACTGTCTTTATCATTAATAGCCTTGAGGGATCCATTGTCATAGTAGCTATATTCGATGCCGTACTTGTTTACGGTCTCACCGTTCTCAAGCACCGTTTCATCCTTTTCCACGGTGCGCACTTTGCGCTTGAGCTGGCCGTTGTCATAGTACTCATAGGTAAAGGCGGTACCACTCAGATCGTTGTAGCTTTGAACCCGGCCGAAGTAGTCGTAGTCCCAGCTGAGCTGATGACTACTACCACTGGTGTGCAGACCATTACGATCGACAATTTTTTTCCCACGTGCGTCGAAATAGTACTCTTTGATCACACCTTCGGCAGATTCTGTTCTGACCACATTGCCACGCACATCATAATCGGTGTAGCTAGTCGCAAAGATCGTACTTGCACCGCTACCGCTATAGGCGATCTGGGTTTGAATCTGGTGATTCAATTCGTTGTAGGTATGTTTGATCAACGTCTGGTTGTAGGCATCACCATCCGTTTCGAAGCGGACGTCGCCGAGGCCGGTAATGTTGTCCAGGCGGTCATATTGGGTGGTGGTGATGTAACCAATTGCGTTTTGTTTGGCGACCTCACGATTGAAAATGTCGTACGCATAGTGTGTTTCGGCACCCAGAGCATCGACCTTTTTCAGCAGTCGACCATAGTCATCGTACTCTTGGTAACGGCTATGGCCACGAGCATCGGTTTCCGCGATGCGGTTACCACCGAGATCGTAGTAGTAGAAGGTCTCGGGGTTCTTACCCTCTTCTACGCCTTGCTCATCGACCACCAGTGTTTCACTTTTTTGCTCCCAAGTGACCTGGTCTAGCTGGTTGTATTTATACGTAGTGAGATAGCCGATAGCGTCGCTTTGCTGAAGTACGTTGCCCCAGCGATCGTAACTCTGGTAATAATTGGGAGTCAGGCTGGGAGTGTCTCCACTAAAACTCTGACTGAGAGTGCCAAGTTCTGTCCGCCCTACCCGGCCAAGGCCATCGCGGTAGTAGAGCTTGGTGTAGAGACCGCCATCGGCAGCGAGTGACTGTTCGCGCACAAGTTGACCGCGCAGGTCGTAGGTATAGTTGACCAGGGCTCCCTTGGCATCGGTACCGGCGATCATGCGCCCGGCGTTGTCGTAAGTGAAGCTCTCCTGGAAGTTACTGCGGTTGTCGCCGCGAGCGGTCACTTCTCCGAAGGCGTTGTACTTGACTTCGATAAACTGGTTGCCCACCGAGACGTTGTCTAGGTTCCACTGAGCACTGTTACCAAGGTCGATCTCGGTAGTGATCTGCTGGCCCAGCTTGTCGTACACATAACTGGTCTTAGCGGCGTAAGTGGCAGTGCCTTTGGCGTTCTGGTAGGTCTGGCTGGTCTCGGTGACGTGTCCAGCGAGGTCGTATTGGTAGCTGGTTTCATCGCCGTTGGCGTTACGCACTTTGACCTGGCGGCCGTGGCTGTCGTACTCGCTGTAGGTGATCTGGTCAGCGCTGCTGGTATCGTTACTATTGTTCCCGTCGTCGGTGTAATTGGCGTAGCGGTGTTCTTTCAGCACATTGCCGAAGAGGTCGTAGCTGTAGTCGACGTAGGGGGTACGGCTCGCGGTGTTGTTAAGCAATACCTCGTCTTGCTGCTCCAGGGTGCTGGCGGTGCCACTCAGGGCACCGCTGGTGCTGGTGCTGGTGTTAAGCAGGATGCCCCGGGCATCCTGCTTGGTCCAGGTGTTGTGGCCCAGCTTGTTGTAGCCGGTAAGGACTCGGTTGCCGTTAATATCGAGTGCTTCGATCACCCGGCCCAGGGCGTCGTATTGGTTCTCCTGCACCTTGGCGGCATACACTTGATTCTGGGTTACGCTATAGCCGTTGGTGTTATCCAGCAGATCGTACTCGTAGTTGAGTAGCCATTCCTCTTTCAGCTGACCCAGCTTGTCATACACAAACTGGCGCCTGCGGTCGCGGCCGATATCCGAGTCGTTGCTGTTCGAGGTGGCAGGGGCCGAGGGCTTGCCGCTATCCAGGTCAACACCGACACCCAGTGCGCGGGCATACTCGGTGACAAACTCGGCCTGGCCGAACTCGGTGTACTGCCACTCGGTGACATAACGCTCGGCATCAACCGTCATGACCTTCTGGCCGAGGTTATTGTAGTAGTGGTGAGTATTTACCCAGGTACTATCTTCTTCGTTTTCACCGCTCAGTTTAACTCTGGTTTTTTCTAGCTCTCCATAGGCTGTGTACTGGTATTCAGTCACCGGGGCCGCGCTACCACTCTCGCCCGTCTCCGGGTCGAAGTAGTTGACAGTCTCTTCCTCTACCTTACTCAGGCGATTGAGGTTGTCGTATTCCCGACTCAGGGTGCGATTGGCGGTGTTGTTACCGTAGCCGCTCTCCTCAAGCTTGTTGTTTACCTCGGTACTACTGACCGCCGCCAGCCCTCGGCTCGCGGCATCGGTCCAGGCCTTGGCATAGCGGGTCAGCCCGGTCTGGTTACCGTAAGCATCGTACTCGTATGCGGTGATGTAACCTTCGGCATCAATCTCATACTCAAGCTGGTTTTCCGCATCGTAGATCTTGTAGGCGTAGTAACCCCGTACGTCCTTGTTGGCCACGGCATTACCAAAGGCATCATAGAGAGTATTGACCTGCGGCGTCTGACCATCAACATCGGGGTACGTGATACCGATCTGGTTGCCGCGATCGTCGTACTGATAGCTTGTGGTACGCGCCAGACTGCGGTTTTCCGCCGCACCATTCAGATAAACCCCTTCCGTGCGACTACTGAGCTGCCCGCGGAAGTCGTAGGTCATTTCTGTGATGAGCTTGCCGTCGCTGATCAGCTGTAGGCTGGCAATGCCACTGGAGAGATAGAAGTTCTCTTCTGGAGTGATCTCTTTCACCCGATTGCCGCGCATGTCGTACTCGTAGACCCAGGTGTATTCCGGATCATTGGCGGCGCTACCCAACTTGCTGGTAAAACTCGTCAGATTACCGAAGGCGTCGTAGCCATAGTATTCTGTATGCCCTTCGGCATCGGTAAGAGAAACTGCGCGGTTGAGCGCATCGTAGTCGGTTTGGGTAATACGCGCAGAATCTTCCCAGCTACCACTTTGAATAGCAGACTCGATATCCGCTTCTTCCAAACTGCTCGCGTACACATAGTCGTATTGCAGCATTCGGGTGACGTTTCCGAAGCTGTCGTATTCGTATTCGCTGATATAACCGGCAGGGTTGATTTCGAAGCGTACGCGGCCAGTGGCGTCGTACACACTGTGGCTGGTGCGCATAGTGCCTGCGCTTACCTGGCTCTGGATCTGTGCGGCGGTCAGGCTGGCGATGTCACCGCTAAGCTTTGTATCGTATTGCCGCAGGACGGTCGCATTACCAGCGGCATCGTATTGGTATTCGGTAACATAGCCACCACTGTTGATGCTGTAGTGCAGTTGCCCAGCGCTATCGTAGACACTGGTGATGCTCTGTTTGTTTTCGCTGGTAACTGTGCTGACAAGCGCCGCAATTTCCGCCAACGTGTCGTCTGCAGTACTCGCTGTTACACCATTAAAGGCGATTTTTTGGCGGACTTTCCCTGTATCCGTGTAAATAAATTGGATGATGTCACCGGCCGCATTGACTTCGAAGGCGATGCGGCCCGCGGTATCGTAAACAGAGCGAAGGCTGTTGCTTCCGTAACCACCCTGACTATCGATAAAGCTCTCGACTGCTGCAGTATCTGATGGTACGCCGGTATAGCTGAGACCGTATTGGATACGCTCTAATACCTTCCCGGAGTCATCGTAAACCGTCTCGCTGATATACCCATCGCCATCAATGTAAAAGCGCTCACGTCCGGCTTCGTCGTAAGTCGTATAGGTGGCGATATTTTGCTGACCGTCAACGGCGGTGGCCAGCGCTTCAGCATCTACGATTGCAGCGCCATCGACCTTGTAGTCGTAGCGGGCTACTTGGATGAGGCGCCCGTTATTGTCGTAACCGTACTGGTTGACATAGCCTTCTGCGTCCACAAAGAACGCGCGTTCGTTGCGGTCGTTGTAGAAGGTGTATTCAGAGCGAGCGGGAGTCTGCGCGCCAATGACACTGGTGAGACTCGCATCGTCTAGCTGCGAATCTACTGCTGTTGGGTAGCGGTGGGTTTCGGTAACACGACCCAGATCATCGTAAGCAGTTTCTATCGCATAGCCAGCGCTGTTGATTGTATAGCGTTGGCGACCGGCAATATCGTAGATATAGCGCGTCGACTGGGCTGTGTTCTCAGCGCTTATACCGCTCAAATACGTCGCGATGCCACTTTCAGACAGATCGCTCAATGCACCAGGCAGCGCATCTTGATGGCGCTTGCTTTGGATCACATTACCCGCTGCGTCGTAGACGGTTTCGATTACATGGCGATTGCCGTCAACCACAAAACGCAAACGATTCAGAGCATCGTAGGCATAGTAAGCGGTATCGCCATTACCATCGGTGACACTGGTTACGTTGTTGTTTACGTCATAGGTGTAAGTGGTCGTTAACGCAAGGCCTTCCGGGTCAACGATAACCTGGGCTTTATTGCCCTGGGCGTCGTAAATCGTAGTTACTTTGCGATTTTCTGCATCAACAACACTAACCGCTTGGCCCAAGCCGTCATAACTGTATTGCGTACCGAGATTCAGGCCTTCCGGATCGATTACCTGCGTCAGTACACGGCTATTGGCATCGTAGCTGTAGCTTACTTTCCGTCCTTCCGCGTCAACCGTCGCTACCAGCTGATTGGCCGCGTTATATTCATTGGTCGCTGCCGTTACGTCCTGCCCTTCAATGGTTTGCTCTGATGTTTTGAGGTTTCCGTTCAGGTCGTAGGTAAAACGTGTTTCATGCCCTTCTGCATCAGTAACACGAATCGTCTGACCGAAGCTATCCGTTGCCGTACTCGTCGTGATATTGCCCGGCATGGTTACGACGGTGGTCTGCTCGCCGGATTCCGCGTCAAAGCTGTAAGCGTAGGTGGTTACCTGGTCCAGTGCATTGGTTGTGGTCAGTACTCGCCCAAAAGCGTCATAAGTACTTGTGGTTTCGTTGGTGAGCGGGTCCGTGACCACAACGGTACGACCCTGATCCTGATAGTCGTAATAGCTGGTGTTGCCACGCGCATCGGTGGCTTGCGTGACACGACCAAAGGCATCGTATTCCTGGCTGCTGGTGATATTCAGGTTCGCAGGTAACGCGCCGGAATCCTGCACGCTAGTGAGCTGGAGGCCGCGATTGTCATAGGTAAATTTGCTGACCCGAGTTTCACTTCCCGCCTGGTCGATCGCGCCGATATCGGTGGTAACGGTTTTCAGTTCGCCCCAGGTTGTGTAGTCATTGGTGGTGGTCAGCGACGCGGGCTGGCTCTGGCTGTCTATAACCTGACGCAATACGGTCGCCAGCTGGCCACGGGTGTTGTAGTGATAGCTGGTTACACGGTCGCGGCCATCGTCCGCCAAGCCGCCTACAAGCGACTCCAGCTCGCCAGTTACTGCGCCCTGCGCGTTTGCGAGTGCGTTGTTGAGTGCGCTATTGGTAGGTCCATCACTAAGATCAAATTTCTGGGCATAGCCGCGGCTGCTGCGGGCATCACCAAAGACGTTATAACGGGTCTCGGTAACGCTGGCCTTTTGAGTTTGCGCATCCTCGACAATCAGGTAGACAAGCTGACCGCGCTCATCGTAGATGTAGTGCGTACTGTTACCCTGGGTATCCTGACTTTCGATTAAGCGGCCAGCACTGCTATAGATATGACGCACCCCTTGATTGTGGGTGTCAATTGCCGTATCCAGCTGCGTTTTCGTTAATTCGGTCGCGCCATTACTGTTCAGGGTGATACCGAGCGTTCCGGCGATATCAGCCAACTGTTGCGCATTTAGCTCGCCAGTTAGTTGGCCAGCGGCATCGTAGCGCAGATACCGGTTTCGGATATTGTCGCTGGTTTGACCATCCCCGTCAGTGTCGACAGCATCACCGTTGCTATCGATCTGGTAACTGGTGACCTGAACGAGGTTACCGGTATTGTCGTATTGGTTGAATACATATAGCCCACGGTGATTGCGGCTGGTCTGCAGGCGCCCGGCATGATCGTAGCTATAGCTGATCCACTGGTCTTTGTCGGCATCTGCAGTCGGGGTGACACCACTGATGTCAGTGAGCGCAGCCAACTGGCCAGCGTTGAGCGCAGTGGCAAACTGAGTGACCTTGGCTTGCTGGCCGCTCAGATTATATTCGTATTGGGTGACGTAACCCTGGTGGGAGATTTCGTGACTGAGCTGCCCTTTGCTGTTGTAGTAGTAGCGGACGGACCGGTCCTGCGCATCGGTACCCACGAGAGTGAGCAGTGCGCTGAAGTCATTGCTCTCGCTAAAGGCGTCGGCGCTGTCGAGTTGAGTGGCGTAGCGGATTTGCTGCACCAATTGCCCGGCAGCGTTGTAGCGGTTCTGGATCAGGTAGCCTTCTGCATCGACCGTGCCCAGCTGACGCCCAACACTGTCATAGAAAAAGCGACTTTCACGGTTTCCATCGGTACCTACGCCATCGGCACTGGTTTCCGTTCTGAGTAACTGACCTGCACCGTCGTAGTGATAGGTGGTGACGACCGGATTATCACCTACGCCCGCCGTTTCAGTCTGCAACAACCCATTATCCAGATAGGTAAAGCTGACACTGCGATCCAAGCCATCTGTAGTGGGTTTAAAGTTCCCTTCAAAATCCGCAGTAGTAATAAAGTATTGCTGGGCACCTTCATCGAACCACGTAGCCGCATCAACGGTATTGGTAAATACGATGCGCTCTTCAAGCTGGTTTTGATCGTTATATTTAAACTCGGTAACACCGCCGCTCGCGTCGACACTGTAAACAACTTGACCCAACGCGTTGTAAAACTGATAGCTACGAGCACCTGCGGCATCCACACTGGTGCGCAAGCGGCCATTGTCATCGTAATAATAACGACTGGACCCATAGTCCTCAGTGCCACCACCGGCACTCCGGGTAACGCTCGTTAGTTGACCCCGCGCGTCATAAACAGAGCTGGTGGTTAGACCCAGTCCATTTTGTACTTCAATGGTGCTCTGGCCGTCTTTATAGGTCGTTGTAACCTGGTTGCCTTCTGCATTGGTGACACTGGTTACACGGCCCATACCGTCGTAGCTGTAAACGGCGGCGTAATCCGTTTCTACAGCAGCAGCGGTAGCGCTAGCAGATTCCGCTTCGGCAGAAACCTGCTTAATCAGTTGCCCGGTTTGGTCATAGAAGAAGTAGCTGGTTGCCGCCGTTCCGACGCCTTCGCCTGCAGCATCCAGGGTATTCCACTGAGTACTGCTTTGCAGCTGACCGCGAAAGTCATAAGTAAGAGTGGTTCGCTGAGCCCGGCTCAGATCCAGACCGGAGCGCCACGTATCCATTGCAGCAAGACTGGGCGCCTCATCATCGGCAAGGCCCGATACATCATAGTGGTCATCCGTCATTACCCAGGTATCAGAAAGCTGCCCGAACCCGTCATAATCAAATGCCGATGCTGATCCATCTGCACCAACGGTATACGCCAACAAGCCCTGTGCGTTATAGATATAACGACTGGTTTGCGCACCGCTCGGGGCACCCGGCTGATCGATGCTATCTGGATCAGCCACCAGGTAGCGGGTTTCAGTGAGCAGCTGATTTTCTGAGCTATAGGTACGGGTAACCGTGTTGCCGATACTATCGCGCACAGCCGTTTGGTTACCGCTGGCATCATATCGATAGTCTATGCGGTTGTTGGCGTTATCAATGACATGCTCAAGGTTACCGTCAGCGTCATAGGCATAGCGCACAACCTGGCGCTGCCCATCAACAGCCGGGCTTTCCAAACGCTCCAAATAGCCCGTTGCGCTGTTAAAGTACATTTTGGTGCTTTCCCCCAGGGGGGAAACAACTTCGGTATACGAGCCGTTGGCATCGCTTAAGCCGTAGTTGTAGGTGGTTACCTTGTTCTGGCCATCGGTGACCGTTTTGACAGCATACTTGCCGTCGATCAGTTCGTAGTCAAAACTGACGGTGGTGCCGTCACTCTGGGTGATGGTGGCGATACGGTTGCTGCTACCGTCGTAGCTATAGGTGGTGGTGTAGGCTTTGCCATCGGCAATACTGTTGTCAGCCCCCAGCTCCAAATCAATGGAAACCGTTTCCAGGCGACCATTTGCATCGTAGCTGTAGTAGACCTGTACCAGATTTTCGCCGCTTGACCGCGTCTCCAGCGATTCCAGCTGGTTACTGGCGTTGTAATGCAGCACCATTTTCTGGCCGTCTTGCAGAAGGATCTCTTCCAGCTGGCCGTTGGCGTTG
This sequence comes from Microbulbifer sp. ALW1, assembly GCF_009903625.1. Taxonomy (NCBI): domain Bacteria; kingdom Pseudomonadati; phylum Pseudomonadota; class Gammaproteobacteria; order Cellvibrionales; family Microbulbiferaceae; genus Microbulbifer; species Microbulbifer sp. ALW1. The sequence continues at coordinate 2,654,404 of NZ_CP047569.1, read as the reverse complement.
TATTGATAACTGATTTCATTGCCAGCACGGTCCGACATCTTGGTGAGCTGACCCGATGCGTTATAGGTTTCCGTTACCGCACCGTCATCGGCGGTGAACACCCATGCATTATTTGTCGCGTCATAGCGGATCGCATCGTGCGCACCGCTCCCTTCCTTAGCGACGAATTCGCCAGAGGTCGCATCGTAGGTAAAGGTAATGTCAGAGCCGTCGCCGGCGATCCGGCGAATAGTGACATTCTCCAGGTCATTAACCGGATCACCTGAAATAACCAACGAACGATTGGCACTCAGCCGCCACTGATCACCCATACCGCCAGTAAAACTGCCCTGACTGTTGTAGGTACGTACCAGACCTGCATCCAACCCCAAGCCCATCAACAGCTCGTCTGCCTGACGAACAAATAGGTTACCGCTCGCAGCGTTTACATAACTGTTCAGCCCTGCCTGTCCTAAGCTAGCCTGGCCATTCTGCCCCAAGGCCCCGAGGATATCGGCGGAGGAGTTCAGTAAGCCCAGTCCATTCGAGGTAATAACAGCGGTCATAGTGCGGTCCCATGGTCAAGCGAGAGGCCCAGTTGCCCTGACTCCAGCAGCATGTATTTGCATGGCAGCCAAGCGGCTTCTGATTCTGATATTTAGTTATTGCTTGAGACCTATTCGGGAGACGGAGGGAAAGTTTTAGCGGTAAGACGCACAAACACCCCAAAAAGTGACGCGCGTCACAAAACCTGGAGTGTTGAATAAATAATGCACACAGATGAAGAGGAAGAGGTGAAGAGCTATTGCAAAAAAGCATGCTTACTAGCATTCAGGCCAACGCAAAAGCAACCATCAGGTCAATATGAACAGGATTGCACCAACACAAGCACTCGCGTTCCTAAGCGACGCACTTAGGGTTACAAATGGAAAGCGCACCGGCGCCCACACTTCTGGTGTGGAGAGAGAGATATACCTCAGCTCAAGGCAATCTGGCCATAGAAAATTCCTTAATCCTAACGATAACAGACTAACGGGCAAAGAATTTTAGGACTTCCAATAATCGTCAAAATGTGGATCTGCCCCCATTAATTCGTAGGTTGGATCTGGGCAGAGCTAGGAGAAACGCTCTACCCACCTGGCCACCACTAGGGCAGTACTAAAGCACAATTAAAGGTGTAGATTACAAAGAGCAAGGAGATTTCGTGTCCGGATAGGTGCAAATTGGTGCGCTTTGAAGAATCGAGCTAGTGCAACAGGATGCTGCACCGCCATCCAGATTCCCACACCCAGAACCGCCGCAAGATCCACATGAATTGGCGCAACAGGCACCAGAGGTATTGAAAATACCATTCTCAGTGTATTCGCAAGTAAACCCATTTGTACCTGAAATTACCTTCCCTGACTTCACCAAAAAGTTGTCGAAGTAAGAGTACACGATCTTCGAAGGTGAGTTCGACGCATCGCTTCCGCCATGAAAGGTGCTAAACAAAAACTTGTCGACTTCAACATTTTGATCTCCAGAAAGCCGCACACCATGCTTTTCTGCAATTTTTACGCCATCAATATAAAGCTCAGCTAGGCCATCTGCATTGTTTGGAGCTGAATTCATTTTTACGTAGAGATCAATGCGATACCATTTATTCTTATCAAACGTAAAGCCTACATTATTATTATAAGAATGCCCGCAGTTATTTGTTCGATCCTGGTCATAAACATACAGCTTGACGCCACCACCATTAGCAAATGTGACTCGTACACTCCAGCCTTGAGGGTCAATGGGATTGCAGCCCGTTGTAGCCGACCCACCACCGAGGCCATGCAGCTTCCCTCCCTTGACAAATTCAAAATCGCTATGAAACTTTACGTCGTAGCTCAACGTCGCGGAATTTACAGATTCGGTCAATGGCAGGTGCTCGACAATTCGGTGCGAACCTTTCTCATACGGAACATATCTCGCCTTAACTACATTATTTTCTCCATTGAAAGACGCGATACTCAAGAAATCTGATTCAAATATAGCTTCGGGCTTAGGATCGAAGTTTCGTCGAAAAAGAGCGCCATCTGTATAGGATACATAGGGTGGGAAAACCGTGTATTTCCCTGAGTTTGTCAGAAGGGCATTTGCCGTATTGGCCACGGAAATTCCGTGGACATAGATTTTTCGCCCCTGAAATGCGTTCATTTCATCGTAGTTAAAATAAAAGCGAAAGCGATGGGGTATGCCTGAGGTTCCGCATAAATCACCCACAGCCGACTCAGTCTCACGCTCTGCGACCGCCCACTTTACAAGCTCTCCACCAGCGGCAGCACGGTCATCCAAGTAAAGGTGCACATTGATAGATTGATTATACTCGGTTTGGCAGGCCCATCCCGACACTGCAAACTTACCGCTGGTATACTTTACAGGGTCAATCGCTCCTCGAACCTCGGTAGCGCTTGTAGGTAGAGAAAAAATTAGCAGCAACATAGATATCAGCGTATTTTTCAAAGCAAACGTTTCCTGTTTATTATGTTTGTATACATTGAGCATGTGAGGAGCACATTTGATATTGAGCCTGACAATTTAAAACACATCCAACAATCTTGACTTCATGGATATAGAGTGCTTCCGTCACATACTTGGCGACTACACCGGGGATTTCGGTTAACGCGACCGCAGTAGCCTTAAAATCGTCGTCGTAGTAGTTGTAGTGTATTCTGCGTGCCATTTGACACCTCCAAGCCAATTAGATGGAGGTGTGTGCAAAAGCGGGTTAGGTTCCAGTCGGTTTAAATGAAATTGTTAGCGGATCTAGATAGCCCATCCCTTGAAAATTAGCGCTCACATCATCTGGAACACTACGAATGTGCTTCCCATTTATTACAGCACCACCTTGGCCAAAAGTGTTGTTTACATATTGAACAACAACACTCTCTTGCTGACATTCGTGTTTGGAACAACAAAACGAAACTACAACTCTAATCAATAAAACTGAACCTGCTCAACTCACCAAAAGACAAATAATGCTCAAGGTACATATCAAGAGATGACTTTGGATCATCCAACTCAGTCACTGCCCCCATATCTTTTGTATTGACATGAAACACTCGCCCATCACACTCATCTTCGCTTACAAACAAAGCGTCACCATTTTCGGTCAGTAGCAAACAAGATAGTCCGCTCCTTTTGAGCCCTGTGGAGGCTACAAAGCGTTCTGTTTCTTCTCTGGAAAGCCCCCCTTCTTGCTCAAAGTCATCTAGGTCTAGCCTAGCGGAAAAACGAAAAGGAGTATTCCACCATTTCATTGGGCAAAAATCTTTTCGGGTCATGCAGAAAGAATTAAACCAACGATAGAGTTCCTTCCAACTTTCTGGCAGCATTTGATAATCCTCATCAAACAGCTCGCCCTCCTTTTCCATAAAATCAGGCTGCAACATGAAAAATAGGTTTTCTGTTTCGCTTTGAACAACAATATAAGCAGCCCATTCTCTTGCACCTTTTTGGAGAGCTAACTTTGGAGGACTCCAGAACTTATCAATAGCCCTACTCGCCCCGCCAAAGACACCGCTAAATTTAGGAAACAACTCAGAAAAGCTACTTCCGAGGCGATCAAGTATTACTTGATCTATATGCGATAGCGCTTCTTTTGGAACTTCAGATTTAAATTCGCAAATATAAGGGTACGATAGCTCCATCATTTAATTTGCACCTTTGTTTGCTTTGTAAAACCCATTAATTTGACGCTGTATCGCACTTTCTATCTCGATTTGCTGATTTATCAAATTACGCTCATATACCGGGTTAATATTATTTTGGCGATATGTCGCCCAATCCAGCTTTGAACCTTTAGATGAGTTAAAAGTTTTAGGTAAAGGTTGGAAATTACCAATATCAACTCTATCATGAATGATTGATATTTGCTGCTCCATAGTCAACTTATTAAACCTCGGCAACTTAATTATCTCTTTAACCGGGTAAATGTGATCAACCGCCAACGTTTGACCTAATGGCGCCGGTTTGAATGTATTTGTCATTGGATCTAAATAGCCCATTCCCTGGAATCTCGCAGCCGCATCCGTGGGAACAGTACGTATAGTCTTCCCATTGATTACTGCTCCAGCTTGTCCAAATGAGCTACTTACTTCCTGACCAACAAAGACCCTTTCACCTAAGTACAAATCTTTGTTTGGAACACGCCTCGCCATTACACTCTCAACCACCTCAGCACCTGCTAGTCGAGAGTGTTTGGCAAATGAAACCGCGCCATTACCCGTAATGATTCCAGAAGTAACTGCGCCCAACAAGTCACCAGTGCCCTTACCAACAGCTCCGGCGAGTCCAGACCGCTCATACGCCGCGACTACTGAGCCTGTATAAGCGTCGACAACTCCAGTGATTGTCTGTTGTGCAAAACGAGAGTACTCATTGTCGATACCCACTGCTGCGCTCAAGCCACCAGCAGCGAGCATCCCAATGTTCCCTATAGCATCCCCAAGACTACTCAGGTTTCGAGTCTGAACATCACTACCCATCGCGCCCAAAAGTCCAAAGCCGTATTCTGCGACTTCACCGACACCTACATAGGCATTCCAAACTCCAACTGCTGTCTCACCCAGGAATCGCACCAGTCCATTCGAATTGTCCCACTTTTCGTTGAACTGGACAATTTCAACTTCACGACGTGCAGCGTAGCTTCGATACGACTCGATTGAAGGATCTATTTCACGTTGCACCGGGTTGGCGGCCGCAAATGCGCGTACGTCTTGATTGAAGTCAAAACGATCTTGCAGAATCTGCTGCTGCTGCAATGCCAGTCGGGATTCCATGTCATTGATGACCAGGTCACGCTCTATACCTTTTTGGGTAAGACCTTCTATATCATCTGCAGCTTGATTGAGGCGCCGCACCATTGCCGAGTCGTTATTTGCCTCCCACTGCTTTCGCAAGCTGCTATACAAGTCGGCTTTCTTTCCGCTCGCGATCAATTGAAGCTGTTCCATGCGGTCCGCAACATTTTCAGTGACCGTCGCCTGCGCTGCCTGCATAGCACCGCCATTGCCCACCTTATCTGCATAGCGCTTGTTAACTTCGTCGAAACTCCTTACTGCTGCGGATTCGGTAATTGAGTTTCCTATGGTGTTAGCAAAAGCATCCGTTGCAATCGACTGCAGTTCGATCTTGCCGCCTACACCAAGAGCACGGGCGACACCCGCTGCGGCCACACCGGATGCAGTACCGCTAATAAAGTCACTGACGAAATTGCCTACCGCGCTTTCCCCAAGTTTTTCACCAACCACATTACCAACACCGTCACCCACACTGCCGCCTATTTTTGCGCCAATTGATGAAGCGGCTACCGCTGCCCAGCTAAAGTTAGTGTCTTGATTGGTTATTACCCTAGCAGCTTGAGAAGACAGGTAAGAAACCGCACCCTTCGCCCATCGGGCCTCTTTCAAAAAACTTCCGGCTTTCGCATAGTGCCCGACACCCGCGGTGATAGCACTAGTGACACCACTAGATACGGCATCACGTAACGAGAAGCTATCAACAACGCCTAGAGCTTTGCCGACCAACTGGCTGGCAACTGAACCGACAAAGCCTCCTACGGCAGCGCCGGCAACACCTGCGAGCCCGGCGCTACCACTTAGTGCCGCAACTCCACCAGCGAAACCACCTGCTGCCGTACCACCAGAGAGCCCAGAAAACAACGCTGTAGCTGCACCGGCCGTATACACCGTGACCACAACCGCCACCACGATCATAATGATCATGCCGATCGCGCCACAGCCGTCATCCGCAGAAGGGGGTGGCGGTACGTAAGGTACTGCCGGAGTACGATCGCCAATGGTCTCATCCGCGCTGTAGGGCTTGAAGCTATCGGCGCTGTTTACGCTGGGGTTGTGCGCGGGAATACGCAGCTGCTGCCCCTGGCTGAGTACCGCCGCATCATCTGCCAGCCCATTGGCATCGGCAATCAGATACCAAAGGGAACTGGAACCGAACAGTGCCTGCGCAATACTGCGCAGAGAGTCGCCGGACTGGACGGTGTAGAAAGAGCCCTGAGCCGGTCCGCGTGCACCGGCGAGCTTATAGGCGGCCTGGTCCTCGAAGTGAATACGGCCGGCACCATCGATGGCGCCCAACTGGTTCCCGGAGGAGTAGTAGTAGTTCCGCTCGTCTTCCGCCTTGCTGGTGAAGTTTTGTGTATCGGTATCAAATTCTCCGGCAACCTTGCTGATAATCTGGTTATCACCGTTGTAGCGGAAAATACGTTTCTGTACCTTGTCGTAGTTGTTGATCGCGTAGGTTTCATCCGTGTAGATCAATCGCCCGGATGCATCGTAGTTGGAAGTCGTAGTACCAGTTTTCTTATCTTTGTGATTACTCGACCCAATGATCTTGTGTACCTTGTAGCCATCGAACGCCTTATAGGAATAGCTATAGGTAATCGTATAGGCGCTGACGGGGTCGGTATCACCCTCCCCTTTGGCGAGCTTCTCATATGAGTATGTTTCAAGATTTCCGGTGCTGTTGTAGCCATCTGCATAGCTGGTCAGGTTCAGCGTCCTATAGGATTTATGGGCTGTCGGATTAGTGGGCCCGGCATATCCAAACGTCCAGAAGGCTTCCTGGCTCGTGACAAGCGCAAGCTTGCCATCGAGATTGTAGAGGCTCTCCGTTTTACTCTGCTCTTCACCACTCACATTGCGGTTTGTAGAAACGATTTGCCCGCTTGTTGGGTCATAGTATGAACCACCCACATTACGGTTTTCATCGTAATACTGCTGCTGGAAGCGAGTGCGACCGGCCAGATCGTAGGAATAGCTGGAAACCATATACCAGGAGGCATCGTCGTTGAGCGCCATTTCACGCAGTGACTCGGTATGCCAGTCGGAAGGAATCAACATATTGAAACCGGATGCCAAGGTTTCAACCCCAGTCATCTGACCCTGCTGGTCGTAGGAGTAACGAGTAGCGCTCATTTCGCTGCTACCAGTCTGCTCGACACGCATCACCTGATTGCCGACCGCATCGTAGTGCAGGTAAGCACCTTTACCTTCGGTAATTACAATACGGCTGTTCTCGGCGTCTAGCGAACCCTCAGAAGTAGTAACACGGTTTTCACCGTCGTACTCATACCAGTATTCGGTTTTCGCTACAGGTATTTGAGGGCCGAAGTCGAATGGGTCGAAAATCAGCTCGCCGTCTTCGCCGATCTCTGGCTGCGTCATTGCCATAGTCATCGGTGCGGACAAGGGGGAAAGGTATGGCTCAATACCACCACCGGTCCTCATATTGATCGTCAAAACAAAAGCATCGGAAACACTTCCACCCCGACCATCGGAAGCGGTCACCGTTACCGTTCTTGAACCGTAAGTAAGTGGTTGCCCGCTTATAGCTCCAGTTGATGAATTAATCGACAAGCCACTATGAAGTCCACTTGCAGAATATGTCAGTTCATCTCCATCCGGATCGCTAAAATAACTAGAAACATTCGTAAAAAGCGGCTCCCACGTATACAGCGTAAAACTTCGATTCGGAATGTTTGACGTAGTAGGGGCGCGATTAGCAGCCACTGTGATCCGGAATATGTCATTGGCGGTACCACCACGACCATCACTCACTGTTACCCGGATATCCCACGTACCACCACTTGCGGGCGTACCGGTAAACTTGCGGGTACCGGCATTAAACGACAACCAGCTGGGCAGGTTATTGCCGTTGCTCAGTTTCGCAGAGTATGTCAGACCATCGCCATCCGGATCACTGAAGATATTGGTCGGCACGGTGTAGCTGAATGCCTGTCCCACAGAGCCTGTGCGATCGGGTATATAGTTAACCCGCGTCGGCACCCGGTTTGGACCTTGAGTGATACTCAGTCTAAAGACATCGCTAACCACCCCGCCACGGCCGTCGTCGGCGGTAACCTTGATGTCGTAATTGCCCTGGTTTCCATAGGCAGGACTGAAGGTAAACTTCCTAGTGGAGGCGTTGAATGTAATCCAGCTTGGCAGTGCCGAGCCGCTGTTCAACTTTGCACTGTAGGTCAGCGCCGTGCCGTTTGCATCGGTAAAACTGTCCGACGCAAAGGTATAAGTGGCGGTACTTGTCTCCTGCACGGAGCGATCCAACAGCAGTTTGTTGACCACCGGCGCAACGTTTACATAGGGATCAACGTATACGTTAAATCCAATTGTCGCTTTCAAGCCTTTTTTGTCGCTGGCGATCAAGTAGATTTTGTATTGATTTCTATCTACAGACCCTGGATATTCATATGTACCAGGCTTGGCATCGGTATTAAAGAAAGCATTTTTGGATGCATCCTCCGGCGGGCGAGATATATCGAGATAGTAATTGTTACCTGATTTTCTGATTTGCATCCAACTTGGTGCATCGGTTTTCGTCAAATAATAATTCCACTGCCCATTTACGGGCGCACCACCCACCGTCCAATTGTTCATCTCCAAATCTAGAGTCAGAGAATCTAGCCAATCGTTGTCGGTAAACAGGTTAGAGCCAAGGAGTATGGACTCGGTCTCAAGCTCGGTGGTAGTTTTGGCACTGATTGAATTATTAGCTACAGGCGCATTATTGGAAGGTTCCAAAACGTTCAGCGTGATTGTATGCGTTTTGGTCAAAGCACCATCTGAAGCTACAAACTGCAGCGTATGACTTCCAACTTGGGACAAAGCATTAGGTGTGGCACTTACAACATGCGAAGTGCCATTGTAGCTGATCCATCCCGGCAGGCTGGTGCTGTCGTTGTACTTGATCGTATAGCTCAGCGCATCCCCGTTCACATCCGCAAAGATGGTGTCCATGTCTTTCGACCAGGTATTACCCCCAGTCACAGAATATGTCGATGTACTATTGATAACGGATGGTCGATCATTATTCGCGATGGACTTGATGACGAAAGTGTAATCGACGTAAGCACCACGTTCATCGGTCGCACGTACCTTGACTGTATAATTCGTATCTTGCGTTATATTCGGTGCAGTACCTTCAAATTCTCGGGTGGAGGCGTTATACGTAAGCCAACTCGGTTTGGTCACCAGCGTATACGTCAGACCGCGATTTTCCGGATCCGTGAATACATTATCCAAAGTCAGGTTTTTGGCATTGATATTGGTCTGTTCATTCAACGAAACGCTCCGCAGCTTCACTTCCGCTGAAGAGCCGGTATTTACGACGGGCGCATCATTCGTGTATTGCGATACATCGACTGTAAAGCCGATTGTTTTTACCGCACCGCGGCGGTCGGTCGCCTTGACATAGATATAGTACTGGCTCTCATCAGAGCCAGGTGTCGCACTCGGATTCGGGTAATTGGGCTGATTGAAGAACGCTCCGGTGGAGGCCCCGGCCGGCGGGTTGGTGATATCGAGGTAGAAAGTGCCACCGGATACGCGCAGCTTCATCCAGCTAGGAAGCCCGGTTTTGGTCAGGGAATAGCTGAAGTTTCCGTTCACCGGAGTACCGGTAACATTCCACTTATTCATCTCCGCAGAATACGTCAGATCTTCCAGCCAATCGACATCGGTAAACAGGTTGGAGCCGAGATTAATACTCTTACTCTCGAGCTCCCGCGCAGTTTTGTTCGAAATGGAAGCATTCGCGGTGGGCGCACTGTTCACTGAATCCGAAACACTCAGGGTAATTGTATGGCTTTTGGTCAAAGATCCATCGGATGCAATAAACTGCAGCGTGTGGTTACCAATCTGCGACAATGCCGTCGGCGTAGCCTTGACCACATGCGACGTGGCGTTGTAGGTGATCCAACTGGGCAAACTGGTACTACCGTTATACTTCACGGTATACGACAGTGCATCGCCATTGGGATCCGAGAACAAGTCATCGAGACCGATTGAGCGGCTGGAACCACCAGTGACACTGTAAGTCGTTGTACCGTTTGTCAGCGACGGTGCGTCGTTCACATTGATTGAGGCAATAGTAAACGTATAGTCCGTATAAGCACCACGTTCATCGGTAGCACGTACCTTCACTGTGTAGTTTGTGTCCTGAGTGATTGCCGGAGCAACGCCTTCAAAACGATTGTCGGTATTGTCGTAAACAAGCCATCCGGGCTTGGTGACAATACTGTATGTCAAACCACGGTTTTCCGGATCACTAAACAGTCCATCCAGCGTCAGGTTCTTGTTACTGATATTGGTCTGTTCTGTCATGGAGACATTTCTGAATTGCATCTCAGCTGCAGAGCCAGTATTCAGCGTGGGTTTGACGTTCACATAAGGAGCAACGCTAACTTCGAACTCGTGCTCTGCCCTGGCCCCCCTTCTATCGGTAGCCACCAGATAAATGCCAAAGTCGCCGCTGCCTGCGGCACTGGGGTCTCTATAAGGATCTGGTGCGCTGAGACTATTCAAGTGCCCCTGCGTCGATACGCCTACTGGCGGGTTGGTGATATCCAGGTAGTAATTATTTCCAGCCTTTCGAATTTCCATCCAACTAGGTGCCGATGCCCTAGTGGTCACCACGTAGTTCCACTGCCCATTCTGAGGGGCGCCAGTTGGTGTCCAGCGTTTCATCTCTAACGAGATATCTAGAGTGTCAAGCCAATCCCCATCCGAAAATAAGTTACTACCCAGCAGAATAGATTGAGTCTTCAACTCGTTAGTTGACTTGTTCGTTATGGAACCGTTAGCACTGGGAGCGTTGTTGACCGGGTCCAGTACCGTCAAGGTGACAGTATGGGATTTCGTCAGGCTGCCATCGGAGGCGACGAACTCTAGGGTATGCTCACCAACTTGCGAAACGGCATTGGGTGTCGCCGTCAAAAGACCGGTGCCACTGTTCCAGCTCAACCAACCCGGGATCGAGGTGCCGCCATTGTATTTCGCGGTGAACGACAGTGCGTCACCGTTGTCGTCGACAAACATGGTGTTCATGTTGATGGTTTCGCTACCACCACCGGTTACGTAGTAGTAGACCCGCGCATCCGCCACGCGCGGACGATCGTTCAGGTTGATGGAGTCGATAGTAAATGTGTAATCGATATATTCGCCACGTTCATCCGTCGCACGCACCTTCACTGTGTAGGTAGTGTCCTGGAATATTGACGGTGCGGTGCCTTCAAAGCGCTTCTCGGCCTCATCGTAGGTCAACCATCCAGGCTTGTTCACCAGTGAGATTGTCAGAGGACGATTTTCCGGATCGGAAAACAAACCCTCCAGAGTGAGATTCATCGAATTGATACTATTCTGCTCGACAATCTCTACGTTGCGTAACGCCAGCTCAACCGCAGCACCGGTATTTACCTCAGGTTTACTATTAATGTAAGGGTTGACATTTACTTCAAACTCGATTTCCGAGCGCGCGTCGTGACGGTCCGTCGCTACCAGATAAATAGCAAACTTACCATCCCCGGTGGAACTCGGGTCTCTACTGGGGTTCGGTGCCGCAAGCGAATGCAGGAACCCCTGTTCCGCTACGCCGACCGGCGGATTGGTAATATCCAGGTAATAGTTATCACCGGACTTGCGAATCTTCATCCAATCGGGCACGTCAGCACGTGTTGTTTCCACGTAGGACCACTGACCGTTTTGCGGCGCACCCATTGGGGTCCACCGCTTCATCTCCAGCGACAACTCGACCGTGTCCAACCAATCCCCGTCCGAGAAGAGGCTTGAGCCCAAGAAAATCGACTGGGTTTTCAGTTCGTTGGTCACCTTATTGGTAACCGTGCCGTTTACGGTCGGAGCGCTATTGAGTGAATCGACCACCGTCAAGGTAACAGTATGCGACTTTGTCAGGCTACCATCGGAGGCAATAAATTCGAGCGAGTGGTTGCCTATCTGAGAAAGTGCATCAGGGGTAATAGACAGTGCTCCATTTGCACTATCCCAGAAGATCCACGAAGGGATTGAAGTACTACCGTTGTACTTAACGGTGTAAGTCAGCGCATCGCCATTCGGATCACTAAATACATCGTCAAGCGCAATTGGGAGGGTATCCCCACCGTTTACGGTATAGGTACTGGGCGTACCCAGTGCTAACCATGGCGCGTCGTTTACATTATCGACAATAACGGTGAAGGTATAGTCTGCATGCGCGCCACGCTCGTCTGTTGCGCGCACTGTCACATCATAGGAAAGATCCTGGAATGTTAAAGGTGCAGTACCTTCGAAGCGCTTTTCAACTTCATTGTATGAAAGCCAACTTGGCGCGCTTGTAACATCAATCGTCAAACCAAACTCTTCTGGATCACTAAACAGTCCATCGAGTGTTAGATTCTGACTACTGATATTGGTTTGTTCAGTAACCGAAACATTCCTAAAAGCAAGTTCGACAGCAGAACCAGTATTCACAACAGGTTTACTGTTTACATATGGCTCAACGGTGACTTGGAATAAAAATTCTGCACGCGCTCCCTGCCTATCGGTTCCTACGAGATATATGGCAAAGGTGCCATTGCCCTCCCCCCCCGGCTGCTGAGAAGGATGTGGGGCGTTCATTCCATGTAGCAGCCCTTCCGAAGAAACACCGGAATCTGGCTTGACAATATCGAGGAAGTAATTGTTTCCGGACTTGCGAATCTGCATCCAATCCGGAGCAGCCGCACGCGTGGTCTCAACATAGTTCCACTGTCCGTTCTGCGGCGATCCGATTGGAGTCCAACGCTTCATTTCCAGTGATAGGTCGAGTGTTTCGAACCAGCCGGAGTCCGTAAACAGGTTCGTCCCAAGGGGAATCGATTCGATTGCTAGCTCGTTAGTTACCTGAGCAGAGATGGAGCCATTGGCTAGCGGTGACGTATTTACCGCATCCTCAACGGTTAAAGTTACCGTGTGCGCCTTGGTCAAACTGCCATCGGATGCGATAAACTCGAGAATGTGGTCACCGATCTGCGAAAGCGCAGACGGGGTCGCGCGAACTATACCTGACTCCAGGGTAATCCAACTGGGTAATTGCGTACTGCCGTTATATTTAACCGTGTAGGTCAGTGCATCGCCGTTTGGATCAACAAAGACATCATCCAAATCAATAGGAAGACTGTCTCCCCCTTTTACCGTATAGGTATCGGGCGTAGCCAACACCGTCCAGGGCGCATCGTTGATGTTTGCTACATCGATAGTGAAGGTATAGTCGGTTGAAGTACCGCGCTCGTCAGTTGCGCGTACCGTCACGTCAAAGTTTAAGTCGACGTATGTGGCAGGTGGTGTACCCTCAAAGCGTTTTTGAGTCTCATTGTAAGACAGCCAGCTGGGAGCACTGTGGAGACTTACGTTAAGATCAAAATCCTCGGGATCCGAGAACAAGCCATCTAAAGACAAGTTCAAGGAACTGATATCCGTACCTTCATCTATTTGCGCGTTTTTGAGCGCGAGCTCGGTAGCAGAACCAACGTGAACAACTGGCTTCTGATTATCGTACGGAGCGACAGAGAGCGTAAATTCCTCACGCGTCGTAGCATTACGTGAATCTGTAGCAGTCAGGAAAATCAGATACTCGCCATTACCGGCTGAATCAGGCTGTTGGTAGGTTCCGGGTTCCGTTGGGCCATTGAGGAATGAGCCTTCCGATGCTCCCGACGGTGGATAAGTCACATCCAGATAAAGCCCGTCTTCCCCCTCACGCAATTCGATCCAACCTGGCACGGAAGTCTCCTGCGCGGAATAATCCCATTGACCGCTTCCCACATAGCTCGGCTGCCACCTGCGCATGGAAATGTCATAGGATAAAGTATCCCACTCTTCTGTAGAGAACACTTGCCCGAGGGGGAAAGACTCAGTTTCCAGCTCATTGATGTTAACGGGCGCAACGTCGACAAGCTTTACAGGCGCCTCATTGGCCCGCTCAGTCATCTGAAGATTAAACGAAGTTTCTGCGGTCGCACCCGCCGAATCACGCGCAATCAATATAATTTCATATTCGCCTGCAACAGCACCATTATTGGGCTGGCGAGAACCGAAATTTTTCTCTGTCAAGGTAGAAGCCGGAGGTGCCGTCGTTTTCAGCTGCAACAAACCTGTCGACTCGTTGTAGATCACTTCCAACCAGTCCGGCGCGGCCAACAGTTCATTGCTCCGCACGTGGTATGGATAGGTTACCCCCTCATAATAAATCTCATGGCTGTCCCAGCCGCGAAGGTAGGCATTGATACTGAGCGTGTCACCCTGATCAGTATCGTTAAAAATATCAATACCAAGATTAATAATCTGGTTGTCATACTCCGGAGCTGACTTATCTCCAATAACGACCTGAACTGTAGGCGCGTTGTTAACACGCGGGACATAGCTTTTATCGTACTGTGAGGTAACAATCACGACACGGCGGTTACCGACCTCGTCGTATTTGTACGCTGTATCCATGGTGACGACATCTTGTTCCAAGTCATGAACATAGACGCGACCAATTCTCCCATGATCATCATAGAGAGTGTGAGTTTCTTGCCGGTAAGCATTTCCGAACGTGTCACTACCGCCGACGTATTCGTACGTTCTCTGACCGTTTGCGTCGTATTCATAGCGAGCAGTCAACGTACGGCTGTTATCATCGCCAGGCGTGCCGTAGTCCTCAATAGTCTTGAGTGCGCCGTTTTCATAGTAGGTGTAATAGACGCCGGCCTCTGCTGTTCCCACGTGACCATCGTGGACCTTACGCTTCAGCAAACCATTTTCGAAGTACTCGTAGGCATAATTTACGTCACCGAGATCCTTATATGCTGTGGTATTTCCGTAATAGTCATAGGACCAGGTTTGACTTCCAGCATCTGCATCAAGCTCAGGTGTATAGCCGTACTGATCCAGAATTTTTCTACCGCGCTCGTCAAAACGGTAGACTCTCACCACGCCCTGGTAGCCATCCTCGGCACCATTTAGGTGTTCTGCACTTTGCGTCCGCACGACATTACCGCGCACATCATAATCGGTGAGCGAGGTAGCAAATACCGTACTGCCATCCTGATTAGATTTACTATGCGCAATTGATGTAGAGATCTGGTGATTTAACTCGTTATAGGAATGCTTGATGATCTCCTGAATATAGGCAGCATCATTATTGTCATAACGAAGATCCGCCAGGCGAGTGATATTGTCGAGTCGATCGTACTCCGTTATGGCAATCTTGCTCAGCGCATCCTGTTTTGCAACCTGACGATTGAAAACGTCATAAGCGTAGTGCGTTTCGTTCCCGCCGGTATCGATCTCCTTCACCAGGCGATTAAACTTGTCGTACTGATAAAAATGCGTGTAGTCCAGCTCATCGATTGAAGCTGTACCTACATTTCCGTCTTCCCGCGCATCAGAGACAGCGATTAAGTTACCCCACTTGTCATAGTAACTTCTGATAATCGGTGCCTCTTCCCAAGTTTCACCGTCTGCACCGGTAACCTTTACCATCGCCTTCTGTTCGAATACAACCTGGTCATTGTGGTTGTACATATAGGTCGTGGTATTGGCCGAATTCGCATCCGTGCCACCGCCGTCAGTAACGGTTAAGGTATTACCCCAACGGTCAAAGGATTTCTTAACGAGCTTGGCGACTGTGACCTCGTTGCCAACGCCCAATGAGAAATTTTGTGTATGAGACTGCAACTGGGTTTCGACTGCATTGCCATTACGATCGTAGCGATAGATGGTCTCACCGCCAATCCGTGAAACCTCTTTTGTCAAACGCCCGGAGAGATCGTAGTAATACTCTACGGGGTTACCTTTGGCATCGGTGCCTACCGCGAGGTTTCCACCATCGTTATAGGTAAAGCTTTCCTGAAAGCTGCCACGGTTATCACCGCGCGCCTTAACCTCACCGAACGCGTTGTAATCTACCTCAATGCGCTCATCACCTACGGTTTGATCCCCATAGTTCAACTGGGCAGAATCACTCAGGTCAACAACAGTCGTAATTTGCTGCCCATTTTTGTTGTATTCGTATGATGTTTTGGCTAGAAGCGGGATTGCGGATCCGTTATTGGAATACTGCTGGGAGACTTCGAGTACGTTACCCGCTAAGTCGTAGGCATAACGCTTGGTCGTCGCATTGCTTTGACCATCACTGTCATTGGCCTGAACTTCAGCAATCTTTTGTCCGAGTTCGTTGTACGCGTAGAATGAAATTTTGTCTTGATGCGAAGTATTGTCGATTTCCGGGTTTTTATACTCTGCGTAAACGTGCTCTTTAACAACGTTTCCGAAAATGTCGTACTGGTAGGCCGTAAATGGAATAACTTCGTCAAGCACGCCGTTAGCATCGGTGCCCAGCAAAGCCTCGTTGGCAATATCATAATCGGAAGCCACACCTGAGAAAGTACTGTCATCAGATATATCGGCAATGACAGAGCGAGCGGTTTCTTCGGTAGAAATCACATGCCCTAGAGTGTTGTATGTAAGCGTAGTGCTTAGAGTTTCGTCTGGACCTATCTCGGTCTCGGTTAGAAAGGCCCGCCCCAGGCTATCGTATTTTGTGTGCGTATGTATTGCACCGCTCGATGTTGATGTAAGAGCTACAGATTCGGAATAGCTATGGAACGCTAGACTTAATCGGCTCTCAGTAGTTCGCAAACCACGATTGTCATAGAGATATTGCGTAACTCTGTCATATCCGGAAGGTAGCGGACTGTTCGAATAGACCGGTGCCGGATCGTTTGGCTTTTCATTAATATCCAGCCCTGTGGAGACATCGATCGCCCGGGCGAATTCGGTAACTAACGATACTTGGCCAAAAAGATTGTAGTCCCATTTGGTGACATATCCCTCCGGATCGATAGTAAGCACTCTTTCGCCGTTATCATTGTAATAGTGATAAGTCGACAAATAGAGCGGATTGCTGTCTTCCTCCCCCTCTACATAATCGTCACCACTAATTTTCACCTGCTCGAGCGCAAGCTCACCATACTGGTTATAGGTATATTTGGTTGTTGGTGCCCCTATCTTTCGAACACCTGTAGCCGAATCAAAATATTCGATTTTCTCCTGCATAACTTCGGTGATTCGGTTGCTCGCATCGAACAGACGCGTTAACGTCCGATTGTCGTCGTTATCGAGATATTCTGACGCAGCTAGATCCGCTTCAAGATCCGCCAGCTGAATTTCGTTAAAGCCCTGCGCCCCTATACCCGACCAGCGCTCTGCATATCGCAATACGGACGTTTGGTTACCCTTAAAATCGTAACCATATTCGGTGACATAGCCTTCTGCATCAATCTCATACTTAACCTGACCTTCGCTATCGTACAGTTTGTATGATACGTGACCGCGCACATTCTTGTTTGCCACTGCACGGCCAAACCCGTCATACAGCGTTTCCACGCGGGGCGTACCGATAATAGAGGCATCCGACGCTGTTTCCGTTACCATTGGATAATCTATGGATATCTGATTTCCGCGATTGTCATATCCGTATGTGGTCGTTCTTGCGAAAGAGTGATCCAGCGACCCCTCACCCTGCTTCATGATACCTTCTGTTCGATCCACTACGCGGCCATAGGCATCGTAGGTTGTCTCGGTGACGACCTGTGCCTGGACCTTTGTCGTTTGCTCGGAAAGTGCAAGCTCACCATCTACCGTTTGATGGCCGGCAGTATAGAACTCGACCTCAGGAGAATATTCGAAGGTACGATTACCTCTCGAATCGTATACATACTCCCAGGTATATTGGGGATCGAGGGCGTAAGAACCCGCTTTGTTTGTATAGAATTGCAGGTTCCCGAATGCATCGTATCGGAAATATTCGGTGTTACCTTCACCGTCTGTTGCAGAGAGCTTCCTATTTAAGGAATCGTATTCGGAACTGGTTTTCCGCGCAGAGGTTTCATAGGGATAACTGTCCAGCGCGCTTTGCAAGTCTGCGAGCAAGGGGTTTTCGGGATCTACCCGTGTTACCAACAACGAGCCATACGTGAGGGTATCTTCGATGTTGCCAAAGGCATCATACCGGTACTCCGTGAGACGATCTTCAGTGTCGAGAACATATATTACTCGACCAATTTCGTCATAGAACTTGAAATCATCACGTCGCTCACTCCCGCTATCGCGCAGGTGTTGCAAAATACCATCTGCATCAAAATCAAGTTGCGCACTAGTGATGTTATCTGCATATACGGATATACGAGACACGGTACCATCGTTGTTGTACAAGCGCTGAGTGACTTCACCCGCATTGTCGATGGACAATACGTTTCGCCCGGCGCTATCGTATTTGTAGGTCTCCGTGAAGGCGGTAACGGCGAGTAAATCTACCTGGCCGCGAATGGATTCAGCGCTACTTGCATCCGCCCCATCGATCGCCTCGTAGCGAATTACCTGGGATACTTTTCCGGTATTGTCATATTTGTACTCTGTAACTTCCAAAGCCTCATTGACTTCGAACAGAGTCCGCCCTGCCGCGTCGTAGAAGCTTCTATTTGACAAGACAGCACTGCCAAACTGACCGGAGGTAAATGTTGCCAGCTCGGCATCGCTGTATCCGAAGCCAGAATATTTCTCCGCATACCGCTTATGCTCTACCACCATGCCCGAGTTGTCGTACAGAGTCTCGCTGACATAGCCATCGCCATCGATAAAGAAGCGCTCGCGACCGGCTTCGTCGTAGGTAGTGTAGGTGGATGTACTTTCGGGGTTGCTGGCGGCAATCAGTGCCGCCATGCCGGCGGTATTCTGAACCCGGGCATCCACCGTAAAGTCATAGCGGGTAACCTCCGTTACACGACCGTTGGCGTCATACCGGTACTCGCTGACATAGCCCGCTTCATCCACAACAAACTGGCGTTCGTTTTTGTCGTTGTAGAAGCTGTAAGTGCTGCGGGACTCGGTGTTCTTTTTGTAGAGAACCAGATTGTCCAGATAGGTCTCTGTATTAGGGGCCCCTTCGGTCTGCCAGCCGTGTGCGCGGAAGTTGACGGTGCCCCAGGTGTTTTCATCGACCTGCAGGCTGTGGGACCAACCAGAAACTCGGGTCGTGCCCTTGGTATAGACGTAAACGGTAGAAGTGTTGCCAACCACCTCTTGCTCCACGATATAAGTGGTATCCGCGCCTGCACTACCCAGATCTACATAGCCGTGTACGCCGGCTTCAATGGTGTGCGCACGGATGTTTTGACCGTCGAAGTAAACACCATGACGGTAGACGCTACTTCCCTGACCATCGTTTTTAATACCGGCTGTCAGGTAGGCATCTTCTGATGTTGCACCGGTGGTAATCTCGTACTTGACCGCGACCTCACCGTCCATGCGGAAGGTCTTTTGTGTCTCAATCTCGGGCCAGGCATCCCCGGCGCCAGCGGCGTCCTTATGTACAAACACAAGGCGACCGTCGACCTGATCCACAACGCCATCCGGACCATCGATGTAATTGCCTTTGAAGCTCTGGCTTAAATCCCCGGAAAAATTTTCGGACAGCAGGTTGTTTTGCAGACCGGCTATCGCGCTGGTGATGCCGACATCATCCAATCCAGCATCCACCGGGGTGGCGTGCTTATGGATTCCTGTCACCCGGCCGAGCTCATCGATTTGGTTTTCAATCACATAGCCCGCTGAATCAACGCTATAGCGCTGACGGCCGGCGGCGTCGTAAAAGTAGCGCGTGGATTGTGCGACGCTATCCGCAGAAATACCTCCCAGGTAATTATCAATACTGCTTTCCGAAAGGTCGCTAACGGCAACTGGAAGTGCGGCTTCGTGCTGCTTGCTCTGCACCACATTTCCCGACGCGTCGTAAACAGTCTCCCGTACATGCCGGTTGCCATCTACCACAAAACGCAAACGATTCAGCGCATCGTAGGCGTAGTAAGTAGTGTCTCCATTGCCGTCGGTGACACTGGTAACATTGCTGTTGGCGTCATAATTATAAGTCGTTGTCAGGGCAAGGCCGTCAGGGTCGACGATTACCTGTGTTTTATTACCCAACGCATCATAGTTGGTGGCCACCTGTCGCCCCTCGGCGTCTGTGACGGTAACCGTTTGCCCAAAACCATCGTAGGCATATTGAGTCTGAAGATTGAGAGTATCCGGGTCGATACTCTGAGTGAGTACGCGGTTGTTGGCGTCGTAACTGTAGCGAACCTTGCGCCCCTCGCCGTCGAAAGTTTCGATCAGTTGATTGGCGGCGTTGTATTGGTTTTCAGAGGTGACGATGCTCTGGCCGTCAATGGTCTGCTCGCTGCGGGTGAGGTTGCCGTTGAGGTCGTAGGCAAAGCGCGTCTCGCTGCCCTCCCCGTCCACGACGCGGAGGATCTGGCCGAAGCTGTCTCTAGTGCTATGGGTAGTGATGCCGCCGGGCAGGGTGACACTGGTGGTCTGTTCGCCGGTCGCGGCGTCGATGCTGTAGGCGTAGCTGGTGGCCTGACCTAGAGCGTCGATGGTGGTGAGTACGCGGCCGAAGGCGTCGTAGCTGCTGGTAGCGGCATTGCCCAGCGGATCTGTGACCACAACGGTACGACCCTGGTCCTGATAGTCGTAATAGCTGGTGTTGCCACGCGCATCGGTGGCTTGCGTGACACGACCAAAGGCATCGTATTCCTGGCTGCTGGTGATATTCAGGTTCGCAGGTAACGCGCCGGAATCCTGCACGCTAGTGAGCTGGAGGCCGCGATTGTCATAGGTAAATTTGCTGACCCGAGTTTCACTTCCCGCCTGGTCGATCGCGCCGATATCGGTGGTAACGGTTTTCAGTTCGCCCCAGGTTGTGTAGTCATTGGTGGTGGTCAGCGACGCGGGCTGGCTCTGGCTGTCTATAACCTGACGCAATACGGTCGCCAGCTGGCCACGGGTGTTGTAGTGATAGCTGGTTACACGGTCGCGGCCATCGTCCGCCAAGCCGCCTACAAGCGACTCCAGCTCGCCAGTTACTGCGCCCTGCGCGTTTGCGAGTGCGTTGTTGAGTGCGCTATTGGTAGGTCCATCACTAAGATCAAATTTCTGGGCATAGCCGCGGCTGCTGCGGGCATCACCAAAGACGTTATAACGGGTCTCGGTAACGCTGGCCTTTTGAGTTTGCGCATCCTCGACAATCAGGTAGACAAGCTGACCGCGCTCATCGTAGATGTAGTGCGTACTGTTACCCTGGGTATCCTGACTTTCGATTAAGCGGCCAGCACTGCTATAGATATGACGCACCCCTTGATTGTGGGTGTCAATTGCCGTATCCAGCTGCGTTTTCGTTAATTCGGTCGCGCCATTACTGTTCAGGGTGATACCGAGCGTTCCGGCGATATCAGCCAACTGTTGCGCATTTAGCTCGCCAGTTAGTTGGCCAGCGGCATCGTAGCGCAGATACCGGTTTCGGATATTGTCGCTGGTTTGACCATCCCCGTCAGTGTCGACAGCATCACCGTTGCTATCGATCTGGTAACTGGTGACCTGAACGAGGTTACCGGTATTGTCGTATTGGTTGAATACATATAGCCCACGGTGATTGCGGCTGGTCTGCAGGCGCCCGGCATGATCGTAGCTATAGCTGATCCACTGGTCTTTGTCGGCATCTGCAGTCGGGGTGACACCACTGATGTCAGTGAGCGCAGCCAACTGGCCAGCGTTGAGCGCAGTGGCAAACTGAGTGACCTTGGCTTGCTGGCCGCTCAGATTATATTCGTATTGGGTGACGTAACCCTGGTGGGAGATTTCGTGACTGAGCTGCCCTTTGCTGTTGTAGCAGTAGCGGACGGACCGGTCCTGCGCATCGGTACCCACGAGAGTGAGCAGTGCGCTGAAGTCATTGCTCTCGCTAAAGGCGTCGGCGCTGTCGAGTTGAGTGGCGTAGCGGATTTGCTGCACCAATTGCCCGGCAGCGTTGTAGCGGTTCTGGATCAGGTAGCCTTCTGCATCGACCGTGCCCAGCTGACGCCCAACACTGTCATAGAAAAAGCGACTTTCACGGTTTCCATCGGTACCTACGCCATCGGCACTGGTTTCCGTTCTGAGTAACTGACCTGCACCGTCGTAGTGATAGGTGGTGACGACCGGATTATCACCTACGCCCGCCGTTTCAGTCTGCAACAACCCATTATCCAGATAGGTAAAGCTGACACTGCGATCCAAGCCATCTGTAGTGGGTTTAAAGTTCCCTTCAAAATCCGCAGTAGTAATAAAGTATTGCTGGGCACCTTCATCGAACCACGTAGCCGCATCAACGGTATTGGTAAATACGATGCGCTCTTCAAGCTGGTTTTGATCGTTATATTTAAACTCGGTAACACCGCCGCTCGCGTCGACACTGTAAACAACTTGACCCAACGCGTTGTAAAACTGATAGCTACGAGCACCTGCGGCATCCACACTGGTGCGCAAGCGGCCATTGTCATCGTAATAATAACGACTGGACCCATAGTCCTCAGTGCCACCACCGGCACTCCGGGTAACGCTCGTTAGTTGACCCCGCGCGTCATAAACAGAGCTGGTGGTTAGACCCAGTCCATTTTGTACTTCAATGGTGCTCTGGCCGTCTTTATAGGTCGTTGTAACCTGGTTGCCTTCTGCATTGGTGACACTGGTTACACGGCCCATACCGTCGTAGCTGTAAACGGCGGCGTAATCCGTTTCTACAGCAGCAGCGGTAGCGCTAGCAGATTCCGCTTCGGCAGAAACCTGCTTAATCAGTTGCCCGGTTTGGTCATAGAAGAAGTAGCTGGTTGCCGCCGTTCCGACGCCTTCGCCTGCAGCATCCAGGGTATTCCACTGAGTACTGCTTTGCAGCTGACCGCGAAAGTCATAAGTAAGAGTGGTTCGCTGAGCCCGGCTCAGATCCAGACCGGAGCGCCACGTATCCATTGCAGCAAGACTGGGCGCCTCATCATCGGCAAGGCCCGATACATCATAGTGGTCATCCGTCATTACCCAGGTATCAGAAAGCTGCCCGAACCCGTCATAATCAAATGCCGATGCTGATCCATCTGCACCAACGGTATACGCCAACAAGCCCTGTGCGTTATAGATATAACGACTGGTTTGCGCACCGCTCGGGGCACCCGGCTGATCGATGCTATCTGGATCAGCCACCAGGTAGCGGGTTTCCGTGAGCAGCTGATTTTCTGAGCTATAGGTACGGGTAACCGTGTTGCCGATACTATCGCGCACAGCCGTTTGGTTACCGCTGGCATCATATCGATAGTCTATGCGGTTGTTGGCGTTATCAATGACATGCTCAAGGTTACCGTCAGCGTCATAGGCATAGCGCACAACCTGGCGCTGCCCATCAACAGCCGGGCTTTCCAAACGCTCCAAATAGCCCGTTGCGCTGTTAAAGTACATTTTGGTGCTTTCCCCCAGGGGGGAAACAACTTCGGTATACGAGCCGTTGGCATCGCTTAAGCCGTAGTTGTAGGTGGTTACCTTGTTCTGGCCATCGGTGACCGTTTTGACAGCATACTTGCCGTCGATCAGTTCGTAGTCAAAACTGACGGTGGTGCCGTCACTCTGGGTGATGGTGGCGATACGGTTGCTGCTACCGTCGTAGCTATAGGTGGTGGTGTAGGCTTTGCCATCGGCAATACTGTTGTCAGCCCCCAGCTCCAAATCAATGGAAACCGTTTCCAGGCGACCATTTGCATCGTAGCTGTAGTAGACCTGTACCAGATTTTCGCCGCTTGACCGCGTCTCCAGCGATTCCAGCTGGTTACTGGCGTTGTAATGCAGCACCATTTTCTGGCCGTCTTGCAGAAGGATCTCTTCCAGCTGGCCGTTGGCGTTGTATTGATAACTGATTTCATTGCCAGCACGGTCCGACATCTTGGTGAGCTGACCCGATGCGTTATAGGTTTCCGTTACCGCACCGTCATCGGCGGTGAACACCCATGCATTATTTGTCGCGTCATAGCGGATCGCATCGTGCGCACCGCTCCCTTCCTTAGCGACGAATTCGCCAGAGGTCGCATCGTAGGTAAAGGTAATGTCAGAGCCGTCGCCGGCGATCCGGCGAATAGTGACATTCTCCAGGTCATTAACCGGATCACCTGAAATAACCAACGAACGATTGGCACTCAGCCGCCACTGATCACCCATACCGCCAGTAAAACTGCCCTGACTGTTGTAGGTACGTACCAGACCTGCATCCAACCCCAAGCCCATCAACAGCTCGTCTGCCTGACGAACAAATAGGTTACCGCTCGCAGCGTTTACATAACTGTTCAGCCCTGCCTGTCCTAAGCTAGCCTGGCCATTCTGCCCCAAGGCCCCGAGGATATCGGCGGAGGAGTTCAGTAAGCCCAGTCCATTCGAGGTAATAACAGCGGTCATAGTGCGGTCCCATGGTCAAGCGAGAGATCCAGCTGCTCCGACTCCAGCAGCACGCTTCTGCATGGCAGGCAGGTAGCCCCTGATTCTGATTATTTGGTTATTGCTTGAGGCCTATTCGGAACGCAGGCGAAAAGTTTTAGGCAAGAGATACAAAAGACCAAAAAATGTGACGCGTGTCACAAAGATGAGCAGTCTGGAGAGAATCGGATGCGGAAGGGATACGTACAGAGGACTGTCGAGAAAAAAGCTTCTTTGCTAGCATTCAGCTCAGCGCAAAAGAAACCATCGGGTCAATATGAGCAGGATTGCACCATCACAAGCACTCACATCTTTGAGTGCCGCACTTGGAATAACGAGCAAGAATCGAAAACGCAGCGCCGGCCAACTAGGAGCGCCCAATGCTACCCCCGAACTTTCAGTTAATGAGCTTTTTTCCGAGATAGCAGCAGGCCTTGTAAGTAATTCAAAATCGCTGGACAGCCATGCAAAGAAAAGAGCTTTTATAATTCAACGCCTAACCGTGCTGCGATACCAGAACCTCCCACTAAACGCTGCCCAATTTTCTTTTCTTGCATCGGAATTGGAATCCAAAGCGTCAGAAGACACAGAGTTGTTGGCGCTGATTGATCAGGTCATATCTGACATCGAAAGCTAGAATCTTAACTCTTCCGCCCCGACAATCCCCTATACCCCGCCCCAATAGAATGCCAGCACACAGCTCCGGCAAAGCAACCATTACCATCAAATACCAAAATAGGTACCCCCCATATGTACAGGGGCATTGGAGAAGCCTAGTAAAGCGAAATGATAAGCAGGAAAAACAAAAAAGCCCGCTATAAGCGGGCTTTTCAGATAATGGTCGGAGTGGCCGGATTTGAACCGACGACCACCACACCCCCAGACCCAGCAGTACAGAAACCTAACCTATTGATTTGCAAAGATATTTACCCAGTTTATGAGGCGCATAATACCTCAAGGGAAAATGACGGCAAAACTGTATGGATAGACAGCCATTGCGACCCTTCCCTCTGCGGCGAACCACTGATGATGCTGCCCGTGGTTCGCACTACGCCTACCGAATACTCAGGTGAAAAATTGCCCGTAGCCAAATCTTAACTGTTCATTTCGCGATCACCCTCATCAAGGCGATGTATAACAGCTCCAAGACGCGCATTCACCTCCCCCACAAGTGCCTGGATCATCAATTTTCGTGGTCCCGACTTAGGACACTGTAGCGCCCATAGCATACCCTCACTGAATTGCTGCACTTCCCGCACCTCTTCGGCGCACTCAACAATATCAACCTGTCCCATCCCATTACTCCTTTCTCGATTGGTTGATGCCACCCTACCAGCGGTTTCAGATATGCAACCTTTTTGCACAAGTTGCACATTTGGCCCGCTGTTCATTTTTTGTGGTACCGGGCGCGCCAATGGGGGCGGGAATAAATCTAACCCAATACTGTATATTTATACAGTATTGACGTAATATGGAGAATATCCGCCCCTCACCCTGAATTTAGGGCGCTTCATTTCTTCTCTTCAGTTATCAAACTTAGTAACGCTCTCAAGAAATGGATTTCGACATAGCACCAGACAAAGCGAGAACGAACGTACCAATTACCTCTTAAATTCCATCTCATACAATTTTGTCAACACTGATTTTGGCTGCAGCTATTACAGGCCATTACAAAAATGGGGCATTGAAAAAAATATCCACAAAAAAGTTCACACACATGAAAAATAAAACCCTTTACTATAAATCTGAAAATAAAATAGTATTTTTTCTCTTCAAAATTATATTTTGAGGATTAATTTTCCAACACATAAGGACTAAGTAAATGAAAGTCATAGTGAAATGGGCTGCTGCACTGATGCTCATCGTTTCCGCATCCGCTTTTGCGGGAGATAGCTTAGAAAAAGGTCAAAAGTTATTACCGGGTGAAAGGATCACCTCCACGAACGGTAACTATTACCTCATCATGCAAAACGATGGAAACTTAGTACTTTATAAAAAGGTAGGTTCAGGAAAAGAGGCGCTGTGGTCGTCAAAGACTACTGGTAAGCCTAGTGCCCGAGCTGTTATGCAGTGGGATGGTAATTTTGTAATTTACTCTACTTCCAGTGGTGCTTTGTGGTCGTCAAATACCCATGTAAATGATCCTGCAAAGCTGAGAATGCAGAACGACGGCAACCTTGTGATCTATAAAACAGATGGCACTCCAATTTGGTCAACTAAAACAACACAAGAAACGTGCACGTATGAATATGTAGACCATTGGGGCGGCACAGTTGTCGATGGGACCGCACAGTTTGGTGGGTATACTTGCACTGTCTACGCTCCGCTTCTTCCTGCGCCAGGACCACATTTTGAACCACTTGGTAATGGCGACCTTTGCGTGTATTACCCTCCATATGCAGGAAAACTACTCACGGAAGTTTGTAATTAAATTTTCTTAACACCCTGGGTGCCAATGCTCCAATTGGACTTGGCACCACCTTGCTACAATTAAAAAAAGACCCGAATCTGGATCCCATCAATACCTGTATTTGGATCATTGATTCCTGCGCTTGAGTAATGTAAATACTCTAGCGCCACCACACCCCAATGCAGCCCGACGCCCAAGCGGTAATTGATATCCCCCACCAGCGGCGAGCCATCCACATAGGCCACGCCCAGACGGTAGTAATTTTCTGCCCCCAGTAGCGACCACCCCGGCTGTACCCGCCGGCTGACGGAGTAGGCCCAGTTGCGGTCGATGGGGCCGCGGTCGGTGTGGCCCCGGCCTATGGCGGTGGCCGCCACTTCCCACTGATAGGCGGTGCCAAATTGCCAGCCGATTTCCCCCACGGTGTTGTGGCTGTTGAGCGCGGTGTGGCCCAGGCTCACCACCGGGCGCGCGTCGGCACGCTCGGCCACCAGCGCGCACAGTAAAATCACCAGAAACAGCGCCACGACGCCCTTGGTCCAGCTCCATTTAAATTTCGGCATAGGTTTTTCTCTCTCGGTTGTTTTCGGGTGTGTTGGTGGTTGGCGTTTAGCTGGCGCTGGGGATCGACTCCCACGCCTGCATGGAAACCGCCAGATTAAGCATCCGGTACACGCATTCGCCGGTGACTTCCGCCTGGCGCACCAGCGGGTCCACAGTGCCCTCGGCAATCGCCGCGACCAGAATACTGTCCACTTTGGCCGGGCACTCCATGGCGCGGCCGCCGGCGGTCACCTTGACGGTGTTGTCGGCATTGATGACGGCGCCGGTAGTTTTCAGGTTCAGCTGGTCCACATTGCCGTCTTTGTTGACGTCCTCCTCTATGCGCAGCACCTGCACACGGATCAATTCGCCGGTGAATACCCCGGACGTAATGCGCAGCGCCACCTGGCCGGGCTGCAGCCCGGTCACCTCGGCGTTGGCGTTTTCATAGGTCACATTGCTCACAGTCATTGCTCGATTACTTTCCTTGAGGCAATAGAACACCGCGGCCGACAGCTCCCTGGCCGCGGCGGTGTTTGGGTTGAGAAGTAAGGGGATCAGGGCTTGTAGCGGATGTTGTGGGTTACCACCCGGTGCGCCGGGTCCACCCCCGCGGCAAAGCTGATGTTGCCGCAGGACAGCCGGTACACCGTGCGCGGGCCGATCGGCACCACCTCAGTGACCCGCTCCCACACCAGCGGCGCGTCGCCGTGCAGTACCCCCAGCAGCATGCCCAGCGCCGCCGGCGCCTTGCGTACGCCGCCGTCCGGGCCGGTTACCGGGGTGGAGACACTGCACTCCACCTGCGCCCCGCTTGCGGTAATGAGGCGCACACAGGGTACCTCCACCGCCGGGCGGATCGCCTCGATGGCGCCGCGGTGGGCGTCAGTGTCGCCGGTGTCCCACACGTCGATGGCATCGCCGTCCATGGCGTCGTCCACCCGTAGGCCGTCGCGCAGCCACATGCCGCTGGCCACACACTCATCCGGCGGCAAGGTGCCGCCACCGCTGCTGCTGCCGCCATCGGCCGGCGTGGTCACGTAGTCCACCAGCCGCCGGTGCACCCCCGCCTGGGCGGTGGCCCAGTTGGTGGTGGCGAAGTAGCTCACCGCGCCGCCGGCGTAACCGGGGTCGTCACAGTAGACGTAATACTTGGTGCTGAACCCCAGCCCGGTAATGCTGGCGGAGCCATAGTTCACCGAGAAATTACCAAACTGCACCGTGTGCGCGGCGATATTGATGGTGGCGGTGGTGCCCGCATCCACCGCCGTGCACACGGCGCTCAGCGCCACGCTCGACAGGTCGGAGTTGAGCATCGGCAGGCCGCGCTGGTCGAACGGCCGGCCGGTGTAGGGGTCGATGTAGCTGGAGCCGGTTTCCTGCAGCGCGCTGGGTGTCGTTACGTCCCCGACCGCCTCCTCGATCATCAGCCCGTCCAGGTACAGCTGGCTGCCGATATTCCAGGTGTCTTTATTCACCGCCAGCCGTAAAAAAGCGCCGCCGCTGGCGGTGGCCGTCAAGGCGGTAGAGAAGCGCTGCCAGCCGCCCACGGTCACACTCCAGCCGCCCGCCGGTATTGTGGCCGGGGTGTTCCCCGCCCCAATCGCGTACACCCGGAAATTAATCCCGGTAATACTGCCGGTCGCCCAATAGCTAATGATGTAGGTCTTGCCACTCTCCAGATTGAACAGCGCATCGTCTTTATTACGGAAATCCAGATACCCAAACGCCGCCACATCCGCGCAGGTCACCCGCAGGCAGGTGGCGCCAATCGGCGACGTTGCCGTGGTGTGCATCGAGGTGGTGACGCGCGGCGAAAAGTAAAACGGCGGCAGGGTGTACCCCAAAAACCGCGTGTACGACGGGTGATTGAGGTTGGCCCCGCGGCCGCCGATGTACTGCAGCACAAAGCTCTGCTGCACGTCGTTGGCGCTCAGCTCGCTGTTTTTGTAGGACCCGTCCGGGCGCTCAGCGGTAATACGGGCACTGGCGCGGGCGTCGATCACCATATTGCCCGCGCCGGACACGTTGGATAAATCCGTGCGCGCGCCGTAGTTGGCGAAGTCCTCCGGTTTGCCGCTGCCGCCGATCTGGTCCCAGGTCGCAGACTCCCCGAGGCCGGCATCGTCGTCGAAATCACTGGTGCCAACTCCGCCCGGCGCCGCGTACTGGCTGGGGGCGGTGCCGGTGCCCACCTGCACCTCCACCATCAGCTGGTCGAACCACATATTGCAGCCGGCGCCGCCGTCGTTATCCACCCGCATCAGCGCAAAGCTGCCGGAATTCGGCAGCGTGATCACGCCGGACACCCGCGCCCAGGTAAAGGCGGTGGCGTGCGTGGTGAAGGTGACGCCGTGGTGGTTGCCCGCCGGGTCCACCAGCATCAGCTGCCCGGACTTGCTCGCCAGGTTGCAGCGCACATAGGCCGACACGATGTAACTGCGGCCCCAGCCGGATGCCTTGATGTTGTAATCCGAGGTGCTGGTGCCCAGGTAGGCGTAGAAGTCGGTATCGGTCGCCTCCATGCGCAGACTGGCATCGCCGGAAAACTTGGTGGTGGTATCCACCACCAGGTTGCCGCGATTGACCGCGTACACGTAATACGGCGCCGATTTGCTGCCAATGCCGGCATAGCGCGGCTTCAGCAGGTTGATGCCATTGCCCGCCAGCTGGTCAGCAGTCACATCGGCGTTGTCCGCCGGCTTGCCGCTGCCGCCAACCTGCGACCAGTCCGCCCGCAGGCCGGCCTCGGCAGCCACAGCATCCAGCAGTGCCTGGCGCGCGTCGTACACCGCCTGCCAGTTGGACCGCCACAGGGTGCGCGTCACCACCGTGGTGCCCGCCATATCATCCCAGTCGTAGGGGCCCACCCCGCCCAGATAGCTGGTGAGGGTCGTCAGCGCGGACTGGTAAGTGTTGCGCGCCGCGGTCAGGCCGTAGGCGTTGGCGGTGGCCACAATACCGGCCTGCTCGCCCTGCAGGCGGTTGTACTCCTGAATCGCCAGTTTTTTCTCCGCCGGGTGCAGCTTGCCATCCGCGCCAATTTCGTCCAGCTCCGCCAGTGCGGCACTGGAGTCGGCCTGCGCGTCGGCGGCCGCGGCCTCGGCGTCGGCCAGCTGCTGCAGCTGGTCACCGGTGGCGCCGACCGTTGCCCCCGCTTCCGCCGGGGCGTTTTTCATCTGCAGCACATCGTAGTCGGACTGATCATCGACCGAAAAATACAGCTGCACCGGATCGTCAACACCCAGCTCCACCCAGCCGGATTGGATCAAGGTATCGCCAAAAATAACCCCGTTGACGTCCGCCGCGCGGTTGCTTTCCAGCTGATAGATTTTGAGCCGGAAGCCCACGCTGGCATCGAGTTTCGAGAGGGTGATATCGGTCCTGTCGTTGGCGCTATCCCCGACGGTCTCGCTCCACTTGAGGCCGTTGCTGCCCCACTCACAGGCGCTGTCGCCGTCAAACGCAATTGGCGCCGCGGCGCTGCCGGTGGCGGTATTGTTGGCGGAGACAATCGTGTGCGCGGTCACCGCCGCACCGATCACCTCCAATTCAAACCGCACCCACATCACCCGGGTCTGGCTGGTGAACCCGATGTGGCGCCAGGACAGGGTCTTGCTGGCGCGGTCCACCCACAATTGGAAGGCCACATCCACCAGTGGAAAATCCGCCGGCTGCGAGATCTTCTCCCAGTTTTTCACATTGGCCTGTACCGCCTGCGAGCGCGGTGGGCGATTGAGAATCGCGCCGTACTCCTGCAGGGTATTCAGCAGCTCACCGTCGCCCGGGCGGTCGCCCAGCTTGGTCCAGGTGGCCCGCTCGCCCGCCTCCGCGGCCACCTTATTCAGTAGTGTCTGGCGCGCGTCGTATACCGCCTGCCAATTACTGTTCCACAGGGTGCGGCTAATTGCCGTGGTACTGGCGGTGCTGTCCCACGTCGGCGACAGGCCGCCCAGGTAGCTGGTGAGTGCGTTTAGCGCACTGGTATAAGCCGTTTTTTCACTGGTGAGGCCGAACGCATTGGCGCTCGCCTCAATCCCGGCCTGCTCGCTGAGCAGCCGGCTGTACTCCAGTTTGACCCGCAGTTTTTCGCTGGGGTGTAACTTGCCGTCGGCGCCGATCTCATCCAGCTTGTCCAGCGCGCTGTCGGCGTTGGCCTGCGCCGCGGCCGCGGCCTGCTGGGCGGCGGTGGCGTCAGCAATCGCCTGTTGCACCGCCGGGTCTATTTCCGGGTCCTGGGTGTAGTTGGGGTATGGGCTGCGGCTTTTCGGTACCGTGTACACCCGCGCCGCCGCCGCCCCCAGGCAGTGCCCGCCCAGCCCCGGGTTACCGGGATTCGATGGGCTGTCGCCATAGCAGGCCACCAGCTTGCTGCTGGTCAGCACCGGCTGCGGGTTCTGGTGTCCGTCGATAATCAAAAGCACGCCGCCGGGCGCACCGCCGCCACCGCTGCCGCCGGGGGCGAAGGCATCCACGCCGCCGGGCAGGCCATCGCCACCACTGGTATCAATTTTTCCGGCCGCGCCCAGGGCCACCCCGCGCGCAACCACCACCAGACCGGCGCCGCCGGCACCACCGACGCCACCGAGGCCGCCGGGCTCATAACTGCGGTCGCCCTGCAGGTAGTTATAGGAGTTGCCGCCGCGCGCCCCACCGCTGCCGCGCAGGTCGTCGGGGATCCCGGCGAGGTCGCCGCCGTCGTTGTCGATGGCGAGCATGGGCATCACTTCGTTGCGACCTCTGACCACTTCGCCATTGAAGTCAACCCAGGGCGCGCTGTAGCCGTATTTGCCCAACGCGCGGCCGCTGCCACCGCGGCAGGAGCCCAGGAAGCCGGACCCGCTATTGCTCGGCGCCCCGCGCAGGGTGCCGTCAACCTGCAGCACTCCCATCACCCGCAGTTCCACGTTCTGGGTCACGGTCAGGGTGTAACCGGCGGGGATGGTCAGGTCGCCTAAGTAGTAAAAAATGGTTCGGCTACTGGCGGAGCCGGTGAGATTGCCGTCGGCGGTCAGGAAGCCGCTGCCGTCAATACTCAAACCCGCCGCGGTCATTTCAGTGCCGGCGGTGCTGTACCAGCCGTCGGGCAACTCTGCGCTGACACTGGCCGCCTCGTCGTTTGCCGCGGCCGCCGCCTGGGTGGAGCCAAACAGCTCTACCTGCACCGCGCCGCTGGTTTGATCCACGCTAATGCGCTGTACTTCCATGGCGCGGTCTAGGGTATCGGCGGCGGTGTAGTCGCGCACCTGCGGCAGGGTTACCCGCACCACGTCACCCACTTCAATGTCGTTTTTACTCGGCAGCAGCGACAGCCGCAGCCGCAGCGGAGGACCGGCAAAGCGGTCGCGCAGGGCATCAAAACGGTTTTTCAGGGTTGTGAAGGTGTGGCGGCTGTTGTGCAGGCCCTTGAACTTTAATGCCTGCGGTTTGCTCTCGCCGTGGGCGGCAATACTGGCTGCATCGGCCAACACATTGGAGCGCAGAAAGCGACCGTCGAAACCCGGCGCTTCGTACCAGGCCCATTGAATGGAAAAAATATTCCGCAGCGCTGCCAGGTCCTGCTGCAGTTCTCCCAGGCTCACCACATGGTCCGCGGTAATATCGGTCACGGTGCCGGCGTCGGCCAGCACTCCGGTCATTCGGCGGAACCCCAACTGGCCGGCGGCATTCACCGGCATATAGGCGCCCATCAGCAGGTTGATTTCCTGCTCAATAAATTTTTTGCCGTCGGTTTTGGTCAGCCCGTCAAAGCGCAGGATCACGCCCTTTGCGTAGTCGCCGGGCTTGTACCAGTCCGAACCCACGTTTTCGAACTCGTCCGCCACCACCAGCGCCGGGTCGATCCCCAGGTGCCAGTTGCTGGGCAGGCTGTTGGCGGTACCGAGAATTTTGCCGGTGAGCAGCGCATAGGCGAGCGCGGACGCGGGCAGTTCCAGGTAAATGAATTCCTCGACCTCAATGCCCTTGTCGCTGTCGTTTTCCGCCGGCACGGTGTGGCCGTATTCCACCGTACCAAACAGGCCGCGGGTGACGCCGGTAAAAGTGGTGCCGGTTTTGCCGGTCGCGCGCACCACTTCCCAGCCGTTTTGGTATTTGATTTTTAGGTAATAAACCGTCTGCCCGGGGGCATCGCCAAAACTCGCAGTGTGCGGGCAGGGTTCAAAATCGGCGGTGCTGTACACCTGCAGGGTACTGGCACCCTTGGCAAAGTCGGCGGCCAGACGGGTGCTGCGCGGGGTGAAAATATCCTGGCGCATATAACGCTGCACATCGCGGCAGCGCACCCGGTAGCAGCCGTGGTCATAGCTCAAACTCTCTTCCGCTACCTGGGTCTGCTCCAGGCGGAAGTCGGCCCAGTCCATGCCGGCGCCGCCCTGGTACAGGCGCACGGTGCGGCCCTTGATGCCATAGCCGGCGGCCAGCTGGTCGCGCAGGGTATCGGTGAACACGCCGCCCACGTCCACCAGCTCAAAATTGATTGCACCGATTTCCGCGCGGCCCTGTTCGGGAATCAGGCGCTGGCTGGTGCTGCTCACCTTGCCCAGTACGCCACCCAGGGCGCCGGCCGGCAGGCCAGAAATATCGCCGTGGCTCGCCAGGTACACCGGTACCGGGAACTCAATCACCACCACCAGGCGCAGGGCGCGCTGTGGGCTTTGGTTGTACAGCTCGAAGGTTTCGGAATTGTTGCGCATTACTTCGCCGCACCGTGCAAGGGGTTGTTAGGCCACCGTCTGCACGGTGGTGAAACTGAATTCGAAAAAGCGCCCCGGCAGGCGCTTTTCTTTGAAGCTTTTAAACTTGAGCTGCACCGTTTGCGGATCGTCCGGGGCCGCTTCGGTGCCCAGGGCGTCGAAGGTGAAATACTCACCAAAGGCGCAGCTGTTTTTGAACTCGCGCCACTCCGCAAGCTGTGCCGGGGTCAGCTGCATCGGCACCGTTCGACACACCGCCACCCGCTCAATGCGGTAGGCAGTGGTTTCACGAAAGCCGCTCAACGCGGTGTGCTCTTTGCCCTCGGGCACGTCGTCCACATCGTATTGCTGCAGGTCCGCGTGCAACTTGCCAGCGCCGCCGGTCACCAGGCGCGTGGGGAAAAATTCAATAAACACGGTTTACCCCGCTAGTTCCTGGGCCTGCCGGCTGCCGCTGGGAATAATCACCAGGTCCTGCTCGGCAATTAAGGTGGTGAGGCGGTCGGCAATATGCTGGGCGCTGTCGCCCACCAAGTCGCCGGCAATGGTGATATGCACCTGGCTGCCCAGGGCCGCCGCGTCATTGCTGGCAAACTGGGTGATGCCGGCGAGGCTGGCACCACCGGATGGCGGCGACGCCATGGCACTGCCGCCGCCGACACTGGCAATACCGCCACCGCCGCTAAAGTTGGCGCTTTTGATTTGCGCAATCTGCGCGGCACCGGTGGCTGCCATGGCGGTGGCCGCGGGAATACCCCACGGATAACCGCCGCTGTTATTGAACGATTCGATTACTGCGCTGGGCAGGGTTGCCACGGCCTTGGCGAGTGCCAGGCCCTTCTGGATTTTGAACAGCTTTTTACTGCTGGAATCGGACACGCCCAGCATCTGCTGGAAGGCGCCGAACACCGAGGCCACGCGATTTTTGCCGCTCTTGTCTTCGAATTTTTCACGCTCTTTGGCGTGCTTGCCCTCCAGCGCGGTCAGGCTGCGCTCGTACTCGTCGTGTTTGATCAGCTTGGTGGCAAAGGCTTCATCCAGCAGGGCCATTTCCTGGTCCTGCTTTACCTGCAGCTGCTCCAGCTCGGTGAGCCAGGACAGTTTCAGGGTTCCCAGCTTGGCCGCCAGCTGCTCGCGCTCGCGCTCACTGAGGCCGTCAGACCCCACGCCGTTGTCGCCCTCGTCGTTGGCCGCGCGGCCGAGTCCGGCGCTTTGCATCGCCTTGGCCGCAATTTCCTGCGCGCGTACGTCCGCCGCGTCCAGAATCTGCCCGACCTTGCTTTTCAGCATTTCGCTGGGCAGCTCGGTCATCAGCAGCGCGTGCAATTGTTCGCGGGATTCGGTAAACGCCTCGCGCTGTGCCGCGGCAAATTCGCGCAAACCTTCAGGCGCTTTCACCGTGATGCGGTCCACTATGCCCTCCACGCTTTCCAGCGCGGTGGCCGCGGAGCTATTGAACGGGGCCAGCAGTTCCAGCACCTTGCGGATCGGCCAGAACAGCCCCTCGATAAGGCCGTTGCGCACAGAATTAAGCGTGGCGATCACCAGCGAGAAACCGCTGGCCATACCCGCAAAAAGTCCCTGCCCCAAAGTCACCAAACCCTGAAACAGAATTTTTATGCCGTGGATGCCATCGGCAAACACACCCACCACCGAAACACCTTTTTTAAAGGCTTTTTCCACCATTGCGCCCATGCCGCCACCAGCGCTGGCCGCGTTGGTAAACTGCACTGCCACCTCTTCGATGATCGGTGCCAGGTGCACCGTCAACTGGTTGCCCAGACCCTGCCCGATTTGCCCAACGCGAAACATGGCGTCGTTGGCGGCCTCCAGTTTGGCAGCGTCCACTCGATCCAGCGCCACGCCATAAGCATCCACTTCCGTTTTCGCCTGCGCGAGACCGGCGGCACCCTGGTCAATCATGTTGATTAGGTCGCCGCCACTGCGGCCGAACAGGTCCGCCGCCAGTGATGCCTGGCGGGTACGGTCGCTCACCTGCCCCAGTCGGTTCACCAGCAGCTCGAAACGTTCGGCAGTGGGCATCCGGTTGAGTGCGTCGGCGGTCAATCCCAGGTCGGCCAGTGCTTCCTTCGCTTCGCCGGTTCCGCGCTCGGCATCGCCGAGGTTGCGGTTCATTAGCTCCAGCGCCTTGTTCATGCCCTCGTTGCTGCTGCCGGTGAGGTTGGCCTGGTGCTGGTAGGCGGCCAGCTCCCGGGTGGTCAGCCCCAGGCGGTCGGCGGTTTTTGCCAGCGCGTCCTGGGTGCCCAGGCTGGATTTCACCAGCGCGCCCAAACCGGCCACGCCGGCAAGACCCGCCACCTTGAGCTGGGTGCTATTGATGGCACCGCGCACGGCGCCCAGGTTGGCCCTCAGGCTTTTGAACATGGCCCGGGTTTTATCCGTGCCGGAAATAACAAACTTGTAATTGTCCGCCATGGGGTCCTCGGGGTTCAGCTGTCGGATTCGTCCGCCAGGGCCTCGATGGCGGCCATGGCGTTCAGGTAGTAGGCGGGCTGGTCACCCACACCACCGGCGCGCAGCAGGTGGCCAGCGCGGTAGTGCTGGTGCAGGCGCAGCAGGTTGGCGCTGTGCTCGGTGATCATAGGCTTTAAGCAGGTGCGGGATTCCAGAACCCCGCGGATCAGCCACTTTGCGATAGGTGCGGGGTTGGAGTCGTCGCAGTGTCTGCCCCACTTGCAGTTGCCGCAATCGAAGGCGCCGGGGTCTCGGGCAACGACGATTGCGGCAGCGAGTTTTTTCGTTCGTCCTCGCGCAGCGCACTGCGGGTCATAATTTCGTTGGCCAGCTCGCCCAGAAGGTTCCACGGCAGCTGTTGCCAACCGCCGGGCTTGAATTCCAGCGGTGCGCCGTTGGCGTCCTCCACGTTGCGCCAGCCTTTCACGCCCCAGGCCAGCATTTTTAGGCGCGCGCCATGGTTGGGGTAAAAAGTGCCACCACCGTCGATGGTGCCGTCGGCCATGACTTCCATGGTCTGCACCTCGGTCAGCGGCTCCAGCAAAAACGCGGCCGGGCTGCTGTCCGCGGGGTC
Organism: Microbulbifer sp. ALW1; assembly: GCF_009903625.1. Lineage (NCBI taxonomy): Bacteria > Pseudomonadati > Pseudomonadota > Gammaproteobacteria > Cellvibrionales > Microbulbiferaceae > Microbulbifer > Microbulbifer sp. ALW1. The sequence goes on along the minus strand of NZ_CP047569.1, from coordinate 2,617,543 downwards.
GGTGTCTTTGGGCTGGTACCACATGGGGGCCAGCCCGGGGTTCAGTCTTAGTGCCATTGGGGCCTCTTAAATTAGCGCCCGCAATGCGGGCACGGTTGTCTAGGTGGTTGGCAGCGCGGCATGGGTGGCAACGCCACGCGGTTGACGCTGCGGGTCCCGTTCTGCCGCGGTTTGGGGTTCGGCTTTGGAAGGGGCGCGCCGCGCGCGCTGCCCATCCTGCTGAACGGCCAGAACATCAGGTAAACGTCAGGGTGAATGCGCTGTCGTCGCCGGCGGCGCCGTAGCTAATGTCGTAAGTGCGCACGCCTTCGCGGTCACCGGGGGCCAGTTCGCTGTAATACGCCTCGGCAATATCCAGCTGGTAGCGGTTGCCGGCAGTGCTGCCGATAGCGCCGGTGGTGATCGTCTTGGTGACGCCGTTTCGCCAGTCGCCGTGAAAATCCTGTGCCGCCACCAGGGTGGCCTCGGGGTCGAAGCTGCCGGTTACATCGCGGTCGCTGATAATGATTTCGCTGTAACCGTCCGCGGCGCTCATGCTCGGCGGGGTGCCGATGGTGTTGCCCAGGTCCAGACTTAGCGCGCTGATCACCGCGGCGTAACCACCCACGCTAAACGCCGCACCGATAACCGGCGGCGGCACACTCGCGTCGTACACTGCAACCGGCAGCGGCGCGTCGATGGGGCCGGTGACGTGGCCGGTCAAGGTCAGGCTGGCCATGCCCTTGTTGCCGGTTTCCAGATTTAGTGAGGCAGTGCCGCGGGCACCGGTCAGCTTGTACAGGCTGCCGTCCTCGTGAAAATAAATCGTCGCGCTTTCGTGGGCGGTGCTTGCCGGCGCGTACGCCACGCTGGTGCCGGCGGTCACCTCCACGCCCAGACCGCAGGCGCGCAGTAGCACGTCGGCTTCCGGTGCCTCGCCAGCGGTGCCGCTGCCTTTCAGTTCGGCGGTGCAACTGACCTCCATCAGGGTGCCGGCGAAAACCCGCTGGAACTGCCCCAGGGTGGCTTTTACCGCGTTGCGGTCCACCATGCGCGCGCCGGCATAACTCCAACTCACGTCTTCCACCAGCACCGCATCAGCGCCGCCCGGGGTGGCGTCGGTGTTATAGGTGGCCTCGATGGCCGCCAGGATCAGTTCGCGTTTAACCAGCTTTGCCATCGGTGCAGGCCTCTTGTTTGTCTATGGTTTTTTTCGGGACAAGGGGCGCGGGTTTATCTTTGCGGCCGGCCTTGCGGGGGATAACGGTCATCGTTTTGCGTTTGTTGTTCGCCACGATCAGGTCTCCAGGGTGGTGCGGTTGTGGCGGACCTCGTAACGCCAGGCACTGGTGGCCACGGCCTTGGGTTTTTCCGCCTGTTCCAGGTCGGGCTCGCTCAGGCCTTGCGGGTTGCAGTCCAGAACAAACCCCAGCCCCAGGCTGTAATCCGCCATGAGTGCCTGGTGAATTTCGGCATCGACGTCCAGCAACAGGTCGTCGATGGTGTCGGCGGGACCGGCCACCGCAATGTCGATAAAAATATCCTGCTCGGCATTGGCTACCGCATTGGACAGGGTGCTGGTCGGGCGCCGCTCTCCAAGGCGCACATTCAGCGCTGGGCCGGCCTTGTGGTGCGCGTAGGTGCGCGACTGCTGCACCCGGTCGCCGGTGGAGGGCAAGCCGGTGACGGCCATGGTGACGGCTGCCAACAGCTGTTTGGATATGTGAGCCATGACGGTTTCTCCAGTTACTGCAGCTCAAGCACCAGCGACGCGCCGCCGCCGTTGCGCGGCTGTATCTCGCGCACGATGTAAGACGCACCGCGCACCAGCAGCTCCGCATCCTCGGTGGCGCCCATCATGGCCGCGGTGTCGGCGTCACAGGTGAGCACTGGAATAGTGCCCGCCTGTTGCGCGGCCTCCTGCCAGGCATCGGTAAAAATGCCCGGCAGGGTGGCCCCCGACGCGACCACCTCGGCCTCGACGTAGTCCGGCAGGTCCGGGTCGATCAGCTCGGTATAAATGCCGGCCACGGGTTATTTGCCGGCTTTTTTATTGGCCGCTGCCAGTGCCTTTTCAGCCTCGGCCGCACGCTTTTCCGCATCCAGTGCGCGGGCTTCGGCAGAGGCGGCGCGGTCCTCGGCGGCCTCCAGTTGCGCGTCGGATTCGTCCAGCTGCTTTTCCAGCTCGGCAATATCGCCCGCAGCAGCGCCAGCGACAGCACCGGCAGTGGCTTGCGCTGCGCGGGCTAGTTCAGCGGTTTTTTTTTCCTCGGCGTGGGCCTCGGCAATGCGGGTCTGGCGGCCCGGCAGTGCCTTGCCACTGCGCAGCAGAAAGCGCGCGTCGTTTTTTTCGATATCGGCATTAGAGCCAACTTTCAGTACCGTGCCGCGCTCGGCAAATTCGCCTTTGACTTTGGTGCTGCGGGTGATGGTGATTTCGTTAATCTGTTCTTGAATCTCGGCCATGGGGTTTTCCTCGGCGGTCAATGAAATGCGTTTAAAAAAGGGGGAACAAAAAAGGCCCGCACTGGGGCGGGCCTTTTTGAATTACCGCGCTAGGCGGTCACGGCTTACGGGGTAAACTGTTTGCCGTGGGTGAAGCTCTCCGGGTGGCGCCCAGAGGTGTCGCAGGACTGGTGCGCCGTCACTCGGGTGATGCCGGCCTTGTCGCCGCTGTAGGGGTTGACCAGCATATCGAGGCCGCCCCACAGGCCGATAATCACATCGGAGAAATTGCCGTGCAGCAGGTCGCCCGCTTCCATCTGATTGGAAACGGCGGTGCCGTAACCGTTGACCATGTTGCCCGGCTCCCAGATGGTGGCGCCGTTGCTGCCGGCAAACTTCTCGGTGGTTTTGAAGTAGCCGCGCAAGCCCGGCCCCATCGCATAGGCCGCATTCGCCTCGTCCGCGTTGTCCAGCGCGGTTTCGGTTTCCATCTGCACCACTTCGGCAAACGTCGGATTGACGCCGGCAAAGTCCACGGTATTGATGCCGGTCATGTTGATAATGCCGCGCGGCTGGCCGTTAGCGCCGGTTCCGTATAGGCCCGCCTTGTCCAGGCCGATGGCCATCTGTGCGGCCAGGTCCATGCGCACCAGATTCTCAACGCCCGGGCTGGACTGCAGCAGCAGCTGGCGCGATAGCTCGGTATAGGCGCCGGCGTTTTTCGGGGTCAGCGCCACCTGGTCAAAAATGGGCAGGCCCTCGGCGGGAATGTCGCTGTTTTCCGGGTCCAGCCAGTACATGCCGGCGCCGCCGATCTGGCGAGGGATCACCAGGTTACCGTTCAGGCCGGTCAGCACCATGGCACCAAAGCGCGACAGCACCATGCGATTGCGCAGCAGGTCGATAAAACTTGCCGCCAGATGCTGGGTACCCACCAGATTGCTGCCGGTATCCGCCAGGGTAGCGGTCAGCGAGCGGGTATCGAACCCGGCGCGGCGCAGGTCGCCCACGTCCATGGCGCGGCTGGCCACCAGTACGTCGTGCGGGATCATCTGATCGCCTTTGCGCTCGCCCTTGTGCTTCTGCGCAGCGGCAACAGAACAATCCAGCTCAAACGCTGCCTGCTTGCGGAATTCCGCACTCTCGGGGAACGCCATCGCGCGGAACAGGTTCAGGAAACTGAACTGGCGCACTTCCTTGTCGCTCATGCCGATTTCCGGCGCTTCGGCCTGGGTGCCGCGCTCGTCTGCGCGCGCCTCCAGCAGTGACTGCATCAGGTCGTGTTTGGTTTTACTGGTGTCGCGCAGGAAAGTGCGCACCATTTCCGGCTCGGCGTTGTACTGCTCGGCAACGTCCAGAATGTCGGCAACGCGCTGGGTTTCGTCAACGCCGCCCTGCTTGCGTGCGGCTTCGCGTGCCGCTTCCAGTTCTTTCGGGTCCATAGTGTTGGCCTCTCGGGTTTCAGATTTAGGTTTGGGGGTTGCGGGCGAATCACTGACAGCAGGCGCCGCGCTGCGGGCCTCGCCTCCGGCGTTGTCGTCGGACTCTGGGGGGTTGTGTGCCGGGTCCCTGGTGGCCGCGCTGCGGCCGACACCAACGGCGTCATCGGCGGGCACCGACACAGTGGAAATTTCGTAGGGCTGCCACTTGGTGATGTGGTAAACGTCGGGGCCGTCCTCGCGCTCCTCTACCAGCTTCATCTCCCGCACGCGGTACCCCACGCTCACCTTGCTGCGGATGCCGTCGGCAATGTCCTGCAGAATGTCCTCGCCGCGCTGGCTGCGGCTGTAACGCGTCACGGCGCGGGCAATGTGGTCGGGGTCCACCCGGGCCTCATCCACCACGCCCACCTGCTGGTGCCAGTCGTGCATATCCAGCACCGGGGCGCGGTTGTTCAGCAGCGACAGGTCCACCGCTTCCGGGGTGCAGATCAGCACCTCGATGCCGTACCAGCGCTCGACCTTTTCGGTTTCGCTGGCGAACGCCATTTCAACGGTGCGGGCCTCCAGATTTACGGGGCCTTCTTCGTCGCCGTCGGCGCGGGAGCCACCTTGCGGCCGGGCACAAAAAAGGGCCGCACGTTGCGACCCTCTTTCGTTAATCTGGCGGACCAGTTCGTCCTGTTCATTAAGTATCATCGTCGGGGTTCTCCGGTTCCTCGTCCTCGGTTTCGGGTTCGTCCGGCTCCTGCGGAACCTTGGCGGCGGCCCCAATGGCTTTATTCACGCTGCCGGGGTCAATGCCGCGTTTGCGCATTTCCTCCTCCTCGCGCTGCAGCTCGTCCATGACTTCGGTGAACTCGCGCCCGCGGTCCGCGCAGATTTCCGTGCGGCTGATGGTTCGCATGTCCAGCTGCATGGCGTGCGCGGCGCTTTCTTTTTGCGGATCGGTCCAGGCCCAGCGGCGGCCGTTAAACTTGGCGCCGTCGGCGTAGCGGTCCAGCTCGCCCGCATTCAGCGGTGCGCCGCCGCTCAACTGGATTGCACCCATGAGCAGCGCTTGGCTTAACCACTCGTTAAAAATCGGGTGCAGAATATTGTCGATAAACCAGTTCTGCAGGCCCTTCCAAACCTCGCGGTCTTCCAGCGCGCCGATGCGCCCGGACGAAAAGTTGACGCCCTCCAGGTCGTTGGCGAGCGAGAAATAGGACACCCCGAGGGCCGCGGCGATACCGCGCAAGATGCCTTTCACAAAATCCTTGAAAGCAGCGTTGGGGTGCTGGGGGTCCCAGGTGGACAACTTGGCACCGTGGGGCAGCTGCCGGAAGGTGCCGCCCTCGACGTCCATGTAAAATTCTTCTTCGCCGTCTTCGTAGTCGTCCTCGTCATCGTCTTTGTCGATGCCGCCACTAAACCCGGTGTCGTCCTCGCCGCGCTCAATAATCCCCATGGTGCTGGCGCCGATGGCGGCGGCCGTCAGCTCGGCATCTTCGTACTTGTCGAGCATGTGATGGCGCGCGGCGGCGGCACAACCCAGCGGAAAGCCGCGGGCCTGGTCGATATATTCGTCGAGAAATTCGTGAATAATCCGCTCGGCCGGAATGCGAATATAGCCGCGTCCGTGCAGGGTGTAATAATCGGCGTGGGTGGTGTCGGTGCTGTGTAGCCAGTAGGCCGCGCGCCGGCCCTCGCGGTCGAACTCCACACCCAGGGTAATTTTGTGCCCGCCCCGGCCTGGCACCTGGTCACTGGTCAGCTGCAGCAGCAGCGGGTCCAGTAACTGGAAGGCGAACCCAAACGGCTTGATCTTGCGGCTGCGAATTTTCAGCGCCAGCACTTCGCCGTCGCGCAGCAGGCTGTTGAGCATCAGCCCGCACATGGCCTGCAGACTCAGGCGGCCGCGGTGATCCAGCCCCCCTTTTTTGCAGGCGCTTTTCCACGCTTTTTCTACCGCGCGGCTGGCGCGCTCGTCCGGTTTGTCGCCCTTGGTTTTGATACTGGCGGAAAATCGAAACCCGGTGTGGCCGATCACATTGTTCTTCGCCAACCCCAGAAAACGCCGGTAGTAGGGATCGTTTTTTGCCAGCTGGCGGCTGCGCGCCACCATGGTGTGCAGTTCCTGCTGCAGCTGCTGGTTGATTGGCATCGGGGTGGTGGTCCAGCCCTCGGCCAGGCGGCTTTTTTCCGCGGCCTTGAAATGACCCACGGCGCGCAGCGCGCCGCGCATATTGCGCGCCTGGTGGCCCACCTGGTCCAGTTTGGTTTCTAGTTGGGTGATTTGATCCTGCAGGGCAGCACGGCCGGTGATACGGTTAAAAAAATTCATGGGCGGCCCTTTATGGCATCCGCGTTAGTACGCGGTTGGAGTTTTTGCCGGTGCGTTTATCCCGACGGCGTCGGCGCTGCTGGCTGACCTTACCGGCATAGTATTTTTCCGCTTTCACCATTTCGTCCCAGCTGTAATAGGTCACCGTCTGGCCCTCTACCGCAAAAGACTGCTTGCCGGTGGTGGCCTTTTTCGCCAGCTGCTCGCGCAGTGCATCCAGCATTTTTTCGGCAAAACTGCGCGGGTCATAACTGCCGCTGGCGGGGTTGGGTTTCACCACCACCCGCTGGGACGCCAGGGTGACGCGCTCGGTGGCGCCGCGCTTCATCATCGGCACCAGCTGATAGTCGCCGGCCGCCCACTGGGCGGTGGTCGCGCTGTCGATTGTCGCTTTGTACTCGCTGCCATCGGCCACGGTGGCAATGGGCTGATTTTGCCCCAGGGATACCAGCCGGTATTCCAGCGCCCAGCCATCCGCAGGAAGATAGCCCGCTTCGTAACGGCTCCAGCTCACGGAATCGCCGGCAACAATTTTTTTCGGTTCGGTCATGGTGTCTCGTTACCTCATGCCGCCCACCTTGCGGGCGACGTTGCGCCGCCGGCGCTTGCGTGGCTGCGGCGGCTCGGGCTCTTGTGGGTAGTACAGGGCATCAGTGGCCGCGGCGGGCTCTGGCTCTCGGGGTTTTAGCTTGCGCGCCAGGGCGCGCAGGTCCGGGTTGAGAATTTCCAGCGCGGCCAGGGCGTACACGTAGCAATCACCGGCCTCTACCCGCTTCCGAATGTCCTTCATCGCGTGGACAATGCGGCCGTTTTTCTTGGTCGGCACGCGCTGAAAACCAGTGAGCTGTTTGAAATATTCCTCGTCGGTACCGCGGTCCACCGGAAAATGCACATAGCCGGGGCCAATTTCTAGAATTTGCAGCCGCCCTAATATCATTTCCTTGGCGGTGTCGGTGCCAATGGAAAACAGGTTGACGTTGCCCTTGTTGTTTTTGCTCGGCCGCGACACCAGCGGCGCCGCCGGCGTACTGCTGCCCTTGATGGCGAAAACCCGCTCCGCTTCAAACCGCTTGCAGTATTTGTACACCGCGTCGGTGTTGTGGCCGCCGGTATCAATGGCCACCGCACTGATCCGCAGGTAATTGCCGCTCTCGTGCTTGAATCGGCCGTGGCGCCACTGGGTCAGGCGCTCCCACACCTCTGGCCGGTTGGGATCGCCGGGGAAAATCTGGTGCTCAACCAACCAGGACTCGTTGCCGGGACCAAATGCCCAGGCGCTGGCCTCCAGCCGGTCGGGCTGGGTATCCACGCCACCCACCACAACGACGGCAGATTGCGGGATTTCTTCGGGGTAATGTTCGCGGCGCATATACAGGTGGTGCGCCTCCACGCGCTCGCCCTTTTCTTCCCAGGGCTCACCCAGGGTGGTGTTTACCCAGGTCTTAAGGTCGATGGGGTCGCCCTTGGCTTCCAGAAAGTCCTCGGCGATTTTTCCCCAGGTGGTGCGCGGGCTGTATGCCGACCAGGTATAAACCGACGCTTTGCGCGGCGGGTCCACTTTCTCGCCGTCGCGGTAAAAGGTAAGGCCGTCGCGGGTCACCATGCCGGACTCACTGCGCATTTCACCGTGCGCGTCCATCCACTCCAGGGATCGCTGTTCGATCACGCAGCCGTGGTGGATACAAACGTAATACGCGTGCCGGGCTTTGCCTTCGTCCCACTTGATGCCATAGGGCACGTCGGGGCCGCCCCACTCCAGAATCTGGTACTCCTCGCAGTGCGGGCAGGGCACCCAGCGTTTGAAGTCCTCGTCAGCTTTGTCTGCCGCCTTGGTCAGCTGACACTCGCCCACGCGGGTGGGCGTACTGCCGCGAATGGATTTCGGGAAGCTGGAGCCCTCCAGGCGCTTGTCGCCCAGTTTGGTGGGCGTGCCCTCGCCTTCCACGTCCTCGTCAAATTTCGATAACTCGTCGTAATAAACGACGTCCACCGACTTTTCACGAAAGTTGCCGGCGCTTTTACCACCGCGCACAAACAGCTGGCGGCTGTTGGAAAAACGCTTGTAGTCCAGCGTGTTGTCGCTGTGCTTTTTACCGAACCATGGGGCCAGTTTGCGCAGGACCGGAACATCGCGGATCACCGGCTGCACATGCTGTTTCATAAAATCTTCAGCATCCCCGTCGGTTGGCTGCCACAGCATCTGATTGCGCTGCCGGTGCTCGGTGTAATACGCAATGGCGGCGGTGATGCACTTGGTGTAACCGACCCGCGCCGACTTGCGCCAGTTGAACTCCTCAATGTCGTCGTTGCCCATCATGTTTAGGATGGGCACCTGGTAGGGGTCGGACGTCCAGGGACCGGTGGTGTAACTTGACTCGGCCACCAGGTAAAAATACTTGTCGGCCCACTCCGCCAGCGGCAGCGGCTCCGGTCGTTTCAGTACCCGCAGGGCTGCGCGCAGGTGGCGTTTAACTGCCAGTGTCTGCTGCGCCGATAATTTCATCTAGCAATTCATCCAGAAGGCGGTCCACATCGGCCGCCGCATTCTGCGCGCGCACGCGCTCCGCCTTTATGAACTCCATATCGGTGGCCGTCAGTGAGGGCACCCGGCGCTTAATCTTCGCCTCCAGGGCATCGAGTACCGCCGCCATTTCCGAGGCGATTTTCCCAAACAGCGGACCGGCAATTTCTACCGGGATCAGCTCGCCGCGGGCTTGTTTGTTTTTCAATGCGAGACCGTCGGCCCGCTCTTTTGCCAGTCGTGCCTGCTCAAGCACCGGGTTCAACCCATCGCCGTCATCCGGGTCCGGGCGCTCCAGCTTCTGCCTGTCCAGGGCTGCCGCCACGCGGTTGTCCACCACGTCACGCACGCTGTAGAAAGCCTGGTTTCCCACCCGTTCGGTGGGCTCCACACCCCAGCGCGCGAACCCCGGCGCGGTCACACTCAGGCTCTCGCACATTTGCCGCTGGTTCAGCAAACAGTCGCGCACCTCGCTGGGGGCCGTTTGTTTGGTATTGCCGGATTTTTTTCCGACCTTCTCGGCGAGCGTTTCACTCTGTTTTTTTCGGGCTTTTCGCTTCGACTCGGCCATCCCCTGTTATCCCCTCAATGACCAACAACAAACACCCCAAAAAAAGCCTCATAAATAGCGAAACCTCGCGCTGCTGCGGACCCGTATGCGACACACCCCGGGAAGGACCCGCGGCTGGGTGCACGGTGTTGGTCATTTCAGTTTGCGCAGCTCGTTGGTAATGGATCGGGTCAGCTCAATGGGTACGCGCTCACGAGCTTTGCGCTCCATAACCTCAATCAGGCGCTGGCTTACAAACGTGCCGCGAGGGCTGGGGCCTACCACGCCCTTGAGAGGCAGGCGGCCGGGGCCTTTGCGTGCGAACACCAGCAGCTGCCCCTGTGGGGCGCGTGCGATAAAGGTGCCCGCATAGGTCTTAGACTTACCCCAGGCTTTGGCCTTAACGCCTGGTGCTTTGAACTTGCCGCGCGTGCTGCGGCTGTTGAAGTGGCCCGCCTTGCGTTGGGCCGGGCGCACATACTCAATAAGGTTTCGCGCTCTCGCTTTGGCTGCGTCAATGGATGCCTGCAGTCTGTCGCGCCTCGCCAGATACAGCTTGTGGGCTTGCCGTATATCCTTCTGCTTGACGCTGGTCTCAGCAGCCACCTGCTTGATGGCCTCACTGTTTACACTTTTCACAGCGCGGTTCATGGCCGGACCTGCAGCCCTAGCCACCAGCCCCTGTGCCATCTTCCCCACCTTCCGGTCAAGCAGATTCAAGTCGTCCTTGATACTGATCATTAGCCGGGTTTCTGCGCCGCCATCTGAGCGGTCTTGTCTTTTGAGCCCTGACTGGATCCAAACCAGAATTGCAGGATCATCGGAATGGCACCGGTGATCACTCCCAGCATCAAGGTGCTGGTCTTTTCGATATCCGGGGTCATTACCACCTGCCCCGAGAACAGAGCCCAAATGAGACCGAAGTAACCGGCGATAAACAGGCTCGACAAAATGATTTGCGGGGTCAAGCTGGTTTTGGCTGCCATGCCGCGCGCGTCTTTGCGATCGTCAACTTCCAAGGCAAAAACATCGATATCAAGCTGGCGCATCTGCACACGGAATTCATTATCGAGCTTGCGCAGTTCGGCAAGCTGTTCCGGGCTGCTATTCAGCACCAATTCGGCGAGGTCTTTCTCATCGGCTTCTGGATCACCAAGAAACCGGTCAGCGAGAAACTTTACTGCCGTGCCGGCAGCTGGCCCGCCGAGAGCCGCGCCAATCGTGGGCGCTACGTTTTTAACCAGGCCTTTCCAGTTCATGTGATTGCTCTCGGTGGTTGTAGGGTGCCACCCCCAAAACGGGATTGGGGAATAGGGAGAATCAGGGGTGGCAAAACTGAATTATTTAACGGGTTTTTGTCGCTGCTCAGCCTTGGTGGCCTGGTCCCGCACAAATTTGTTGTGTTTGTTGCGCGTTACCGTTGCATACACATTCCAGATCAGGCCAAGGGTGGCGACGATCAACCCCACCAGCTGTACCGGGCTTACGGGCACTTGCGTCATGCCAACACCAGCGGCGGTAGTGGCTACGGCGCTGCCTTCCTGTCCGTTCATGTTTTCTCCAGGCATAAAAAAACCGGCGCTGAGCCGGTTTAAAACATTTGATGAGCTGCAGTGACAACTTTTCCAAGATAGCGGTTTTATACCGCCAATCCGCCAAACTGCAAAATCTCGCGAATGAAATTTCATTCATAGTTTAGCGTACGTGTCCGCCGGTATTTAATAAGACAATTTAATCTATTGCTTTTTGTGCCTAAACCTAAGATGAATCGAAACCATACAGCAAATAGTTGCGATCAAGACAGACTGGTGAAGGTGCCACCCGCGCCCTGAAGATCCAAGCGACTCCCCTAGAATCAACGAGTAGATATCAAGATACAAAATCGACTGCCCCAAAAGCATCACATAGCAGACAAAAGAACCAAATATGTAGTTAGAGGCAATAACACTGCCAAAGCGATCAAATATATCTTTCATGGTAGATTTTTATCCTTTCCGAACCGAAAAACTCAGATGACGATATCGGAATTTTATAATTTTTAGCAGATTCCAATGTAACACTTGGTAACCACACAAACTCCGATCAAAACTCTTTCTTGATGTTCTTTCGCTTTGTAGATGACGAATCCTTTCTCACATAACCACGTGGTTGACGCCCAATAATAGGTAGAATTATTCAGCAACACCTGCCGGAATCTGGCTTTCCTCCAAGATCACCATGCCCGCAATATAATTGATTGCCCCCAGCAACTCGGCCACTCGCCTTTCTCTAGTGGGTAGCCGCCGGGCTTCCTGAATTTTTTTGATCGCCTGAAAAGCCATGCCGCCGTCGCTATCCAATAGTTCACTGATACGCAGCATTGGCTGCTCATGAAACGGCTGCCCTTGAGCATGTCGGTCATTCCCTTTGCCTGCCGCGGCTTGCTGCAATGCGCGCTCCAGCACATCAGTCAACGTCTCGTACCCAGGAAAACGCCCTATTGGTTGTTCTTGAATCTCTGTAATCATTCGCTCTGTCCTATTTTCTGCTTTTGTGTCGCGAAACCGAGGCCCCCTTACTCCAGGGCCCGACCGCTCCCGGTCACCGCCCTAGTACATCAACTTCAATGGAGGCGAGCGGCCCGGTTGCCGGTGTTATTGAGCCTCACAGGCTGGCGCCACCGCCGGCTGGGCACCTACTTATACAATCATTAGTGCTGGCCTGCGTATTGCTCGCCATTGGTACGCGCACCGTCGAGCATCTGCATTTCCGCGGCCACGATCTCAGTGGTGTAACGATCCTGCCCACTCTGCTGGTCTTGCCACTTTCGAGTACGCAGGGAGCCTTCCAGGTAAACCTTGCTGCCCTTGCGCAAGTACTCACCTGCAATTTCCGCCAGGCGGTTAAAGAACACCACCCTGTGCCACTCGGTACGCTCCTGCTGCTGTCCGCTATGCTTGTCTTTCCAAGTTTCACTGGTGGCGACGGTGATATTCGTCACCGATCCACCACTAGGCAGGTAGCGGGTTTCTGGGTCTCCACCTAGGTTGCCCACCAAAATCACCTTGTTAACACCTCTCGCCATCGGGTAGACCCTTAGAAAATTGGTTGTAGTTGCTTCTGCTTCGCCAGCGCTTTCAGCTGAGCCGATCGCTCCTGCGCCGCACGCTGCCGGCGGTACTCCGCCATACACGCACGGCACCAACTGGCACGGCCAGATTTTGCACGAGCATCCCGGGCGAACTTCTCTGGATCCGCCCAATGCTCACCACGGTTGCAGTACAGTTCGCCGAATCCATTAGCCACCCGCATAGGTCACCCCCACAAAATCGCCTACACAGGCACCGCGGCGGGTAATGGGCTGCAGGGCTCCGCTATCGAAACACTCCGCAATCTCCATGGCGGTGTGGTGCAAGTTTGCCTCGCTCTCACGCATCAGGGTGCGCGCGTTCTGGCAAAGCTGTGCCAGCAGCTGCCCGCCCTCGTCGGTGGCGAATAACTGCCCCTCCATGTACAGACGCAGGTGCGTGACGATGATGTACCGCAGAAACGCTGCGCTGTGTTCGATGTGCCCCTTAGCTAACCCGCTGCGGTCGGCCTCGCCGTGGCACTTGAAGCACAATTGCGCGCTCATAGCGTCGTGCGGCTTGATACCCCTGCCCTTGCCATACGCATGGGAGCGATAACCCTGGTAATGCGCGGCGACGATGGTGTCATCGCCGATCCCGCAGGCCACACAAGTTCGGTTCTTGGCCAGTGCCAGCAACTTCGGAATACGCGTTGGCTTCAAACTCATGCTGTCAGCTCTCCACTTCTCGTCACTTGGCGCGGGCCAAACAGCAGCGCAGCCAGAAACACCCGCGCCCTCGGCAGATACCGTTGGTAACTCCGCAGGCTCATCTGCGCATTCCGCGCCCTGCCCCGCTGCTCTGTGAGTTGATCGTCCTCACCCAGCAGGCTGTATGCCTCAGCCTTAAGTACTCGGTACTGCTCTGGAGCCTCCCGCTTAACCGCGGCCATGGCCCGCTCCACTTTGAGCTCCTGGGCATCGCTCACCAGTGCCACCGAACCAGTGCGAGGCGCCCGCACCGTTCCAGCCATCCACGCGTAAATTGGACTGGTACCGCGGTAGTGATTGCCGTAGCGCTGAGAACTGGCCCAAACCTCCAGTTGGTCATAAAGGGCGTCCTGAACCCGTTTATCCAATTGCTCCATGCACCACCCCACTCAGTAGGTCCAGATGGTCGGTCGTGGGCGACCAATACCATCGACGTTAGCCCCAAGGTGTACAAAACGACTGCCCCAAGTACCTCGCTGGTTTGGGCTGATGGCTGTGAAAGGGCGACCCATGCCAGCTCTTGCGTGCGCGTAGTTGTATGCGCCTGCCGCCTCAAGCAATTCCAGGGCGTCCTCTCCAGCCAGCTGGATATCCACCCCCAAGCCGCACGGGTGATCACCAGGAACAAACCCCAAACCTGCGGCCTTTGCCCCCGTTACTTTTTTCGCTTCAATGGGGTGTGACAGGCAGCGGAAACCACTCGATACCGGCATAGGCTTGCAATACCAGTACTCACGCAATCGATTCAGATGGAGCAGGAACTCGAGTTTCATCTCGCCCGCATTGAATCCCACTGGCTCACCCGCTTTACGTGCGGTTTGGCAGTGTCTGCAGCCACATTGCAGCTCTTTGTCCGTGAACCAATTCCGCGTTGGTTTTTCAGTGATACTCGTCATGCCCGCCTCCCCCGTTGGTGCTTTCCACTCAATCCGCGCCGCGCTTGAAAGCGACGCAGAAAAAACTCCCGTTGCAGTCCAAGCCGCACACCGCGCTTGGCGGCGTCGCTCAGCTGCTCAAAATCTTTCATCCGGGTCCCCTGCCCGGCCAGCCCCAGCCGCACGTCCAGCTGGTGCGCACGCCGGGCACCGATCAACAAGCCCAGCTGGTACTCGGTGAGCTCTCGCAGCTCTGCCGGTACATCCGCAATCACTCGGCGGCCCGCGTTAATCTCCGCGGCCCACCGGTGCGGCAGCTGGTTCACTCCGGTACCTCCGCAATCAAAATCTGCGTCCACTGCTCGCCTCGCTTGGTTTTTGCTGGGCGCGCATTCAGCGACACAACGCACTTGGGGTTGTCGTCTTCGATCAAGCCCAGCCCGTGCGGGTGGCGGCGGCTTGGAGGAACGAAGGTGTCCAGCAACGGCTTCAGCCCGCCGTAGAGGCCATCCCAGTCCGGCAGCGAGCCGCTGTTGCCGCGCACAATTTCGATGTGCACACGACTGAACGGCATTGCAGGCCGACGCTGACCGGACTGCACCAGCGCCCCGTAAACCACATTCGCCAGGTCGCGCCGCATTGCCATGTACGCCTTGGGAGCCATACCGCGAATCTGGTTCAGCAGTGGTGAGGCCTGGGGCAAGGTGAACTCAATCGTTCGCATACCGGTCACCAGCTCTCGTCCGTGGCCACGTCGTACGCGCTCATGTCGCGGGTGCGGCGCTCGGCAGGGTTTCCGGCACTGCCTGGGTTACTCGGTGGCGGAGTCGGCAGACCGCGCTCACGGCGTACCCAGTTCCGCCAAGTCGCCAGCCAGTCCAGCTTCACGCCGCGGCTCCCGGGCTGAGCAATCCAGTAGTCCCGGAAGCCGTTGGCAATTTCCACGATCTGCAGGTTGCTCAGCCGAGGGTTGATTTCATGCGCCGCAGCGAAGTGCTCGGAGCCGGGTTGCCAGTCGCTTGGGAGTCGAGTTCCGCGAGCAGATTTTTTCGCTGGCGATTTTTCACCCAGCGGTGAGGGCGCGCTTGCGTGCCCCTCTCTGACGGTTCCCTGATGGTTCAGTGACGGTTCTTTACGGTTCTGGGGGAACGTGGTTCCGGGGTCCCCGGAATGTGGTTCCGGGGTGGGGGGAACCTCGTTCCGGGGTGGGGGGAATATGGTTCCGGGGGAATGAGATTCCGGGGCGGAACCTCGTTCCGGGGTGGGCGGAACCTCGTTCCGGGGTTCGGCACCCTTACGCGTACGTTTTTTCCGCACCGGCGGCACAAAGTTTTCTACCGTGATCGTGTAATAAGTGGATCGACCAGAGCGGCCGCTGCTCACCAGAATCCCCATTGATTCCAGCTCGCGCACAGCCTTGCGCACCGCCCTGTCCGTCAAACAGGTACGCTCTGCCATGGTGCCGATAGATGGCCAGCAGACCCCCGCGTCGTTCGCCTGGTCCGCCAGAGATATGAGCACAGCCTTCTGTGCCGGTGACATAGTGAGCGGCCAGCACTCGGACATAATCCGGGTACTCATAGGCTCGCCCCTGTAAATAGCGTTACCGCCATGGTCTCTCTCCCGCTCCTTTCGGAGCCCCCTAATTCGTTATTTGCCGTCTCTCCGGCTGTCACACCACTGGGCAGGTGTCGCCTATCCCGGTAAGCTGAAAGTCCCTCAACCCTCAGCTACAAAGGAATTGTCATGAGCAGCGACACCATCACCCTTCACTGCGCAAAGTGCCGCAGCGAGAAGTTCGAGATCCCGAGAAACCCCAAACCGAATGACGTGATCACCTGCGGCGGTTGTGGCGCCCAGGCAAAGTACGGAGCCATCCGGGACGCCGCGCTCAAGCAGGCCAAGGACCTGGTCGCGAAGCAGTTCAGGGATCTCTTCAAGAGCTAACCCTTCCAGCGCGGCGGATACACGCTGTATCCAGGATTCGAGCTCGGACGTATCCGCCCGCAATGTGATTACTCCATCAGCCATCTCGCCCCCTGTATAAATCCCCATGTGCCCGGCCTAATTTTTCTCCCCCACCCCCAGTGCCAGAATGGCAATCAGGGAAAAGGGAGATTTCAAATGTTCGTTATTCGTAAGCACACCTCACCGCCACCGCGGCTTAGCCTGCTTTCTTCAATTCGCCATTCGGCGCCGGGCCAAATACGTCCGGGCGCAGCTCGTAGCGGGTTACCGCTCCGCCAGTAGCCTGCTCGATTGGAATGCACTGCGTCGGTGGCACAGGCCGGCGGCCTGTCACCCACTGAGAAATGGAGCTCTGGTACTTGAGCCCCAGCGCATGGGCCAGTTGCTCCTGTGTTCCCACCGCCTTGATGGCACGTTCTATCGGTTTCATTCGAATAAAATTACCAGCGGTAATATTACCAGTCAATACCATTGGAGCTAGAGCTGTGAGTAGCACTGCTAATAAAATCCGGCTAATGGAAAAACGACGCCAACTCACCGCACAGCAAAAGATTGCGCAGCAACGCCTGCGGGAGATTTGGCACGCCAAGAAAAAGCGCCTGGATTTAACCCAGGAGAAGGCAGCGCACCTTATCGGCTGGAGCTCACAAGGGGCAGTGGCGTCATATCTGAACGGCAGGATTGGGTTGAATACCGACGCGATAATGAAGTTCGCAAAGCTGCTGGAAGTGAAACCGAGCGATATCGACCCGGATTTCCAGTGGGGCGAGATGGTCCAGAGTGACCCGTTTGGAGAAGGCGCCGGCAAGTTCTTTGACCACCACAAGCAAATAGACCCCGACGAGGTCTACGGGGATAACACCCCCAAGGCGCAGGAAGCCGATATCCCCCGCCACGTCCGCGACCTGGTAGACGCCATCCTCAAACGCGCCCGCGACGGTTCACTGACCAAAGAACATACAGCGGTACTGAAAAGCAGCCTGGAACTGATGACCGGC